>JAWXCB010000062.1:0-70052 GCA_034440455.1 Chitinophagales bacterium
AAGCAACTCGCTTTCGGAAGGATTCCGAATACGCTGTTACGAATTGTATGTGCTCCATTTTTTAGGTTTTGTGTAAACCTATTTTAGGACAAGACACCCCTTTGTATTTCCCCTAAAAGGGGGAAAGCCAAACGCGCGTAAGCCGGTGTTAGTACGCGAGCGAAAGTTTCTGCGGATTCAGGATTTCTACCGAGTTGCGGTTGAGTTTTACGACACCTTGCATCTCTAATTTTTTGAGCAGCCGCGAGATTACTTCTCGGGAACTGTTTAATTCCTGCGCAATTTGCTGATGATTGATATTGAGCAACGCGCCTGCTGTTTCGTAATGTCGTTTAAGATAGAAAAGCAGGCGTTCATCTAAACCTTTGAACGCGATGTTATCCAGCGTTTGCAGCAACTCATCGAAACGCTCGCGATAGGTAGCGACAACAAACTGATACCAGCTTTTGTATTTGTTCACCCACGTATCGGCAAGATGAATCGGAATCAGCGCAATCTCTGAATCCGTCACCGCTTTCATTTTAATCTGGCTCTTTTCATTGCGCGCAGCGCAAAGCATGGATAAAGCGCATGCTGTTCCCGGCTCGATGTGATACATGAAAAATTCGTTGCCCTCCGCATCTTCGCGATATACCTTCAGTAATCCGCTCAACAATAAAACACTGGATTTAATGTATTGCCCCGTTTGCATCAGCACCTCTCCTTCCTTCACTTCTTTGAAGGCGCTGCTGCCATTAATTTCCGCGCGTAATTCCGTTTCTAATTGAGGGAACAGTCTGTCAATCGAAGTTTCCTGTGTACTCACTCGTGCGGTGATTTGAAACCTCTAAGTTATTCTGTAATGAGAAGAGGTTGCGACAACACCTGTTTTCCCTCTGCATTTGAAATGTGGATGTTGTAAATGCCTGTCGGCAAATCGCGGATGTTCAACTGAAGTGTTTCGCGCTCCATTGCATTTTGCAACACAAGTTTTCCGATGCTGTTGTAAAGCGAAACAGTATGCGCGCCCTGCAATTCTTTCAGTTCAATCACGACTTTATCTGTTGCAGGGTTGGGATAAATTTTAATTGCATTGCTTTCAAATCCTGCAACGCCAACATCCGTAAGGTCAACCACTTTGCATGTGTCATCTGAGCCGAAAGCATTGTAAGCAGTCAAACAGACAGTATAGGAGCCTCTTGCGTAAGTATGCACAACCGTATTTGTCGTAGCAGAAGTGCCATCGCCTAAATCCCACGAAACGCTATCGAATCCGAATGAAATATTTTCAAACGTCACATTAAAGTCCGAAGTGGAATAGGTGAAATTCGCAGCAGGCAAGCCATCCACGCGAATCACTACAGTTCCTGTGTCAGATTTAATCGGTGAACCATCATCAGAAATTTTGTAGAAGAAACTGTCAATGCCGCGAAAGTTTGAATTCGCTTCGTATTCAATCACGCCATTTCCAAGATGCGTTACCGTTCCGTTCAATGGCGGGAAGAAAATATTATAGACGATGTTGTCGCCATTTGGGTCAATATCATTCGTGAGCAAATCAAGGGTTGCTTTTGCAGGATATACAATTTGCGCGGAATCTCTGTTTGCAATTGGTGCATCATTAAAAGGCGTGATGCCCGTTACTTGCACAGAATCGCAAAACGTGTCGCTGCCGCTTGCATTAGTAACTGTGAGGCAAACGTAATAAGTGCCGTTTGCAGCATATACGTGCGAAGGAGTTTGTTGTGTAGAAGATCCGCTATCGCCAAAATCCCATGCATAGGAAGTCGGACTATTTTGCGAAGTGTTCGTGAAAATCACTAAGCCTCCTGAGGGATTTGTCCAAGTAAATCCGGCTGTGGGCGGAGGCGGAGTGCCTGAGTAAGTCACCGAAATGACATTACGTAGCGAGTCATAGCCAAGCGAAACGAGCGGAATTTCTGTAACATCCGAAAGCCACATGTATTCAACTGTTGTAGAGGGCACATTTGCAATTTCCTGCCAGAAAGCCGGAGGGAAAAGAATTTGGATTTGTGCTTCAATAATCGTTGTGCTGTTTTCTACTCTTTTTCGTCTCAGCGCATTATAGGTTCCCAAAGGAGTTGTCACTGTTCCCCACGCATCAATCGTGTCGGTGTAAGTTGATGTGAATGTAACCCGCACCTGGTTTACAGTGGCGCCCGGAAATGATGCAAGCGCATTATCAATTTGGTCCTTGATATTTTGCGGCAACTGGTTGTAGGGTTTTGCGGCTACAAACCCGCTGTTGCCGCTGAATGCGCCCAAGTAAGTTGTCGGGAAACGATATTGGTCAGGCTTTGGCGAAAAAGGAACTGCAATCACTCCGAGATTCGCGTCATTACTTGCCAAGCCATCTACCCTTAATGCAGACGCGCTGTTGGTGTAATATAAATAAGCATTGAAATCAGTTGTAAGCGCAAAGCTGGAAGCTGAAAATGTGGAGTTGTAAGGCGTGGATGAAGGAGCCACTGCATACGTAGTCACCGTTTCATCCGGTTGCAGGTTGCTGAAATCCCATGTGCGGTTGGCTCCCTTTTGCCCGATGCTAAATCCGGGAACCTGCGTGTCGCGATACGCGGGAAAGGTATCGCCCACCGAAGGCATATCGGATGTGGTAAGGGTGATTTGCGCATGTAAGGACAGACAAAACAAGAAGGTGAAAGCAGAAAAAATAAATCGCATGATTTTCATTTTTAGCATGAATAGAAAAATCCTGTTCGGGTATTTACAGAAACAAAGAAGCAGTTATCGGGCTTGGGGTTGCACTTACGCATTCAGCATCACCGGCATCACCAGCATCAGAATTTCCTCCGCATCATCTTTTTCTGCGGGAAGCAGAATGCCTGCGCGGTTAGGACCGGAAAGCTCAAACACCACCTCATCGCTTTCAAGCGTATTGAGCATTTCGATTAAAAACTTGGCGTTGAAGCCGATTTCCATGTCAGCGCCTTCGTAGTTGCAATTCAATTTTTCGCTTGCTTCGTTGGAGAAGTCAAGGTCTTGCGCGGAAATAGAAAGCGCGCTGCCTGCAATTTTCATCACCACCTGATTAGTGGTTTTGTTCGAGAAGATGGCGATTCTGCGCAGCGAATTCAACAAGCTGTTTCTGCTGATGCTGAGTTTGCTGCTGCTGTCTTTTGGAATCACCGCATTGTAATCAGGATATTTTGCATCAATCAGGCGGCATATCAGGCTTACCTCGTCAAACTTGAAAAACGCATTTGAGTTGTTAAATGAAACCGAAACCTGCGTATCATCAAGCGTGAGCGCGGCTTTCAACAAATTCAGCGCTTTGCGCGGCACGATGAACGAAGCAGTTTTGCTGCTCTTCGTGTCGCTGCGCTTGTAGCGCACGAGTTTGTGCGCGTCTGTGGCAACGAATGTCGTGCCCTCGCTGTCCAACTGAAAAAATACGCCCGTCATTGCGGGGCGCAATTCATCATTGCTTGAGGCAAATAATGTTTTTCCGATTGCCCTTGCTAACACGCTGGAAGGAAT
This sequence comes from Chitinophagales bacterium, assembly GCA_034440455.1. Taxonomy (GTDB): domain Bacteria; phylum Bacteroidota; class Bacteroidia; order Chitinophagales; family CAIOSU01; genus JAWXCB01. Next base: position 3,499 of record JAWXCB010000062.1, read on the forward strand.
GGCAGCCTGCGTCACATTTTCAGGCACAGGAATTTTCGGAAAATCATCCGCATTCTCTCCGGCTAATTTGAATTTACCATTGTCAGAAGTGATTTCAACGCCATGCGTTTTCTCGTCAATATTAAAGGTGAGCGGCTGCTCGGCAAAGGTCTTCAGCGTATCGAGCAAAATCTTGGCAGGAACCGCCACTTTTCCGTTTGTTTTCGCATCCACCTCTACGCTGGTTGACATTGAAGTTTCCAAATCAGTGGCTGACACAGTGAGTTTGCCGCTTTTAATTTCAAAGAGAAAATCTTCCAAAATGGGCAGCACCGAACTCGCTCCAATCACTCCGCTAATCGTTTGCAACTGCTTGAGCAGCGCGCTGGTAGATACGACAAATTTCATTTGGTTTCAGGTTTGCGGGCAAAGATACAGATTTGGACATGTTTTTAGGATAATTGAACAGGCGGAAAACAACAAAGGCTCTGCTGGATAAGCAGAGCCTTTGCGAAAAATTTGTAAAGAACCGATTAGAAAATCAGGTTAAAGCCAATTTGCGTATCTCCGAAAAAAAGCTCGCTCAGGTCGCCACCCACGTCAAAGTAGCCGCTCTTGAACTTATCCTCTGAGCCTTCCGCTTTGTAGGTGTCATTGAAATACCACAAGCCAAAGCCGTTGAATGAAACTTCAAAGAAAAAGCATTTTGCCGGAGCATAATACATGCCGGGAACTGCATAGAGAAACACGCGATTAGTGCGCCCTTCACTGTCAATGGTAATCTCGTCATTAAAAAAAATCATACTCCTCATCTACGGATTTGTAGGTTGAGAAACCAAGACCGGCTTCCGCAAACAATCCGAATTTTTTCTTTTCACCGATTTGCCACCAGTAGCGCGCAGCCGGTCCCAAGCCAAAGCCGGTTGACTTGTCGCTGATTTTTCTCTCTTCATCGGGGTTTCCCTGAAAGTATTCAAATTCCGAATTTGACATCATGTCAAAAAACACCGTGCCACCTACGCTGATGTGCTCTGTGAGCATAAAATGCACTTTAGGACCGATGTTGAACTGGAAATCCTTGTAATCTTTGAAGACATCTCCATCCTCATTTTTTGTTTTATCTCCATCCGTTTGGATGCGGAACGAGCCACCGAGAATAATATCACCGTCAGCGGGCTGCGCGAACGCAGAAGCGAAACATACAGTTGCAAATGCAAGAACAAATAACTTTTTCATGGTTTCAAATTTTGGGTTAGAAAATAATGCCGCAAGATAGAGCGGAAAAAAAAATACCGGATTGAGGTTTGTCAAAAAGAAGCTATATGTGTTTGCGAATTGATTTTTGGCAATTGAATCATTTTTTAACTTATTCATCTTAAATAATTCCTCATTTGTCCGGGTAAAATACCCCGATTCTATTTTTTTCTTTTATCTCGCCTTTCAATTCAGGCTTCAACGGATGTTTTATCTTATACAGCACTATTGAGTCAAAGTCTGCATAATCTTCTGAGATTACAAAAATCTGGCGAATGCCTGATTGTACTGCCGCGCTGTCAGCGCCAGTGTGATTTTCAATGAGAATTTCTTCTACCCTGCCTAAGTTGTAAGCGGGTCTGTGTTTAAATATTCGCTCTTTTATCTGGTTGCTGCCGAGCAGAAGCTCGCCTGTTTTATATCCTTCATAATACACATGCTCCGTTTCATGCGGCACCATCGCATCAAATGGAGGATAGCAGGCAAACGGGTAACTAATCAGTTTAGCCATTCCTAACACCAGATTGCCGCAAAGCAGGATTACTGTTATAACTAACACGCCTCTTATTTCCTTCCAAGGTACGGCAGCGGTTTCTGCTGTTTCATGCGCAACTATTTTGTTTTTCCGCACGCGGGCGAAAATTTTTTCCCAATCTATCAGCACGGCATAATTTAACAGCAGGCTGAAAAAAGATATTTTCATAAAGAGGTAAATGCCGGTGTGCATGAGCGTTCCGGTCAGGGCAATCCAGATGCGATGAGCAGGCTTCATTGCCAGAAAAATAAATCCTAATTCAAAAGCGATTGCAAAAAGACTGCCCACTACAATCAGCGCTGGATAATTATCAATACGAAAAAAAGGCATCCAGTAATTTAAGGAAGCCCACTTGTAATACATTTGATATGTCAGGTTGCAGCGAAAAATCCAATCAAACCCGCCATTCCATAACTTCCAGAAACCCGGGAAAAAATAAATGATGCCCAACAAAAGAATGGATGCTTTGATGGGGAAGCCATACTTTACCGATGGGGTTTCGTCAACAGGTTTTTTGAAAATGTACTTTCGGATAAGAGCGTCTAAAGAAAGCATCCTTCCGCAATTGGAAAAAGCGAGAATGGCGGGAAACCAAATCAAATGATGTGAGCATCCAACTTTCCCAAACATTTGGTGAACGCTGAAAAGATAGTAAGCAGTTATTAAGTACACAATGGAACTGACGCGCGTAAACAACCCGAAGAACATCATGAGCGCGGAGATATTGAAAACAGGAGCCAGCGCGTCAATAATTTCGGGAGTGATGGGAATATGCAGCGAATACCATTCTGCCCATGGGATAGCCACTCTGTTTTCAGATGGAAAATACTCGTAGCCCATCGTCATTTTTTTACCTACGTCCATTTGGAGAAATACAATCAACACAAAGTAGAGGGAGAAATGAATGACACGGAACATGGCGAGGTTCAGTGGCGACATCGGCTCAAATAAAAAGTTTTTTGCCGACTGAAGCCTGCTTGTTGTTTTTATTCCCCACAGTAAAAACAGAAAAAAAAGCAAAATCGCGACCCAACTGCGGGTGAGCCAGATTTGTACAAGGGGGCGTACGAGCAGGTATTCATTAAAAAATAACAGCAGAAAAAAATAAACAGCGGGCAGCAATACGAGCAGCAACACGCTGATGCGAAAAGGGAGTTTCGCTGTATTCATAGATCGAAAAGATACGTCAAGTTAGCCAAGGTGCCGGAAGGAAATTTCTATTGAGCAGCGTTTTCAAAACGCTTACCGACAATCGTTTTACCTCTGCAAATAGAAATCGCTGTGCTTCCTAAAGATTTTTCCGAACACGAAGTTCTGGATGATGACGAAATCTTTTTCGTCATTAATCACTGCGTAGAATTTATCAATATCATACGGAAGATGTTTCCCTTCTCTGTCGAATTGCGATTTGCTGCGCTTGTTCAGCGGCATGTAGAAAACGGTCATTTGCTTTGAATTGCCGTTGCGGTCGGTCGCCATTACGGTAGCGTAGGGCATCTCATTCGTGATGGAATCTTTTTTTGGATTGCCATTGTCATACATTTCTGCATTCAAAAAATCGAATGACGACAAATACTTCACTACGCCTTCTTTATAGATTTTGTCTGAAACCGCGCTTGTATAATTTGCGGGCTGCGTGATAATAAAGGAGTCGGCATTCACCGCAACAAGATTGAAGGAAAACTGCTGCTGCATGGGATATTGTACGGAAACCTGCGCAATGTCATCCATCTCATAATCGAAGATTCCCGTATCACGCCATTCTATTTCTTCAGTGAAGTAGCGCACATCGAGCAACCCGGTGAATCCGGGAATATGCATCACATAAATTTTTTCGGCAGGCGCACCATTCAATTCCATCCGCATGAAGGTGCCCTTGCTGTCTTGCGTTGCGCCTCCAACGTAGTAAACTTTAAATGGCTTGTCCTCATCCTTGTGATACAACTCCACACGCACTGATTTTGCTGCAAGCTCGTTTGCTGCGTTTTTGGTTGCCGCTTTTGACACAGGATATTCAACGCGAATCTTTTTCAGCGTTTCCAGCAACACATCCATCTTAGGCTGCATCACTTTATACTTCCCGTTGATTTTCCAATGGTCGGCTTCCCTGCGCAAATCGGCTTTCGCGTTTTTATTCGAAAGCACAATTCTTTCAACCACGGCAACATCTTCCACCGCAAATTCCTGGTCAGACGAAATTTTAATTTCTTCTTTCTTTTGATTCAGAATAAAAAACACAACGGCTGCCACAACAGCGAGCGCAAGCAAGTAGAGTAGATTTTTTTTCATCGTGAGTAGCGTCTTTTTCGAATCCAATTAAATATAATGCCGAAAAAAGCAATCACAAACAGCGGCACAGCCACATTGATTAATTGCCACTTTGCTGCTTCGGCTTTCACTTTCGTGTTATCGAGCAAGCGCAGCCGTACTTCTTTGTTCCTAGTTTCAATCAACTTAATATCGTCCACGAGATATTCGATGCAGTTCAACAGGAAATCCTTATTCGCAAATGTTTGTTCCGTGTAGGGATAAAAACCAAGCGGATAAACTGAACCGGTTTTGCTCACATCATTTTTAATTACATCGCCATCAGATAGCACAATCATCTTTGAAAAGATGCTTTGTTCCAGAAATGGTTGTTCGAGCGAATCAAGCGCTTGCGCAAACGAACTTGCCACGCGGTTTTTAAACACCGACTCAAACTTTCCTTCGAGCAACGCGCCCAGCAACAGATTTTTTTGCTGAAACGTATTTTGGTCAGGAGGTTCCTTTAACATAGAAAAATGCAACCGCACCGGTGAAAGCAATGCTTTACTATACTGCGAAGAATGCAGCAGCGGAGTTTTTGAAACGCTTGCTGAATCTTTTCCCACTAAATCAATCGTGCCTGCAAAACGAAATGCAACTGCATCAAGATTGCGCACGATTGCATGTTCATTGTTAGAAACAACGAGCGGATAATAATACCAAGGTCTCAGTTCCATTTGCGGTTGGTCACCTAACATTCCAACAACCAGTGGAATTTGATTACATTGTAGATCTTGCACTAGATCGTAATTCAATCTAACGCCATATTTAAAAAGCTGGTCTTCCAAATTGAGATTGCGCGGCTGTGAAAAGTAAACGGGCTTGCCCTGTAAGCTATCCATCTCAGCATCCATCGCATCAACAAGCCACAACACGCTGCCGCCATTCATGATGAATTGGTCAATCTTAAATTTCTCCTGCTCGCGAAACGGAAGTGTAGGTTTTGCAACAATCAGCACATTGGCAGTTTGCGGAATAAATTGCTGCGTGAGGTTGATGGTGTCAACTGAATATTGCAATCCCTGCAAAGTCTTTACAAAGTCGGTGATGTTTCTGTCGGGCAACTCGCCTTGCCCGCGCGTGAACAAAATGCGCGGGCGGTTGCGCTGCGTGAGTTTTTTGATGCTGTTGGCGAATTTATATTCAAGTAATTCCACCGAGTTGTTCAACACTTGCTGCGGACCAAAGCCGATTTGATTTTCGAGCAACTGCACCGGCAATTCTCTGCCCTGATAGGTGAAAATGGCTCCGGGGAAAATAATTTTCTGCGAATATGCTTCCTCGCCTTTCACCTGCAAATTGGTTGGCATCAGCCCTTTTGCGTTAAGTTCTTTGTAAAGCGCGTTGCGCTCTTCCGCAGTTCCAAGCGAAGGATTGATAAACACATACTCAATATTGTTGCCTGAATATGCTTTGAATTCATCCAGTGTTTCCTTTGCAGAATTTCTTAACCGCTTGAAGCCGGCAGGAAATTCGCCTTCGAGATAAATTTTCACATACACTTCATCATCGAGGCTGTTGAGCAACTGCTTCGTAGCGGTGGAAAGCGAGTAGCGTTTTTCTTTTGTGAGGTCAAAGCGCGCGTAATATTGATTGCCGATAAAATTCAACAGAAGCAGAATTGCAACTGCAACGATGAAGCGAAACAACGCCTGATATTTCAGCGACTTCCTTTTCATGCTACCATTTGCGGCTTTGTAGGGAAAGATGCGTGAGCAAGAGGAAAATCACATTGAACGAGCCGAAGTAAATCAAATCACGCGTGTCGAGCACACCTTTGCTCACGGATGCATAATGCGCGTTGATGCCGATAGACTCAACGAGGTCATCTGTTTTTGCATAAAACAAATCGAGCTTGCTCAAAAAATCGAATGCCATGTAAAAAAAGAAACACAGGAACACCGCAAGCACGAATGCCACAATCTGGTTGTTCGTAATCGAAGATGAAAAAATTCCAACGGAAACAAATGCAGAGCCGAGCAACAGCAAACCGATATAAGAGCCATACGTAGCGCCCGAGTCAATATTTCCAATGGGCGAACCGAGTTGATAGATGGAGATGTAATAAATGATTGTTGGCAAAAGCGAGAACAGTACCATCGTGAGCGCTGCAAAATATTTTCCAAGAATAATTCCTGATTCTTTGAGTGGGCGCGTGGAGAGCAATTCAAACGTACCGCTGCTCAACTCTTCAGAAAACATACGCATTGTGATTGCGGGAATCAAAAACAAAAACACCCATGGCGCTGTGGTGAACAGACCATCCAATGTAGCATATCCATATTCAAGCACACTCGTGTCGGGAAAAATCCAAACGAAAAGCCCAACTACAAGCAGGAATACAATCAAGGCAAGATAGCCGATGACGGAGCTGAAGAAAGCGTTGAGTTCTTTAAGGTAAATGGCAACCAAGGTAAGTTTGAAGTTTAAGGTTTAAAGTTTGAAGTTGTTAAGGACTTAAATACTTCCTCAAGGGATGACTCCTCCACTTTCAGTGTGAGCAGCGTCAGGTTATTTTCTTTCGCATAGCGTGAAATTTCTTCGCGTAAATCGGTTTTGCCTTCCGCAAAGAGCATCCATTCTTTTCTTTCCTGCTTCGCGCTTTTCACGCCTTTAATTTTTTGCAAACTCTCTGCTGATACATTTTCTTTAAACTCCACGCACACTGCAACGCTGCCTTTCGCGCGTTGCTGCAAATTATCAGTCGTATCATCTGCCACAAGTTTTCCTTTGCTGATGATAATCACACGGTCGCAAATTGCCTCCACTTCCTGCATGATGTGGGTGGAGAGGATCACCGTTTTTTCTTTTCCCAGCGATTGAATCAACGCTCTGATTTCCAAAAGCTGGTTGGGGTCAAGTCCTGCTGTCGGCTCATCAAGAATCAACACTTCCGGGTTGTGCAGCATCGCCTGCGCAATACCGACTCTTTGTTTATAGCCTTTTGAAAGCTGCCCGATTTTTTTTTTCGATTCGGGAGAAAGTCCCGTCACTTCGAGCATCTCACTGATTCTTGATTTTGACTCGTTACCCAACTTGTGTACACGCGCAACGAATTCCAAATACTCGCGCACATACATATCATAATAGAGCGGGTTGTTTTCCGGCAAATATCCAATGCGCTTTTTCACTTCCAGCGGCTGTTGCTGCATATCATGCCCGCATACGGTAACTGTTCCTTCACTCTGCGGAATGAAACCCGTAATGATTTTCATTGTGGTTGATTTCCCTGCGCCATTGGGTCCTAAAAAGCCAAGCACTTCACCCTTCTGCGCCTGAAACGAAATATCGTCAACCGCGCGTTGCGAGCCATAAAGTTTGGTGAGGTGGGAGATTTGGACGGACATTCAATTTAAAGCACGCCAAAAATAAGAAAGTGGAAAGCGATTAATCACCCAGCTTACCCTGCATTAAATTATAAAATCGGGCTTGAGCCGATTACTTTAACGAAAAACGATTTGCGGTATCACAGACCGGGCATATAACGATTATGACCGCCTTCAGCATTTGCTGACTGAGTTTCAACTTCGGCAACTGGTTTATAGGCATACGCAGACTCGTGCTGCACAATTCTATTTACTGATGTTGCCGCCTCAGACAAGATTTTATTCTTGCTTTGGTAAGCAACGCGCTTCGTCAGCTTCGGATGCGTAGATAATTTTTCCGCCAGCCACGACCAAAATCCTGCTTCTGTTTCATTTTGCTCGATGAATGCGCGCACATTTACTTTTTTATACAGCTTCTTTCCTGATGCGAGCAACACCAAGCCGTTTATCGTTCCTTTCGGACTTACTGCCGCACCGATATTATCGCACGTATATTCACAGGCGCGTGAATATGCCATGCCGAGGAATGGGATAAACATAGCGGGAAACAGCAGCAACCGCTTCGAGAGGTGTTTGCGTTTGATATGTCCCAACTCATGTGCTATCACAAATTCAACGCTATCACGATTGCTCTCGTAGGCTTCTTCCAAGATGTCGGAATAAATCACGATGTAATCCGTTCCGAGAAAACGGGTGGCGAAGGCATTCAGCAATCCGCCTTGCTGTAGCAAATACACATCAGGAATTGATTCCATTTCAAGTTGCTGCGCCTGCTTCACAACACTGTTAAAAATATCGGGAAATTGTTCTTCGGTTATTTTCACCGCGTTGCCTTTTAAATATCCAATCAAAATGCCCCAATGGAGCATAATGAAAGACACAATCAGTACAATATAAAAAACAATAGGTATCATCACCCACATGCTCATTTTACTGATGCTAATGATAATTGCGCCAAAGATAACGGCATACATGATTAAGCTGAAAATAAGCATGGTGCTGAAATAGAGTTTCTCTTTTGGATGAATTTGATAACTGACTCTGTTTGTCATAAAAAATTTGTTTGCAGGTTTTAAAACCTCCATGAAAGTATTAAAATATTCCAAAGATTCCTAACGATATACAAAAAAAGGAGGAGAGCAGCGGCTTAGAGAGCCATTTCCTTCACTGCCGGGAAATTCGGGTTTCGTCCCGCCATTCTGCGCGCGAATTCCTGGGGAGAGAATACTTTGAATTCGTAATCAAATGTTTTTACCCACTGTAGTCCGGCAGGCTCTTCGTGACAGTTGAAGCGGAAGAAGAACGTCTTATCGCAATGATACATGCGCACCTGCTTCTGCTCTGTCACAAAATCATAGAAAAAATACACCGGAGGAACTTCTTTCGGTACACAAATAACTTGCAGCGCGGTGCGCGTTTTGCCCGACAAGTTTGGAAACGACCAATGTACCATGCTGTCATCAAGTACAGCAACCTGCCCGGCTTTCATCACCAGCGGCTCAAAATATTGATGAATCAACTGGTCGTGCATGTCGGCAAACACATCGCCCATGTTTGGCGGGCGCACCCCATCAAACATATCCTGACTGCCGCGCAACACACCCACCGTTCCGTTATGTTTATCTACATCCATTAAGGGTATCCATACCGAAACCGATTTATGCTCCGGCTCTTGTGAAAAAGAAGGGTTTTGATGAATGGGAACCGAACCGCTGAATTCGGGGCTTTTCTCAAAAATATTGATGAGCAGGGGCGTGTAGTTATTCAGCAGCGTGTCCATTTTAACCCCGATAAACTTCTGCACCCTGTCGAAGATGCGGCTTTTGTAAGCGTAGCCATTATTGAAAGTGCTTAACAAATATGGCGTGTCAATATGCACATCCCGCAGGTTGTGATTATCGTTTTCGCTGCGCGCAATTGTTATTAATTCGGCTATTTCCCCGAGTAAAAGAAAAGTTCTGCTCACAGCTACGCCATCCTTCCGAAGGTCGCTGTTTAGCGCGGGGTCATTTAGTATAGCTCGCATTTCGTAATTTTTTTTATTCCATGAAATCAGCGCACGACAATGCTCCGCGCGCCTTGAAGGATAGTGAGCGCGGAACCAATGAAAACTACAATAGGCTGCTCAGGCAATATTTCCCGAAAAAAACTTCCTTTGAACATCTCACCGAAGAAGACTTGAAAGCGGTGCAAGACAAACTCAACCACCGAGAAAGAAAACGATTAGGCTATCTGTCGCCTATTCAATATCTTCATTCCCTTTTACTCACCAAAGTTGCATTTGCAACTTGAATGTTGCGATGAATTAGTAAGCATTCTCAGAGAATACGAAATCTCATGTTGTTCCATCTTTTCTGATAAATATGAATTTCAATTTTGCGGACAAAAATTCTGTATCCCTAACAAGCCATTTTTCTATGAAGATGATATTTGCAAATTGCCGGAAAAGTGCAATATTGGTCTTAATGACATTGAATATTTAATAGGAAGGAATCGAATGTATGGCTATGTTTGATTTTACTTATTCCTGCTTTTGTTCTCTATATTCCTAATAGCTGGCGCGCGAGTTGCCCAAATATAATTCCCAAACCTCCTAAGTCATGCGCTACTAAAGATACCGTTACGAAAACGAAGTCAGTACGCGCCCACCAATCCTAAATAAATTGCTGCCCCTCTTGCACCGATTTTTTATTTCAAACTTCCGTAGCTTTACCTAAACGATTCTTGTTATGCTTGCTGCGAACAAACTGACTCAAATGCAATTGGAACTGCTGAAAAGTTTCAGGCATGTCACTGACGAAAAACAGTTGCAGGAAGTGAAGTCGTTGCTCAATTTTTATTTCCGCAAAAAATTAGACGCTGCCATCGGCAAGGAAGAAGAAGCCCGCAACTACACCGCAGCCATTTATAAAGAATGGCTGAGTAAATCTTCCAAGTAACTCCCCGCTCAGTGACTGTCGTTTTAGACACCAATTACTTCATCAGTTGCATCGGGAAGAAATCGCCTTACAGAAATGTATTTGATGCCTTCCTTGAACAGCAATACACATTATGTGTTTCATCCGAAATGCTTTTAGAGTATGAAGAAAAGTTTTCAGAATTCTGGGGCACGGAAGTAACGCACAACCTGCTTGGAGTTCTGCTGACAGCAGAAAACACTTCATTCTATGCGATTTACTATAACTTCCATCTTGTAGAAGGCGACACTGACGACAACAAGTTTTCCGACACCTACCTTTCGGCAGCAGCAGACCTCCTCGTAACTAACGACCGGCAACTTTTAGCATTGCGTAACAATGATTTCCCACCCATCAGCGCTATAACCTTAGAACAGTTTCTGAACTAATCGAAAACGGACAACTATAAACCGTTCCCTACCCTTCACAATTTAAGATACTCTTTATCTTTGCCGCCATGAGCCAAACCGCTACACAAGAAGACGTTTTTAAAAGCATCATTTCACACTGCAAGGAGTATGGGTTTATTTTCCCCTCCAGCGAAATCTATGACGGGCTGAGTGCCGTGTATGATTACGGTCCGTATGGGTATGAGCTGAAAAAGAACATTCAGGAGTTTTGGTGGAAGAGCATGGTGCAACTGCATGAGAATATCGTGGGCATTGATGCCGCTATTTTCATGCACCCGAAAACGTGGAAGGCTTCGGGGCACGTGGATGCGTTTAACGACCCGCTGATTGATAACAAAGATTCAAAGAAGCGCTACCGTGCCGATGTGCTGATTGAAAACGCGATGGATAAGATGCAGGCGAAGATTGACAAGGAAGTGGAGAAGGCGGAGAAGAAATTCGGTGATGCGTTTGATAAGGAGAAGTTTCTTGAAACGAATCCTAACGTGCTGCGCAACAAGCAGAAGATTGATGAAACGCAGGCGCGTTTTAAAAAGGCATTGGAGGAAAGTGATTTGGAGGCGCTGAAGCAAATCATTATTGATTTGGAAGTAGCGTGTGAAGTGAGCGGCTCGCGCAACTGGACGGATGTGCGGCAGTTCAATTTGATGTTTGCGACAGAAGTTGGCGCTGTTGCGGAAGGCTCTACCACAATTTATCTGCGCCCGGAAACTGCGCAGGGCATCTTTGTGAACTTCCTCAACGTGCTGAATACTTCGCGCCAGAGAATTCCCTTTGGGATTGCGCAAGTAGGAAAAGCATTCAGAAATGAAATTGTGGCGCGTCAGTTTATTTTCCGCACACGCGAGTTTGAGCAGATGGAGATGCAATATTTTGTAAAACCGGGCGAGGAAATGCAGTGGTATAACCACTGGAAACAAATGCGCATGAAGTGGCATCGCTCTCTTGGTTTTCCGGAAGAGAAGTTGCGCTTCCTTGACCATTTGAAAACTGCGCACTACGCAAACGCGGCAGTGGATATTCAATTTGAATTTCCATTTGGGTTTAAAGAATTGGAAGGTATTCACTCACGCACTGATTTCGATTTAAAGAATCATCAAGAGTTGTCGGGCAAGAAGTTGCAATACTTTGATGCGGAAGAAAACAAAAGCTACATCCCTTATGTGGTGGAAACATCAGTCGGATTGAACCGCACGCTGCTTGCTGTGATTTCAAACGGTTACAAGGAAGAAACTTTAGAAGACGGCTCAACGCGCGTGGTGATGAAAATTGTTCCGTTCCTTGCGCCAATTAAAGTGGCAGTGTTTCCGCTGATTAAAAAAGACGGCTTGCCGGAGAAAGCGCGCGAAATCATGGACAAGCTGAAGTTTGATTTCCAGTGTTTTTACGAAGAGAAAGACACGATTGGAAAACGCTACCGCAGACAAGATGCTATCGGCACTCCTTATTGCATCACGATTGACCACCAGACATTAGAAGATAACCAAGTGACCATCCGCGAGCGCGACACGATGAAGCAAGAGCGGGTTGATATTTCACGCGTGAATGAAATAGTAGCGCAGAAAGTGGATTGGAAGAAGGCAATCCTTTAAAACTTCATAAGTGGGACTTGCGCCAAGAAATTTATTCTCTTGAAGAAAGGGCAAAAAAGCAATGAATTATATGCTTAACTCCGGAAGCGAGCAGCCCTTTAGCATGATGCCGGTAATTTCCATTGTAATGCCTGCTTACAACGCAGAAAAATTCATAGTTCAGGCTATTGAATCTATTCTGCGTCAAACATATTCCAATCTTGAATTGCTAATTGCAGATGATGGCTCTAAAGATGGCACACGAAAGATTATAGATGCTATCAATGACCCGAGAGTGAAGCGTTTTCATAACGCCCAAAATATGGGTTATCTGAAAACCTGCAACAAGCTGCTTGATTTATGTACAGGAAGTTTCATTGCTTTTCAGGATGCGGATGATTACTCTGATTTGACCCGTTTGGAAATGCAGATGAACGAGTTTATAAAGGATGCTGATTTAGCAGTTTGCGGAACAAATCTCACCGCAGTGCGCGAGAATGGCGAACCCATGTTTTGCTCAAACCATTTTTGCGACCATGCCACGATAAGAGATGAAATGCTGAACGGAGTTTATTCCATGATTCCCAATTCGTTTCTTTTTAAAAGAGAAATCCTTGACACGGTTGGAAAGTATCATGAATACTGGGACAGGATAGGCGCGGAGGATTTCTATTGGACATGGCTCATCATGGAAAAGCATAAGCTGATGAATATTCCCCAGCCTCTTTATTACTATCGTTTTAATCCGAACAGCATCTGCGCGGATTGGAGCGACAACCGGAGAAAAAAACATAACGCTAACCTCCTACACTATCTTTTCAAAACAAGGCTTGAGACAGGCTCTGACCCGATTGAAAAGAAAGACTGGGCGACATTGGATAAATTCATCGCGAAACTTGATGAGCCTTATACCAAAGAGCCTTCTTTATATTTTAATGAAATGGCAAAAAGGGATTTCTATTCCGGAAACAAAAAAAGAGCGCTGAAACTCATTTGGAGAGCAGTGAAAAGCGAGCCGCTCAAATCCGGAAATTACCGCGACTTATTTTACTACTTCAGGAATGTTCCTCCTGAATCCACCTACTGACATAAACCCTAATTTCGTTGAAATACACGCAGATGTATTTTGCATGTGAATTTTCAGAATGACAAAGTCGCTGAACGGATGATTATCTCTTTTATTAATGGCGGATTAGGAAACCAGATGTTTCAATACGCATTCGGCAGGAAGTTGTCGTTGAAGCGCCAAACGGTTTTTAAGTTGGACATTTTGTGGTTTCACCCCGATTTAGATGGCACCGCTTTTCGAAACTATGAGTTGCGACATTTTACAATACCCATTGCCTCTGCAACTGCATTGGAAATAGAAAAAGTAAAAGAGCCTTTTTCAAATTTTGCGTTCAAGCATATTTTCAGCCGCTTTAACGCAAGGCTGCCTTATTATAAACGCAGGTTAGTTGAGGAAAAACATTTTCATTTTGACCCGAATATGCTTAACGCTTCCGGCAACGCTTATCTCAGGGGCTATTGGCAAAGTGAAAAATATTTTGCAGACATTCGGGAAACGCTTTTGAAAGATTTTACTTTCAAGAATGGGTTGAAGGAAAAAAATCTGGAGATGTCCCAATTAATTAATCAGTCAGAATCCGTTTCGCTGCACATTCGCAGGGCGGATTATGTGCGGGACAAAGAAGTGAATCGCATCCTCGGGATTTGCCCGCCTGAATATTATGAGCGCGCAATTCAGCACATAGCAGGAAACACTAAGAATCCGGTGTTTTTTGTTTTTTCAGATGATATTGAATGGTGCAGAAAAAATTTAAAGCTGCAACAGGAAACGCACTTCGTTGACTATAACACAGGCGATGCAAGCTATCGTGATATGCAATTAATGAGTTTATGCAGGCATAATATCATTGCAAACAGCAGCTTTAGCTGGTGGGGTGCGTGGTTAAATAATAACCCTGAAAAAATTGTTATTGCTCCAGCGCGATGGTTTAATGATTCCACAAAAAACGATACAGACCTCAGTCCCGAAAAATGGCTGAGAATGTAAGACGTTAGTCCCGATGAACAACCCAATCGTTACCGTTTTATTACCCGTTTATAATGCAGAGCGTTATATCGCTCTTGCCGTTGAGAGTATTCTCAAACAAAGTTTTCGTGATTTCGAGCTGCTGATTATCAATGATGGCTCAACGGATAATTCACTTGAAATTATCCGTTCATTTAAGGACGAACGCATTAGGCTTGTGACAAATGAAAGCAATCAGAAACTCATCGCCACGCTCAACAAGGGGATTCAACTTGCAAGAGGCAAGTATATTGCGCGCATGGATGCGGATGACATTAGTTTGCCTGAAAGGCTGCAAAAGCAAGTGGACTTCATGGAATCGCATCCTGAAGTTGGCGTGTGTGGCGCATGGTTTGAACCTTTGGAACTGCCGGGAAAAGCTGTGAAATATCCTGAAAGGGATGAGAACATCCGAATTATGATGCTCTATCAAACTCCTTTCTGTCATCCCGTGGTGATGCTGCGCAAAGAAGTTTTGGCGCAACAGAATATTTTCTTTTCCCCCGATTTCATTCATGGTGAAGATTATGAAATGTGGGTGCGCTTATCTTCAGTAACGCAGTTTGCAAACATTCCCGAAGTGTTGCTTCGTTACAGGTCGCATGAAAGCAGCGTGTCCGCGTCTTATCCCTCCATTCAAAAAACGAAAACTTATGCTGTCGTTCGGATGGTATTTGAGAAAACCGGCTTGAATGTCAGTGATAGCGAGATTGAGCTTTTCAGGGATATTGTTCACGCTAAGTTTAAAGTGGATAAAGATTTTATTCAGCAGGGGGAAACTCTTTTGTTAAAGTTGCTTGAAGCAAATAAACGCACCCACTATCAGCCGGTTGCCGAGTTGCAACAATTTGTGTCTGAAAAATGGTTTCACTTATGTTACAACACGACTTCCTTAGGCGCATGGATGTACGCGCTATATTTCAACTCAGCGTTATCGAAGTATCAAAAAATGAATTTGGGCATTCGTCTTAAATTCATCATAAAGACAATGCTGCGAATAAAATGAATTTGAAATCGGGAGCAGTTATCTTTTTTCGCAAATCAGAAATATTTCATCCCCGCGAAGAAACTGGCGTGAACTGCTAAATCCCATTCTTTTTTTCAGAGAATCAAGTAGTTTAATAATTTGGGTGTAGCGGTGGTCGTTTCGCTGAGGCCAAACGCAAAGCGTGGATAGCTGAGTGATTGTAAAACCTCCTTCAGCCAAAAAGTTTGACAGCTCTTTCGGCTGAAATTCTCTGAAATGATTCCTCCACATCCACCCGGGTTCGTGATTGAATAAAAGATTCAGGTTGTTATAGCTGCCCGCATTTGGCGTGGTGACAAACATTTTTCCTCCCGGCTTCAACACGCGATGACACTCCCGTATAAATTGCTTCAATCCCGAAAAATCAACTTCGGTGAGAATAGATTCTTTTTGGTCTTTGATGTGTTCAATCACTTCCATGTTTAAAATCAGGTCGTATTGATTCGAGTCTTTGCTGATGAAATATCTTAAATCTTCATTTACATAATCAATTGAAATGCCCGAAAAGAAGTGTTCAACTAAATAGGTGAAAGGTCCCGGTTCTCCCAATTCGAGCGCTTTTGTAACCCAAGGAAGCAGCGGCTCAATATACTTCAGGCTTTCAGCATAGCGCTTTGCATGAAACTGAATGTAGTATTCCTGATCATAAGACGCGTTGTGTTCGCCCGCTTTTTTCTCTCTGCGATTATATTCTGCTAAGATTTCTGAAACTCTTTTTTCTGTAATCATTCCGACTTTATTAATACGGGAGGAGAGTAAAAATACTGTAATCCTGTTATTCGGGGTTCAGGCATATTCATGCGCTCTTCGCAGCGCTTAGGATGGCGGAATAACATATTATACAAGCAGTTATTCATTAGAGAACTACCAAGGTTTTAATTAAATTCACGCCCCAATATTATTCTATGAAGCTATTGATTACGGGAGGATGCGGTTTTGTCGGTTCCAGTTTAGCTCTTCAGTTCAAAGCAAATTATCCTGCCGCTGAAGTTATTGCGTTTGACAACTTGAAGCGCAGAGGGAGTGAATTGAATGTAAACAGATTAAAACTGAACGGAATAAAGTTCATCCACGGTGATATCAGGAACAAAGAAGATTTTGATGCGATAGGGGAAATTACTTGCCTGATTGAGGCTTCCGCTGAACCATCGGTTTTAGCGGGCGTCAATTCTTCTCCGGATTATCTGATTAACACAAACTTAGCGGGAACAATAAACTGTCTGAATTATGCCCGGAAGTTTAACGCCACTTTTGTTTTTCTTTCTACAAGCAGGGTATATCCGATTAAAACAATTGAACGGCTGAATTATGCTGAAACAGCAACCCGATTTATTTTAGAAAGTAAACAAACTGTTCCCGGAACTTCAGAACGCGGATTTTCAGAAGATTTTCCTTTAGCAGGCACAAGGTCGCTGTATGGCGCAACAAAATTGGCTTCGGAGCTTATCATTCAGGAATACAACGAACTCTACAACATTAAAGCAGTCATTATCAGATGTGGAGTAATTTCAGGACCGTGGCAGATGGGCAAAGTTGACCAGGGGGTTGTTGTATTGTGGGCGGCAAATCATTATTGGAAGGGCAAGTTGAGCTACATCGGCTATGGTGGGGAAGGAAAGCAGGTGCGTGATGTGTTGCATGTTGCAGATTTGTATGATTTGGTTGATTTGCAATTGAAAGACATAGACAAAGTGAATGGCGAAATTTTTAATGTCGGAGGAGGAATGGATTGCAGCGCCTCTTTAATGGAGTTGACTGCGCTATGTGAAGAGCGTAGCGGAAACAAGCTGAATATTGAAAAAATTTCTCAGAATCGTCCTTATGATCTAAGGCTGTATTTGACAGACAACTCAAAAGTTGAACGCATTACAGGTTGGAAACCAAAACGAAACCTCAAAACAATTGTTCAGGAAATTTTTGATTGGATTGAGCAGAATAATAAAGAACTAATACACATACTTCAATGAATGTAGCATTAATTACTGGCTCCAGCGGATTAATCGGAGGGGAAGCAGTTGAGTTTTTTTCGTCAAAATTTGACACTGTCATTGGCATTGACAATGACATGCGCGCTTACTTTTTTGGCGCGGAAGCTTCCACGCAATGGAACCTGAAACGTATCGAGGAAAAGATTTCTAACCTGAAGAATTACGCGGTGGATATTCGTGAGTACGCTCAATTAGAAAAAATTTTTCACGAATACGGAAGTGATATTAAGTTGATCGTTCACACTGCCGCGCAGCCGAGTCACGATTGGGCGGCTAAAGAGCCGCTCACCGATTTTGGCGTGAATGCAACAGGAACATTAAATCTCCTCGAATTAACCCGCCTTCATTGTGCTGATGCCGTTTTTATATTCACGTCAACAAATAAAGTATATGGAGATAACCCCAATTTTCTTCCACTTGTCGAAATGGAAAAACGTTGGGAAATAGATACGACTCATCCCTACTATAAAAATGGAATTGATGAACAGATGAGCATTGACCAGACGAAGCACTCCGTATTTGGCGCATCAAAAGCTGCCGCAGATATTATGACGCAGGAATACGGAAGATATTTCGGAATGAAAACCGGGACTTTCCGCGGAGGATGCCTTACTGGTCCGAATCATTCAGGTGCGCAGTTGCATGGGTTTCTTGCTTATCTCATGAAGTGTACTATTACAAAGACGCCTTACACGATTTTTGGCTATCAGGGAAAGCAAGTGCGGGATAATATCCATAGCCATGATTTAGTAAATATGTTTTGGCATTATTACCAAAATCCGCGACCGGGTGAAGTCTATAACGCGGGAGGAGGAAGATTTGCAAATTGCTCTATGCTCGAGGCGATAGAACTTTGTGAAAAAATAACAGGAAACAAGTTAAAGTACAGCTATAACGAAACCAATAGGATTGGCGACCATATCTGGTATGTAAGCGATTTAAGCAAATTTAAAGAGCACTATCCTGATTGGAAGTTAGAGTATGGATTAGAGGCTACCTTAACTCAAATGTATCGGAGTATGCATCAACGGTTATAATCACTTCAGCTATTTATGAATTACCAAAGAATATACGAATACCGTTTTAAGGGGATTGACCGGAACAAAAAACTCTCCGCGTGGAAGATTATTGCTGAGTTTATTTATAAAAAGTTAGGAAGCCCGGCAATTATTCTTGACCCGGCAGCAGGCGATTGCGAGTTTATAAATCTGGTTCCGGGACAAGAAAAGTGGGCGGTTGATTTAAGCGAGAATACGAAGAAGTTGGCGAATGCCGATGTCAAAGTTCTCATTGGCAATAATCTTTCTGTAAATCTTCCGCAGGATTATTTCGATGCTGTGTTTATTTCAAATTTTCTTGAACACCTCTACACGCAGGAAGATGTTGCCGCTTTTCTTCAAAAAATGTTTGGAGCGATAAAAAAAGGAGGGAAGATTTGCGTGATGGGACCCAACTTTAAGTACTGCTATAAAGAGTATTTCGATTTTGCTGACCACACTTTAATCTTTTCCGAGCTTTCGATTGCGGAGCATCTGTATGGCGCAGGTTTTAATATTCAAAAGTCGTATCCTAAATTTTTGCCGATTTCTTTTCGCGGCAAAATCCCCTCTGCTGATTTCCTTGTGAAATTATATCTCAGCATTCCGTTTGCATGGAATTTTATGGGTAAGCAATTTTTAGTAATTGCAGAAAAACCAAAATGACATCTCAGTGAAACTTAGCGTAGTAATTCCTGCATATAACGAAGCTGAATCAATCACTGAAACAGTAACAGGCATTCGTGATAAGTTAAATCAGGACGGAATCAGCCATGAGATTATCGTAATCAACGACAATTCAAAGGATAATACGCTTGAAGTTTTAGAGCATCTTCAAAAGCAAATAAAAAGTCTTATTGTTTACACAAATGAAGGACCAAACGGCTATGGCTATGCAGTGCGATACGGACTTGAGAGATTCACAGGCGATTGCGTTGCGATTATGATGGCAGATGCCTCAGAAATACCCGAGGACCTTGTTAACTTCTACAAGGTGATGTTAAAGAAAAATTGTGATTGTGTTTTTGGTCACCGGTTTATTAAAGGAGGCAGCGTTTATGACTATCCTTACATGAAGCTATTTATGAATAGGATTTTTAATCATTTGGTTAGTATTTCCTTCAGAATCCGATATACTGATTTGACGAACGCATTCAAACTCTATAAGCGGGAAACGATTGAAGGCGTGAAGCCTTTTTTATCGCCACAGTTCAATTTAACATTAGAGTTGCCTTTAAAAGCTATTGTTAGGGGATATAGCTATTCCATCGTTCCAAACTCGTGGCGAAACAGAAAATTCGGAGTCGCTAAGTTGAAAATCAGAGAGATGGGAAGCAGGTATTTTTTTATTTACCTCTACTGTTTAATTGAAAAGCATTTCTCTAAAGGAGATTATAGAAAAGATATCTAAATAGCTCTATCCATGATACTCTACTATAACTACTTTATTAATTATCTCGATTCCTTTACGTCAAAAAAATTCTGGAAGTGGAAACTCATTCTTATTTTGGTATTGTGCATCCACCTATTCAGTATTCCGGGATACAGGTATTTAGATGTGAATGTAAGAGGGTGGGTAGAAGTAAATAAGAAAATTGAAAATTTATTTGCGCAAACAGCTTCCGACAGCCCAACTAGCGGGCACGCTGCTAATATGGTATTCAGGCTGACAGTTCCGGCTATCGCTAAAGTTTTTCATTTGTCGTCCACAGGCATTCTGGTTGTCAATGTTTTTATTGGAATTGCGATTCTTTATCTTGTTATTTCTTTAACCATAAAAATAACGGGCGACCAGGTGGTTGCTTTTCTGATGGCTATTGCCGTAGCGGCAACTTATATTGGAAAATGCGCTTTTGGTGACTTCTATCCGTTGTTTGACCAATGGGCTTATTTTTTCTTACTGTTATCCATGTGCTTTAGCTCTCCAGTTCTGGTTTTCTTCTCCGCATTCTTAGCTTCATGGACTGACGAACGGGGGCTGCTTGCATTGTTTTTTGTTTATTTCTTTTGGAAGTATTTTACTTCTCCGATTCAGTCCCTGAAATTTTCTTCTTTCTTCAAGTTTGATAAATATTCGGTTGCAATAATTGCCAGCGTAGTATCATACACGATTTTGAGACTTTTTCTCAAGTATTACTACTCATTAAATCACCATGTTTTTGATATTCCCCAGCAAACCATGTTTAACATTCCTTGTCAAAGGTTAGCAACGTGGAGTTATTTTGAAGGACTATGGATTTTGATAGTATGTGCAATGTTTGTTTGCTTAAAAAAATATTCATGGAACCCTTTTTCAATTGTGCTTATTCTAGGAGCATTCGGCTACTTGGGTTTTTCTTTTACAATTGGAGATTTGACAAGAACCGGAGCGTATATGTTCCCATTGATTTTCATTGCCATGCAAATGTTGATGTCCGTAGGCGATGCATCAGAAATGAGGGTGTTAATGTTGTTTTCAGCTTTAATTTGTGTGCTATTTCCTCCCCTTGCCGTATCATGTGATGCAATTGCAAGTTGGACTCTTGGAGAATGGGTAGTCGGTGATTTTTTAAAGGCGTTCTATTATGATTTTTGGCTTGAGTATATCAGATGAGCAATACGATTTTCTCAGAGGTTTCAAGATGATTTTGTAAGGAATAACAGGGTATGAAGCTTGATAGATAGAAAATCTCCAATCCGATTTTGAGTTCAGCGTATCTTTAATCATGTATTACACAAATGGAGAAGAGAGTAGGCGTGATGCACTTTGTATTAATGGGAACGCATCTAATCAAAAGCAGTTCTCATGGGAAAAGCAGAGTGCTGCGCGATATGTTGATTTATTTATTGAAGTCTTTTGAATGGCGTCTCCGCCTATCTGTTATTGACCCGTTAAATCGTATCAGAGAGTTTTTTTTTATTCTCGCTTTTAGAAAAAGGTGCTGCAAATTTTTTCCTTCCCTGCGAAAGTATTACTCTGAAAGCGAACCTCCCGCAAATCTGCAAGACCAGCACAACGCAATATTCACAGACAACTATTATTTACTGAAACCATTAAAGCTGCTACAACTGTCTGATTATCAGCTTTACATCACAAGTTATTTTGGAATAGCATTCAAAAATTTCAGCATACTGCCTGAATCTATTCACGGACAATGGGCGAAGAGACGCAAGGTTGTGTTTAAGAATTATTATCAAATGGTAATGGGTTCCTGGCTTTATGCCCAACACGGAAAAGAAGGAGGTGTTGAACAGTTAAATGATAAGGAACATTATCTGCATGTGCATCACTGGTTTAACTATTATCATTGGCTCACGGAAACGATTGTCAGGTTGTGGGTAGTGAAAGAAGAGATGAGCGAATACACTTTGCTCTTGCCGGAGGGATTGAAGGAAATCAATTTCGTGAAGCAATCGCTTGAAGCATTTGGCGTTAAAAAAATTTATTGGGTAAAAGAAGGTATCCCGATTCAGGTAAAAAAATTAACCCTCGTGCAAAACAAACCCTATTGCAATCATTATGACCCGATGCAAATGAAGCAGATAGGACTTTTTTTTAGAGATTATTCCACAGAGCATCCATGTGCGCATGAAACATTTGGTGACAAAATATTCATCACAAGAAAGAAAGCGGAAAGAAGAAAAATGGTGAATGAAGAAGATATGAAGAATCTGCTGACGGCTTTCGGATTCAGAATGGTCGCGTTGGAAGACTATACGTTACTTCAGGAAATATCCATTATGAGCAAAGCAAAATATTTAATCGGGATGCATGGCGCAGGATTGACAAATATGGTGTTCATGCCTCCCGGAGGCAAAGTGCTGGAGTTGCATCGCGCAATTCATTCTTCAAATGACATGCATAGCGATGTCTATTGGAAGCTGGCATCTGCTCTTGACCATAAATATTATTACCAATTCTGCGAACCCGCTGATGCAGCGCAAAATTTCTTTGAGGCTGACCTTTTGGTTGATAAGAATCTGTTTGAAGAAAATCTCAAAAAATTTATTTCTTAGTCCGCTGAAAATTCCTCTTTCAGGCAACTCTTATCTTTACTTCACCTGTAGTGAACAAGGAGAAGCGTCATAATAAGACTATACTGATGACATCAAAAAAATCCAAAGCGAGTTTGATTCCTCTGAAAAATATTAGAGTAGCGCAATAATGAGTAAAACAGGAAAGGTTCTCGTTTTAGCTTATGATTTTCCGCCTTATCCCTCCATTGCAGGTCAGCGCCCCGCAAGCTGGCTGCGCTATTTCAAACAACTTGGAGTAGAGCCTCATGTAATTACACGCCATTGGGACGTAGAAATTAATAGCCACATAGATTGTTTTCGCGCAAGCAAAAACAAAACAGTTCACACAGAACAAACAGTCATAGGAACCATTACCCGGGTTCCCTATTATCCAAACATCAGGGATAGGATGCTAACCGGATTAGGCGAGCAGCGGTTTGTTTTTTTTAGAAAAGCGATTTCCTTCCTGCTGGAAATTCTAAAATTTCATTTCTTTTATTTTGATAACAGGTCCGACATTTTTCACGAAGCAAGAAAAGCGCTTCAGCAAAATCGCTATGATGCAATCATTGCGACAGGCGAGCCTTTTATCTTATTCAGATATGCAAGTTTGCTCTCAAAAGAGTTCGGCATTCCCTGGGTTGCAGATTTTCGCGATGGCTGGTCTATCAATCGAATCAATCCGCCAAAATCATTTGCGGAAAAATTGTTAATGCGTCATGCACATTATTTAGAAAACAAACTGATTCCACTGGCAGAATTAATCACAACTGCATCTCCTTCCTATAAAAATGATTTGCAGCAGCTTTTTCCAAATAAGCGAGTTGAAGTTATTTACAACGGGTTTGATGATGACACATTGCGCGCGATTCCTGATATTCAGCAAGACAAAGAAATTTTCAGAATTGCTTATGCGGGTACCATTTATCCTTTCCAGCACCTTGAATCATTTCTGGAAGGGTTTCGGAAATTCATTTTGAATACCAATGCCCGAAACGTAAAAATTATTTTCTACGGAGTTGAATTTTATCCCGAACAGGTTCAGCGCGTTTTGTCATTTGATTCTTCCTTGTTGCCTTATCTTGAGATGACCGGGAAATTGTCTTATGAAAAAGTATTGATGAACCTGAAGCAAGCGAGCGTACTTCTCTTGCTTGGCGCGAAAAATAATAATACGCTTTCGGCTAAAATATTTGACTACCTCGCTTCGGAGCGATTTATTCTTTTTGTTCAAAACGACCATGGAGTTTTGCAAGAAATCATGCAAAAAAGTAACGGGGGAGCGAGTTGTGAAAATGCAGACGATGTATGTGCCGCGTTAGAGCGTAGTTATTCCGAGCATAAACTCAAAGGCGCGGTAACGCAAAATCCGTCAGGCTTTAAAGAATACTCAAGAAAACATCAAGCTCTAAGATTAGTTGAGCTGTTAAAGTCAATTTGATTGCAGAATGCAGCGATACAATTCCAGCAGTTTATTCATTTCGATAGCGCGGTTTCCGTGCAGGTTCACGCGGGAGAAAGCTCTTTCTAGTAATTCATCCGGATAAGATTGAAGCGCTGACTCAATTGCGCTTGCCAACTGACGGGCATCGGTTTTATTTATTCGAATGCAGGTGTCATCAAAAAGAATGCTGTCATAATCTGCATCGCCCATAATTAATTTACATCGGGCAGACATTGCTTCAAGCGCTGAGTTCGGTGTGCCGTCCGTATGCGGAACCATAATTGTAAGGCTCGCCTTTTTAAAACAAGTCCATACTTCTTTTGGAGTGAGCCTGTCGAAAATGAGATATTTTAACCCTGCTACATTTTCGATTTCGTCCTTCATTTTCAAAAAATAATCATCAGGCTCCATAAAAACATCTTTGCCGTGAATAAACACGAAGGTGTATTCCTCCAGCAGGGTTTTATTTAACAAGCGGATTGCGGCAATCTGCGTCTCCAAATTATACTGGGGAAACATCCAGCGGGGTGAGAAAATAAATTTCACACCAGCTAAAGGTTGCGGGATGTATTCGCTCGCGTCAAGTTGTGCAATTGTTTCAACATCTACGCCCGTTCTGATGAGCCGGCAATTCCGGCTGAGGTGAAAGGTGTCCGCGATGCAGTCTATTTGTTTCTGGGATGTTGAAGTAACAAACGCTGCTTTTTGAAATGCCCGTCTGAAAATAGAAAACAAGATTTTATTGTGCCAGCCTTTAATCCCTTTTGTAGTTCTCAATCCCGGTATCACTTTTAGTATATCAGAACCTCTTGTGGTAAGAATAAATGGAGTCGTCAGGAAAGGGGCGTATAAAGCATGAGGAGTAGTGAATAACATGTGAACGATGTCAATCTTGTGATTGTCAATCAGTCCATTTAATTTTTTAACTGAGTTGAAAGTGCTGAAAATATTTTTAAGCGAAAAGGAAGAATAAGCAGGTAAAACGGTGATCCCGTTTTCAAGAAAGAACTTTTTCGCAGATTGATTTTCCGGTGTTTCAAAAATTGTTTCCCAAATGACGAATTGTTTTATGTCGCTGCGGTTTGAGAAAAATAAAATCCATTTGTGGTCATGAATGCTCGTAGGTGTGCAAACGTGCAGGATGTTCAAATTCAAGGTTGTTTGCGCAAATATACCTCAGAAAATAGCCGGGCTTTCAAAACTCGGGGCTATTAAAACCTTGTAATGCAGATGGAAGGTTTAAAAATAAAAGTGTTAGCGCTTGTTCCTGACGATAAAAAAAAAGAGGCTGTCCCATTGAACGGGACAGCCTCACCCAAAACATAAAACACAATTCTTTATTCTACAAACACAGGTTGTGAAACTTTTAGTTTTTCACCTGCCTCAATCTGCACCATGTAGTAGCCTGTTTCCAACCCGATGATGTTTGCGCGCAACGTGTGATTGCCGGCAGCGAGTTCGCCTGCCTGTATGCTTCTCACTAATTCACCTGCTGTGGTAAAAAGATTCATGCGCACTTCGCTTGTCTTTTCCAATGCGAAGTCAACATTCACCAATTCAGTAGTTGGATTGGGATAAAATTTCACATTGCGGATGAACACATTCTGTTCATCAACGCTTGTGTAAAGCGGCAATGCAACCAATGCACCACCGGAAGGAAGCGCGGCATATAATCCAAACGCTGCGCCATTGCTGTTGTTTGCAGGATTCAGAAAGCCTGAAGCAAGCACTGTCAAAGCAGCATCTTCCAATCCTAATGTTGCGAGCGGAGCAGCGAAAGCGGCAACTGTCGTTGTGCCGGTTTCATCGCGCACTTCAATCACGTAATCAGCAGTGCCCAATTCCAAATAGCCTGCAAAATCATTGTAAGAAGCATCGTTCACAATTTCACCTGCGCCCACGCCTGTTTCATAAATATCAACTGTTGGAGCATCAGTAGAACCGTGATATACGAGTACATCTGTTTTGCTCATGCCTTGTTGATTTGCTTCTTCACGCGCACCGGTGAAGATGTGCAATTCAAACGGCTGTGCAGGATTATACCCTGAACCGCTGATGATGCCATTTGCAATTGCGATATACTTTTCGTCCGTTACAAGCGAACCGATGTTAATCGTTGCAACTGCCTGACTTGCGCTTGTGCTGTTTGCCGGAGCGAATGCAATGCTGAGAGGAAGATTTGACGGCAAATCAACAAATGCCGTGGCTGTTCTGAAAGCAACATCTTCCACTTTTGCAATTTCATCTCCGATTGCGTCAATTACATACACGTCCACTGTTGCGGCAGCCGCATCAGCAGAGTTGTGAATTACCTGCACACGCGCAGTTTCAATTTCAGGAAGCGGGAAAGTAGTGCCTGTTGGAAGCGCAACCCAAATTCCAAAGGGCGCGCCATTTGCAGGATTTAAAAACCCTGATGCAAATGCAATCGCTGCTGCACCGGAAGCAGTGCCGAGCGGAGCGTAATAGGATTTTACAGTTGTTGTGCCGGAAGCGTCTTTCACATCAATGATGTATTCCGTTGCGGGAACGCTTGCATAACCAGCGCTTGATTCAAGATAAGAAAGGTCATCAGCGAGTGTTGCAACACCGCGCGCAACAATGTCAACCGTAGGCGCGTCAATTGAACCATGATGAATTAAAATATCTGCGTTGGAAGGATTCGTTCCGGTTTCCTGCGCGGGACCAAGCGCAATCAGCGTGAAAGAAGGATTCACTCCATCCGGATTGATGCCTGATTTGCCGGTTGTGTCAGCAAGCCCGTCAGCAATGATTACATATTTTCCGCCATCCATCAACGCAGTTCCGAAATCAATTTTTCCTAATGTGCCATTATCTGCATTTGCGCTGTTGGGCGCATTCAGGGAAACAACAGTCGGATAGCCTGTCTGTACATCAAAAAATTCTGTCGCTTCGCGGAAGGATAAATCGTTCAATGCAGTTGAACCCTGCAATCCGTTTACATATAAATCTACTGTAGCCGTAAGAGGGTCGGGAGAATTATGAATCACTTGTACACGCGCTGTTCCCGGAGTGGGCAGCGTCAGCACTGTTCCGTCAGGCAATGCTGCAAACAAGCCGAAAGCTGCGCCATTGTTATTGTTCGCAGGAGTTAAGAAACCGGATGCGAATACAACGATTGCCGCATCAGCAGCGCCACTGAGGTCAGCTATGAACGTAGCGATAGTTGCTGTTCCTGTTTCATCTTTCACATCCAGCGCATAAGCTGCTGCGGGAATATTTGCATAGCCGGCAGTGAAATCGGTATAAGCCAAATCATTAATGAGCGCAATCGGTGCGCCACCGCCTGTGCGCGCATCTACGTCAACGGTGGGCGCATCGGTAGAGCCGTGAAACACAAGCACATCCACGTTTCCACTCACCGAACTTGTTTCGCGTCCGGCAGTAGGATAGAGGCTGAACCCAATGCTTACGCCATCAGGATTTGCAGCAAAGCCGCTGCCTACAAGACCGTTGGCAAAGAGCACATAAGTTTCGCCAACCATCAACGGACCAACTGGAAAAGTTGCGATTGCATCTCCAACTGATGTGCTTGTTGAAGGAGCAACAGCAACACTTAACGCAACACCTGCGGCAACATCCGTGTAAGGAGTTGCTGTGCGAAATCCAAAGTCATCAAGCAACAGACCTCCGTTGACATATACGTCAACAGATGCTGCCGCAGGGTCTGCTGCATTATGAATTACTTGTAGCCGCGCTGTTTGTGCGAACACGCTGCTTATGCTTGCAAGCAGAAAAGGGAGCATTGTAAAAATTTTTTGTTTCATTGGTGTTTGTTTTTTTGGTAGAATAAATTTTTGTTTTGAATTTAACTGTTAAAACAAGCAGGGTTGAAAATTGTTTTTAGATTGCAGAAATAATTTCAAAAAAAATTAACCAACTGACTGAATCAATGCTTGCAGCGCTTATTAAGAAAAGACTAAAGAATTATAAAATACAGGTTGCTGACATTGACGCATCGTTGGAGCAAAAACTGCGAAAGTCAAAAAGCGTTGCGGTAATCGGTAGCGGACTTGCGGGACTAAGCGCAGCTACTACGCTGGCAGAGCGCGGCTTCAAAGTGACTGTAATTGAAAAGAGTAATTACATCGGGGGGAAGACAGGAGCATGGCAGCATACCTTCAAGGATGGCTACACCGTGACGATTGACCACGGGTTTCATGCTTTTTTTTATCAGTATTACAACCTGTGGAATTTCATAGAGAAGATGCAAGTGAAGAAATTCATGCGCCCGATTGAAGAATATCTTGTGCTGAATCACCAAAAAGAGAAACTCAGTTTTAAGGGAATTGCAAAAACTCCGTTGCTGAATATTTTGTCGCTGGGGTGGAAGGGCTTTTACAGTTTCTTTGAAATTCTTCGCAAGCCGCAAAGCATGGAAATGGCTGCGTTTCTGAATTACAGCGAGGATACTACTTTTAAAAAGTATGACAAGCAGTCGTTTGCTGAATTTACGGGGCGATTACAACTTCCAAAAAATTTACGCTTAGTATTCAACTCGTTTTCAAGAGCATTTTTCGCAGAGCCGCAGCAGATGTCTATGGCAGAGTTGATGAAGAGTTTTCACTTTTTTTATCTCAGTCACGATTATGGAATTGACTATGATTATTTCATGGGAAATTATGACGACTGCTTGTTGAAGCCCACAAAAGAATATCTTGAAAAATCAGGCGCGGTATTTTTTATCAATGAAAAAGTGGAGCGCATTGAAAAAACCATGCACGGAATTCGCGTCAACAACAGCGAGTTTGATTATGCGGTTGTCGCTGCGGATGTGAAAGGAACAAAGAGGATTGCGCAAAATAGCGATTGGATAAAAAAGGAAACTCCGCAGTATTACAATCAACTGAATAGTTTGCAACATGCAAATGGCTACGCAGTGTACAAGCTCTGGATAAAAGGGCGCATCGAAGAAACAATCCCGGTGTTTGTGATTACTGACCGACTGAAGGCACTTGATGCAGTAACTGTGTTTGATGCTTTTGATGCAGAAGCAAAGAAGTGGGCTGATGAAAACAATGGAACAGTATTGGAGTTGCATTGTTATTCAGTAACACCGGAATTTTATGACCGTGAAAAAATCAGCAAGCAATTTCTCGCAGAGTTGTATCATTACTTCCCTGTGCTAATTGAAAAAGAAATCGTGTATGAATATTTGCAATTAGACAACAACTTCTCTTCTTTTCAAATGAATCAGCATGACAGCAGACCATCGTATCAATCACCATTGCCGCAGGTGAAGTTTGCGGGCGATTGGGTGAAGCTGCCAATTCCGGCAATGCTGATGGAAGCGGCATTCAGCTCGGGACTTTTTGCAGCGAATGAAATTTTAGCGCAGGAAAAGTTGCAGGCAGCGCCTATTTGGTCAGTTCCCTTAAATGGTTTGTTGCATGGAAATTAGCGCGCGACTTTTTATTTTTTTCTTTTTGAGTTGGAATTCTGTTTCAGCACAATTATCGTTACCTCAACTGCGCGAACTTTATTTAGCTGCCGTAGAGAACCGCGAGCAATCGGATAAGTTCATGCAATACATGAATTCGGTCAAACACGAAGATGCGCTGCTCCATGCTTATTTTGCGTCTGCGCAAGCGTTGGTTTCAAAGCATCTTTCCGGTCCATCCGACAAACTGAAATATTTGCGGTTAGCCGACAAATCATTTGAAGAGGCAATTCAAAAAAATCCAAACGATGCGGAAGTGCGTTTTCTGCGCTTTTCCGTGCAACTGCATTTGCCCCGCTTTCTTGGTTACAGCGATGATATGGAAAACGACATCGAAGGGATGCTGCAAAAAATTCCACACACGAAATCACTGCAAGATTATCCTGATTGGCTGAAGACAGTAATTGGTTTTATGCTTGATTCCGGAGAGTGTTCAGATACACAGGAAGCAAAATTCAAAGCCCTGCTGAAGTGAAATACACATACCTCCTCATTAACATCTTCACGATTATCGGTCCGCTCTTGAGTTCGTTTGAGCGCAAGGTAAATTTTAAGGCAAAGTGGAAATATGCGCTTGCTGCAAACGTGTTCGTTGCAATTCCGTTTCTTATTTGGGATGTATTTTTTACCAAGCAGGGCGTGTGGGGCTTCAACGCGGAGTATTGCATCGGCACTGATTTAGCCGGTATGCCAATTGAAGAGTGGCTGTTTTTTTTTACTGTGCCTTTCGCTTGCCTGCTGATTTATGAAACGGTATGTACGCTTCGACCAACTCCAACTTTCAGCAGAATTTCGCTGCATGTCGCAACGATTGCGGGAACGCTGCTGCTTGCGCTTGCAATAGTTTTCAGCAATCAAATCTATACTGTGGTTGGTTTTTCGCTTGCAGGTTTGTTGCTGTTGACACACGGATTGATTTTGAAGCAGAAATATTTTTCCAACTTCTGGATTGCTTATCTCATCCACCTCCTTCCTTTTTTCATTGTGAATGGCATACTCACTTACCTGCCTGTTGTGTGGTACAACGATGCAGAAAACTTCGGCATTCGCATGGGCACAATTCCAATTGAAGACAGCATTTATTCTTTACTGCTGTTGTTGGGAAATATCACGGTGTATGAGTTATTGCAGCGCAGAAACTG
Organism: Chitinophagales bacterium; assembly: GCA_034440455.1. Lineage (GTDB taxonomy): Bacteria > Bacteroidota > Bacteroidia > Chitinophagales > CAIOSU01 > JAWXCB01. Next base: position 34,007 of record JAWXCB010000062.1, read on the forward strand.
AACTTGTCCTGCCGGACTACTTCCAGCATCCCCTGATTCTAAAATTTCAGGGAGAATGGAGCAGGATAGTAAAACTATTTACTCTCTTATTTGTTCAGGATTTCAACTACTTTTATTAAACAATAATTTCCTCAGTCTTGGGTCAATATTCTATCAGTGAATTGGAAAAATTATGCGGTATAAAGGCGCACACCATCCGTATTTGGGAGAGGCGCTATGACCTGCGTTATCTTGACACACAGCGCACCGACACCAACATCCGCTACTATAGTGATGACGACCTGAAATACATGCTGAACCTTTCGCTCTTAGTGAATAACGGCATTAAGATTTCAAAAGCTGCGCGTATGTCTAAAGAGGAAATCAATGCTACGGTAAATAGACTAACACAGGCTGCTGATTCGCACGAATTTGAAATCAATACGTTTTTAGTTGCTATGTCGGAGTTTGACGAGGCGCGTTTTGACAGGCAGGCAACGGCTTGCATCATGAAATATGGCGTGGAGCAAACCGTGCTGAACATCATTTATCCCTTCCTGCACAAAATCGGCATCCTGTGGCAAACGGGTGCAATTAATCCCGCGCAGGAGCATTTTGTTTCGAACCTTATCCGGCAAAAGTTGCGTGTTGCAATTGACGGACTTGTGATTCCCGATGCGCGGCTTACAAAAAAATATTTGCTGTTTCTTCCTGAAGGCGAGCAGCATGACATCGGTTTGTTATTTGCGAATTACCTGATTCGCTCGCGTGGCTTTCACACGCTGTATCTCGGGCAGAGCGTTCCAATAGAAAACCTGCTGGAGACCAATATATTTTACAAAGCGGATTACCTGTTCACCATCATTACGAGCGCATTTCGGGGAGAAGAGTTGATGGAGTATCTCCACCTGCTTTCAAAAACTTTTTCAAAAACTGAAATACTTGTTTCCGGCTTGCTTTTGGAAGATAAGGAGATTAAAAAAGCGCCTGCGCATATCAAGATGCTGAAAAGTGTAGAGGATACGATGGCGCATTTGGAGAAAGAAAAGGGAAGCTGAATTTCATGTGCAAGCAGAAAAAAAAGCCCGCCTGCTTTTAGACAGAACGGGCTTTTAAATTTGAAGACTAACTTACTGCAATACCACCTTTCCTAACCATAGATTTTTCCAATCATCATCATGACCGATGTAGGTGATACTGTTTTCGCTTTTGTCGAATACGCTCGGAAAATATTTTTTCAGAAAATATTTTTCTCCTCCCAACACTTTAATTGCTCCAAGGGAAGAGTTGCTCAAGTCAATCTTGCAGATACGCGGGAAATACAGCGCATAGAAAGTTGGCGCACCGTTGTAGGCATCCATGAAACTTTCGTAGCCTTTCGTGCCTTTCACTTCCAGCAGTTCCCAGTAGATGCTCTTGCCATCGGATGCGAGATGAAAATTTTGTTTCATTTCAAAGATTTCGCTTTTCTTGTCCATATTCATTTTCCCGATTCCGTATTGCGCTTTCAGGCTGCCGCTTTTGTCGAAGTGAAAGCAAACGATGTCGCCATAAGAGGTCACTAAGGTGCCGCCCACGTTTTCTTTTGCAGTGAGTTGTCCGGCTATCAAATAATCTCCGGAAGCGGTAACCGTGAATTGTTCGATTAAAAACTTTTTTCCGTTGTAGGCACTTGCGCCTTTGTCACCGGGCGCGGTTTTGAATTTGCTTTTGAATTCTGCAACTGGTGTTGTAGATGCGAACGAAAGTGTGTTGGCGCTGAACTTGAACAAATGAAACTGCTCCATTTTTTCGCTTGCTCCTTTTTCCCATTTCAGGTCTAATGCATTATTAGCGCTGCCTGTAAAACCGGGGCTGACAATAGGCGCATATTCACTGAATAATTTTTCATAGGACTCTTTTGAACCTGTAGAACTGCCGCAGAAATAAACATCGCCATCTTTCTCATAAGCAGCGGTAAGCAGCAGCGCAGAAGCGGGGCTGTTAAATTCCGCCCTGTTGATTTGGTTGCCGAGCATGTCATACTGCACATACACATACTTCGAAATATCCGCTGCGCCTTTCTTGGGAGCAAACACCAGCACGATGTTATCGGTGGCAAGCTGCTCGCAGAATACCAGCGAATACGCGCCTTTCAGGTCAACGATTTTTTCGGTTATCTCTAATTTGTCATTAAACAGCAGCACATAATAATTGTCGGCTGCGTTTTTTTCTTTTGATTCATTGCGAGCGATGATGAACACATCATTCTTGTTATCATCCGAAGAAACATAACTCGCATAGCCGTTAAAGGTTTTGCCGCCATCGTTCCTCGGTTTAATTGTTTCTCTTGAGAGCACTTTTTTCGTAATGAACTTTTGATTTTCATTACTCCATGTTCTCAGTGAAACCACTTTTGTAAGTTTCAATTTCATACTCAACACATCAAACGAGGTTGAGCCGCCCACCGTGGCATAATAGGAAGTGCGCTCATAATCTACTTTCTGCTCTTTTTTCTCCTTCGTATCCTTGCTCTCTAAGAATTTCAGATTCTTGTCAAAACTGTATTCCTCGTAAGAGATGTCTTCGCTGTTCTTGTCCAATTTCATTTTGTACGTGATGTAGCTCGTGCCACCTTCATCTTTCGATACATTGTACACGTATCCCTTTTCTGCCTTTTTTGAGAGCAACTGTACGGTTTCCTTAAATTCCTGCGCGTTTACTGCAATAGCAGCGGTGGCGATGAGTAGAATTGCGAATGATAATTTTTTCATAAAAATGCTTACTGTTTTATTGTGTTAATTGATTTTTTATTTGTCGGGTAATTCTGATTATCCGGTGAATAAGAATAGGATGCCTGATAGCAGAGGAAATCCTTAACGCCTCTGTATTCGCAAATATATTGACTAAGAGAGGCATCACCAATATTTTCAGAAAATCGGTACTTCAACGTAGATGCTATCTAAACATTTGGAGGAAGGAGGGCGAAGGAAAAAAGCTTTGCACGATTCTTTTATTTCTGCAACCGCAGGATAAAGGCGAATAGCGTCTCACAAAACAAATGTACGCCTTTAAAGTCAGGAGAGTCGTCATTGATTTATTTATTGCGTTAGAACTGCCTGAGTATTGAAAAACTTTTCAATGGATAATCATTTACAACGTGCAGCACTCTTGCTTTGGGCGCTGCTTCTGCTTCCTTTTGCTTGCTTTTACTCCAGAGGAGGCGATATTCCGCCCGCAATTTTTTGGGCACATCACGTTCAGGAATTCCTGATTTCAATGCGGCTTCTTTTAAGCTCACAAGTTCAAAACAGAGCAGGTTGATGAGCGGATAACTTCCGTTGAGCGGTTTATAGCTGACTGGTTTCAGCTTGCGCGCTTTTAAGTGTTTAAGAGTTAATCTATACGTGTGGCGGAGCAGGCAATGGCACAGCGCTGTGTAAATGCGTGAAAGCATCCTTCTCTCTTTTAGCTCCCGGAAAGTTTCTTTAAATATTTCTTCGGCTATTTTATCATCACCTGTCATGTTAAGGATAACTCCATACATCATGGGCGCATATTTATCATGCACAATTTCCCATACGGATTCTTTGTTTTGAACAAGCATGGAAATAATGGTGGAGTCGCGGTGGTGGCTATTTAGAGAGGGTGTCATTTATTTTCATATTTGTTGGTGAGAGGCAGCCGCTAATTTTATCAGAGTTATTCGGATGCCCGTTACGCAATTCGTTAAAAAGGTTATATCATTCACACATTTTGGAATTCGGAGATTTTCTTTCAAATGCGGTCAATTGCATTTGAATAGATTCTAAGTATTGTTCGAAATCAACCGTGCTGATTTCTTTTTCAAGAGTAGAAAGGAACAAAGGTGTTTCGCTTAAATGCTTGTAGAGTTCAGGAAAATCTTTTTGAATAATTGTTGTAACTCTGAAGATTTCATTCATGAGTTTATTTTGCAGCGGCAGCATTATGCTTCATCTTTTGTTGTGCGCACCAATCCAATGCCGGAGATAAAAAACAGGAGACCGAGCACTCCGAAAACCAGAAGAGCTTTAACATCATGCGCACCGCCCGATGTAGTGACGAATGCTATCGCAGTATAAATAAGTCCGCCTATTCCAAGAATAGTAAGGACTGCGCCAAAGACTCTTTTGAGGTTCATATTATTTGCAGCAATTTTTTATCACGGTTAGAGAATGAATACTGTCATTCCGGAAAGTGTCAGAGTTTAAATGAAAACCCTACGTTGACTACACTCTTGCCCCAGCCGAACTCGCCATTTACCCCAACCTTCTCGCTGAAGTAGTAACGGACACCGACATGCAGCCCACCGAAAGCCAACGGCACTATTCGCGAGGAGTTTTCATAGTAAGTGAAAGCGACACCACTGCCCACATTCGCCCCTGCATAGATGTCTAATTTGTCGGAATGAATGTTCTTGCTTGAGTTGTCTGCTATCAATTGATAGAAGTGGAAGTTGGCTATCATCCCGATGGGCACATTTATTTCGCCTGAATATTTATAATAGAGTTCATCTCTTTTTCCTTTCTTTTCTCCTCTGGTTCTTCCGCCTACTCCAGTGGTAAATCCAAGCCCCACATATTTATGAATTCCGAATTCCCCTTGGAAATTGATTTGTCCGGTTGAAGGATAATACCATCTGTTGAAATCACCATCATGTCTGTAATAGTAATAGTCGTCTATGTGGAAGAATTTTGAGACCCCAAAGCCTAATGACAGCACTCTCGAGTTTCTTTCCCACGCCTGCGCATGAACAGGATTCGCGTTCAGCAGCAGAATAAATACAATAATCAGATGACACAAAATCTTTTTCATGAGGAATGTTTTTAGTTTGGATTATCAGAAGAGAATAAAAAAAGGCGGGCGCAACGCCCGCCTTTTTTTGAGAGGTTGTTGCTTACTTTTTATTGTCAACCGTCAGGTCTTTGAATGCCTTTCCAAACTCATCCATGTCGTGATTGAATTCACGCTTGAATGTTTCCCAATCGCTTTGGCTCTTTTCGTAGTTGTCAATTTTGGTACGCATGGCTTTGTTTTGCTGTTCGAGCGTATCAACCCTTTTAGCATAAACTGCGTCAAGCGTCTTGCCTGAACTTTTCATCTTTTCTCTTACTTCAGCAATGCGCACTTCATTGTCTCTGATTTTTATATCAGATTCATTCTTGAATGTTTGCCATTCAAATGCTTTAGCTGATTTCTCCTTTTCTGCATCTGCTTTTTGTTGTGCTTCGTTCAAATCTTGTTTTGCATCTTTCACATCAGCCTGAGCGGCATCTTCTTTTTGAGCAGATGACTGGCAGCCGGTGAAGATTGTTCCTGCCATCAGCGTGGTTGCCATGGCGAGGGTTAAAATTGTTTTTTTCATTATGTTTGTTTTTTATTCCTGCAAGTCTGTGCAGGACAGTTTTCTTTAAATAGAGAACTGCTTATGCCCCCATGATTTTATGCAACTCCTCTTTTGTTTTGCCTAACTTGATTTGGAGTTTTCCAAGCATTTCGTCTTTTTTGCCTTCAGCAAACAACAAGTCATTGTCTGTTAATGTTGCAAATTTTTGTTTGAGCTTGCCCTTCTGCTCATCCCAGTTTCCTTTTAGTTCTGTGGTGTTCATAATAGATGGTTTTAAATAGTGAAAGAATTTTCACAATACAAAAGTGCGGGCTTTAACTATGGAAACCGTTACACAATTCTGTAAAAGAGTTACATCATTCACACATTTGGAGAAGACTGTTTATGGAGTTTTTTTTGTTTTAACAATTTCGGCAGGTCTTGTGCAGGTCCGTCATTAGCGCCACTACCTTGAACTCCGGCAATTCCTTTTTTGGAATGAGCAACGCGCGGAATTTTCTCCGGTAACTTGTTCAGCGTCATACCCGGAGCATTGGGCTGTTCTTCAGCATATCCTCGTCTGATTTTTTTAATTGGTTTTATTTTCATGTTCTTTATTTTATTTTTTTGAGCTACCGAATTCAAACGCGAATCCTATAAACTCCTATGTCATTTTGATTCCCTATCTTTCTTTCTGAATAGTTTTCTCGAAAAGCGGTTATCCTTTTCTGATTTATCTACCGATTGGATATTAATCGCATTATCTATGGATGGATGCAGCGCCCGGATAAAACCATTTCTCAATACTTCAATCATTGCATACCAAATGCGCACATTCGGGTCATCCAGATTGCCGTCTAACGGAATCCGTGTTGCAATCTGATCTTTCTTTTGGTTTTCCAGCAACTCGGCAGTGGTCCCCACTATTGCCTCCCACATTTTCCGAAAAATATTATCATCCCTGTCTTCTGCGCCCACAACTTTCAGGTCGCTTATTAAAGGCTTTATATAACCGGTGAATTGCCCTTGTTCCGATGCCACTTCAGTATAGAGTCCGAAAGTCCCCCTGCTCACATCAATCTTTGCATAGGCTTGAAAAAAATCATTGAGCAATACCAGGTTGGTGCTATCAAGTGAAACATTAAGGTCAAAGGTGGGTTTTGAAGCCAGCGGATTGAGTTTCATATTCAGCTTAAAAAACCCCTCATACACATCAGCCGTCATCACTACTACAGCAGGCAACAGGCTGACTGAGTCATATACATTTCTAAGATTTGTTGCCGACATGGATATTGCTGTCATCTCAATGTCAACCATTGGTTTGCTGGTGGAATCAATAAATCTGAGCTTGCCGTTTAGCATTTCCATGCGATTGATTTTCAAAGGCATGAAATCTTTCAGCAGTTCGCGAAAGTCGGCAGTATCCTTTTGCACTTGGGCCGGCTCCACTTTATCAAGCGTAAACCGTACTTCAGGTGAATCAAAAATCAATTCACCCACAATATTCCCGCGTAGCAAACCCTTCCATTCTACAGAGAGGTCAATTTGCCGTGCGCTCATAAAAGGTGTTTGCTTGCCGGTAGCTGAATCAACCTTATCAATATTAATAGCGCAGATTTTATAGGCTCCCCGGTAGAGCGCCAGATCAATATCCTCTATATTCCCAGTGTATCCCTTCAGCGTTTTAAGATTTTTGTTGGCAAAATGCAGGAGAACAAAAGGCAGGCTGATTCGTATTGCCACCAGCAGAACAATCACGGACAGCAAGGCTATTCCTGCTTTTTTTCTTTTAAAAAAATCGGGCAACTTCATTAAATGTTCTTTTATATAGAATAACTCATCCGCTTCAATGTTTTACCAATAAATGATTGAGGAACAAAGTGTCAATTCATTCATAGACTTTTTTTGCTATGCTACCTGAGCATTGAGAGGTTGAGGGTGTTCTCTTTTTCACTGTAAGTAAACTTGCAGTCACCAAAGCCGGGAGGTTTGAGCTTTGGCTTGAAATTATTTGAAAATCCATAAGGTTCTTGAGGGATGCCCATGAAATTTCTATCGCATTTTCCATCATTGTTTACATCCTGGTAAAAAGCTATCGCAAACTCGCCATAGCTGAGGTCTTTTACCTGGGTAGTCAATGTACTCCCATTGGAGTTAAACTTATATCCCTTCAGCCTGTCGGTCTTGCTCAGGAATTTATGTTTTGTCTGGTAAAAAACTACGTTCACACGTGACTTGGAAGGAGCAAGGTTTGTGAAAATAAGCGTAAGTGGTTTGCGTCCTGTTACTTCAGCCACACTATCAGTTACTTGTAAAGAATCTTCCGCAATTACATCGTCTGTTTCCGGGAGGCTTACGGGATACTTGCACCCGCTGACAAAAAGCGCGCAGAGTACAATGAGGAAGGTAATTGCAGGAATAAGTTTTTGCTTTGCTTGCATTTCTTTTTTTTTAATCAACTTAAATATCTTCTCAAAACCCATGCGGTGGTTTCATGCTGCTTCATCAATCCTGTGAGGAAATCAGCAGTTCCCGCGTCTTTATATTTTTCGCTGCAAGCATCCACGCCTTCACGCAGTTCAACTACAGAAGTTTCATGGTCTTTCAGCAGTTCCCGAATCATTTCTTTTGAGGAAGGATATTTTCCGGGAGTTTCTTTGATGGTGGATAGTTTTGCAAACTCCTGCATGGTGCCGATGGTTTTGCTTCCTAATTTATTGATGCGTTCAGCTACTTCATCAATGGCTTCTTCCAGTTGCTTGTATTGGCTCTCAAAAAGCTTGTGCAACTCCATGAAACTTTCACCTCCCACGTTCCAATGAAATTTTCTTGTCTTTACATACAAGGTCATCTGGTTGGACAGCACAGTTGAAAGAAGCGTAGTGACGCGCTCTAAAGTTTTTTCAGAGATACCGATATTAGTTTTCATAGTAGAATGTATTTAGTGAAGTTTTGAGAATACAAAGTTGAACCCATGCCTTGTGGAAAGCGTTACACAATTGCAGGAAAGAGTTACATGATTCACACATTTGTAAAAATTTTGTTTAGTGGAAGTCTTTCAAGAAACCGGTTAACGGGTAACAGGCTCGCGTACCTTTTCGTTGGTCATAGAAAGAAGATTGGAAAATTCCCATGTTCCTGATTTATCCGTTTAGCCAACCTGACAAACCGGGAAAGACTCCACTAAACAAAACTTTGTGACATTTTATTATAGGCTTGGTGTGAAATACTGCTGAAAAATTAAAGTGAGGAGCAAAGCGGTGACTTGCGTACGGTTACCCCTCACTTTAATCTGATGATTAATCAGCAATCAATTTTTCTTATCAGTCCGCTTGTTAGCATTCTGATTTTGGTTACCGCTCTTGTTGGAGATTTCATCTTTGTTTGCATCACGAACGGTGCTTTCACGCTGACTTCCTTTCTGATATTCTTGCTGGCAATTGCGCTCATCTGAAGTAGCCTTGTCACCGTTCTGCTGCTTTTTGCCCGGATACTCATTCGGAGTTTTCTGCTGATCTTCATCCTCCTCAGCAACTGTTGTATCCTCTCTTTGGCGATTACGCTGGTCTGAAGGAGCCTTGTCACCATTCTGCTGTTTTTTACCGGGAAATTCATTCGGAGTATCTGTTTGTTCCTCATTTTCATCAACAATTGAAGATGATTTTTCTGTCGGAGCGCCCTTTTTTCTTTGATTGTCGCGATTGAACTGACCGCCTTGATTTTGCTGACCACTCTGGTTACCTGTAACCTCTTGGTCTTTTTGATTTTTTGACATTTCGTTTAATTTTTTTTGCCGCGACTGGCGGAACAGTGTGAAAGAATTTTCACGATACAAAGGTGAGTGCTTAGTTGTCAGAAACTGTTATACAATTCTTAAATAGAATTGCATCATTCACACATTTTTCGATTTGCTGAAAAAATTAATTCAGGTATTTAAAAGCCCATAAATCGTGTAGGCTGTCAGCAGCAGCGTCAGTAAGATGGCGCATACGCTAATCACAGGAATGTTCTTGATATTGCCCGGGATGCGGAAAGGGCGTTTCAAATTTTTATTTGTAATCCGCAGAACGATAACGGAAGTATTCACCAATAGGAAGGTGATGAAAATGGAAAAATTAGCAATGAGCGCAACGGTTTCAATTTTCCCTATCAGGGAAAAGGCACTTGTAACCAGCAAGATGAGCAACAGGGCAGGCACAGGCGTTTGCCGTGAAGCCCATACCCATGAAAACCATTTCATAAAAGAAACTTCCTTTGCCATGCTTAAAATAACACGGGAGCTGCCCATCATATTTGAAAGAATGGTGTTTGAAGTAGAGAACAGCGCGATGATCACGATAACGAGAGCGCCTGTTTTTCCAAACCTGTTGCTCACAATATCAGCTAAGGGGCTATCCGACTCACTTAGTTCTTGCCAGGGAATGGCGCTCACGGCACAAATGGCAACCAACGTGTAAACAACCATGACGATTGCGCTTGCAATGAATAACGCTTTGGGAATATTCTTCTCGGGCTTTTTTGTTTCTTCAGCGAGCTTCACTATTTCTTCAAAACCGAGATAAGCAAAGTAACTTAACGCAGCCGCAGCGAGTACACCGTTGAATCCGGAGGGAGGCAACTCTAAATAATCTACTTTTCCTAAATCAGGAAAGGCTGCATAGATGACAAAAAGCAATCCGCCTGTTTCGATAACGGTAAAAATAATGTTGATGATGGATGATTGCCTGATGCCGCTGATATTAACCAGAAAAACCAACACAAGGATTCCCGGAGCAACCGCCAGCAGGGGCAGTTCAATCAATCGGGTGAAATAGCCTGCAAACCCCAGTGACACAGTTGCCCCGCTGATGATGCCGTTTAAGGAAATGATAAAGCCAAGAATAATTCCCGCTTTCTTTCCTAAGGCATTTTTAGCATATACATATTCCCCGCCCGCCTTCGGGAAAGCAGCGCTCATTTCTGCATAAGAAAAAGCGGATAGCAATGCGGTGACAGATGCAATGAGAAAAGCAAGCCATATCATGTTGCCTCCAAATCCGGCCACCTTGCCCACCAGCGCATAAATGCCTGCTCCCAGAATGGAACCCACGCCAAAGAAAACGCATTCGGCAAGTCCTAAGGTCCTTTTCAGTTTTTGAGTAGGCATTTTTTTTGGAAAGGGAAATTTCCTTTCATTCTTTTATTTTATGACGGATACGGCAGTGTTGAAGGCACAGGAGCGCAGTAATTTTTCAGGTTCTAAAAGTGAGCGTATTCCTTCATAAACTTTCACACTATTCTAAAATAAAGTTGCATCATTCACACATCTTGTCAGCAGGTTTTCTCTGACTGTTTTGTTGCCGAACATTCGTGTGCGCCCGCTGGATTGACGGAGTACCGACTAAAAAAAATCCCCGCGAGAGCAGGGATTCTTGAGTAAATAGTTTTACCTGCTTACTCTTTATGATTTTTATTACCTGTTTTGTTCTCCTTCTGCTTTGAATCAGAACCTGTTCTTCCTGCACTGCCTGCACGCTCTTGGGTATTCTTAATATCCGTACCGGCTTTAGCTTGCGGTGAAGTCGCAAGCTGACGTTGCTGGTCGCCTTGTTGCTTACCCTGATTTGGAGTTGGGTTTTTAGCGTTCGTTTCCTTTTTGCGGTCACCATGTGCTGATGATTGATTTGACTTGCTGCCGATTTGCAGATTGCCTTGGTCTTTTTGTTTGTCTTTCATTTTTTGAATTTAAATTCCCGCTACTGGCGGAACAGCGTGAAAGAATTTTCACAATACAAAGGTGAGCGTACTATTATCAGAAACCGTTATACAATTCTTGAAAAGAGTTGCATCATTCACACATTTCAACGCACACGATTTTTTGTACTTCAACACGTTGTTATTTGCTTGTTGAACCGGAATCTTTCATCGTTGTAATTCTTCCTGAAAGGTCAACATGGTCGCCTTCTTTCATCCACATCTCCGTTCCATTTTTTTTTACGATGGTTCCATCGCGCTTCACTTTTGTGCTATTACTCATAATGATACCTTTTTTCAAAAATTTCATTGTGCCTCCGAATATCAGCATCATTTTGCCGTTCAGCATTATCACGCCATCAGGATGTGACTTTATCTTTTCGCCCGGTGCGTTTTTAACAGGGCTGTTTTGCATCTTGTCCTCCGTATTGGAATTCGTGTTTTTTGGAGTATTATCAAAATCAGGAGGGATGGTTTTGATAAAGGAGTCAGGCGGGAGAGAATTTATTAAGGAGTCGGCTTGAGCATTAACGCACAACGTGATTGCAGTGGCTGCAAATGCGAAGATTAGTTTTTTCATTTGGTTTGAGTTTTCATGTAAAATATTTTGCGCTTACAAATATGCTTCTATTGATTCCGGAAAGCGTTATACTATTCTGATGAAGAGTTACATCATTCACACATTTTTCAAAGTGATAAATGAACAGCATGCGGGAATGTGTGAATCATGTAACTCTTTCCCGCAATTGTGTAACAGTTGTGAAAGCAGGCGGCAGCACCTTTGTATTGATATGAATATTCAGATGCGCATTTCAATATTGTTCCTGCTTCTGGTATTTCTTTTGATATCATGCACAGGGTGCTTATCAAGAAAAATTGAACTGGATAAGTTGGATGAACTTGTGCCGGCAATTTCCAAAGACGAGCCGGCAGACAGCGTAAGACAACAACATACTGACAAATAAAAAACACGAACCATGAAAACTTTCAAATGTACCGTACTGCTCTGCATTGCAGCATGTTTAATAACTATTTCCGAAGCGTACGCACAGCCATCTGTCGCACTGGGCGGAAAAATAGGAGCTTCCTTCAGCGGGTTTCGAGGTGATGATGCCGGGGATGTTTCCTTTCGCAAGGGAGTAGCGGGTGGTTTGTTTGTAGCTATCAGCCCTGCGGGATTTTTCACGATACAGCCAGAGCTTCTCTTTCAGCAAAGAGGCGCAGTGAGTGAAAATAAAACACTCAACATAAAGTCAGATGTGAAGATTGGCTACATGAATATCCCGGTGCTGTTCAAATTAAGGCTGCCCATCGCGGAGAAATTTTATCCGCACGTTTATATCGGTCCGCAGTTTTCATACAAGTTGAAAAGCGAAACTTCCATCGAAGCGTTTGACCTGGGCACCATAACGAGCGATATCAACCTGCGCAATTATGACCTTGGGGGCGTATTCGGTTTCGGACTGGATGTTGAAATCAATCATCTTTTTCTCACCGTTGATTTTCGTTATGCATTGGGAGCGCTGGATATAGAAGAGTCGGACGATTTCCAGATAAAGAATAAAGACCTTTCCATTATGGCAGGCGCTGGATTTAAATTTTAGGCAGTGTCTCAGTTTGAAGTTGCCGATAGGATGTCACCCTGAGTTTATCGAAGGGTTGCGATTGCCTGCGCCATGCCTCGATAAACTCAGCATGACGGCTTGCGCTCAAACTGAGGAACAGAATAGGTTCGTGATGCAGTAACACACAAACCACAATAGAAGCCGTCATCCATGAGCAAACCCGTTTTAAATAAAATGACTGAACCGCTTCTTCTATCAAAGAGCAAGAGAGACGCTGTTACTTTGAAAAATAAAAATGATACCTTAAAAGGCATGAAAGCGTTTTTCACGGAGGTGACGTCACTCACGTTTTTCACGGGAAGGTTTTTCAAAGAATTATTCCAACCACCATATGAGTTCAATGAATTAGTGAAGCAAGCGTACCTGATTGGCAATAAATCTTTTTACCTCGTTGCCATCACTGGCTTTATCATGGGCTTGGTGCTCACGATACAATCCGCACCGACCTTGTCGCAATTCGGAGCGGAGTCATGGCTGCCCGCCATGGTTGCTGTTTCCATTATTCGGGAGATAGGACCTGTTATCACTGCATTGATTTGCGCGGGCAAAGTAGGCTCCGGCATCGGGGCGGAATTAGCCTCCATGAAAGTAACCGAGCAAATTGATGCGATGGAAGTTTCAGGCGCCAACCCTTTCAAATATCTTGTGGTGACGCGCGTAGTTGCTGCCACGCTCATGATTCCCGTGCTCGTGATTTTCTCTGACGCTATTTCTTTGGGGGGCGCATTCATGGGCGTGAATATCACGGGTGATGTGAGTTTCTCTTTATTCTTTTCCCAAGTGGTTGAGGCGGTTGATTTCGCTGATGTATTTCCTGCTTTTATTAAAACATTTTTCTTCGGCTTTATCATCGGGCTTGTAGCCTGTTACAAAGGTTATCATTCCAATAAGGGTACGGAAGGAGTGGGAGCGGCAGCCAATGCGGCTGTGGTGATGGCTTCCTTATTGGTTTTTATTATTGATATGATTGCCGTGCAGTTTACGAACCTGTTAATTAACTATTAACATGGAAGCAACGCAAAATGCCACGGTGGTAAAGATGGCGCACCTCCAAAAATCCTTTGGAGACAACGAGGTGCTGAAAGACATCAGCCTCACGATTCACAAAGGAGAAACTGTTGTGGTGCTGGGCAAGTCAGGCTCAGGGAAATCGGTATTGATTAAGTGCATGGTGCGGTTGCTGGATGTGGATGAAGGCAAGGTGTCTATTCTTGGAAGCGATATTTTTTCTTTGAATAGAAAAGAGCTGAATCTGCTCCGAATGAAAATTGGTTTCCTGTTTCAAGGCGCAGCATTGTATGATTCTTTAACAGTGCGGGAAAATCTGGAGTTTCCGCTGCGACAATCGGGCAAGCCACGGGAAGAAATTGATGCGCTGGTGATGGAAGTGTTGCAAAGCGTGGGGTTGGAAGATGCTGTTGACTTAATGCCATCGGAACTCTCCGGGGGAATGAGAAAAAGAATAGGCTTGGCACGCTCAATGATTCTGAAGCCGGAGATTATGCTTTATGATGAACCAACCACGGGGTTGGACCCAATCACCGCGAAGGAAATAAGCAACCTGATTTTAGAAGTGCAAAAGAAATACAATACCACTTCCATCATCATTACGCATGACATTCAATGTGCGCGGATAACAGCTAACAGGATGCTGATACTGAACAATGGGGTATTTGTGGCAGAAGGTGCTTTTGATGAATTGAAAAAATCAGAAGATAAATTGGTGCATTCGTTTTTTGAATAGCTACAAGTAGAATATGCCCGGCTTGCAGCTTGTAGCTAACAGCTTGAGGCTTTAAATAATTATCAGATTAACTCATTGATAAAAAAAGTATCATGAAAAAAAATACAAACTACAAAGTCAGGCTGGGAATATTAATTACCGTTGGGATAGCGCTTTTTGTATTTGCCATCTACTTTATAGGCAGCAGGCAGCACCTGTTCAGCAGAACATTTGAAATCAGCGCGGTATTCAAAGATGTGAACGGGCTACAGGTGGGCAACAACGTGCGGTTTTCGGGCATCACGGTTGGAACGGTGAGTAAAGTTGAAATCATCAGCGACACTACGGTGCGTGTAAGCTTAGTGATTGAGGACAGGACGCAACAGTTCATCAAGAAGGATGCTACCGCAGTAATCAGCTCCGATGGACTGATGGGAAACAAAGTGATGACCATCAACCCCGGCACCGCAGGGGCGGGGGAAATAGAAGACAACGATGTGCTCGCCACCATTCAGCCGGTGAACATGGATGACATCATGCTGAAAATAAAAATGACTGCCGATAATGCCGCCCTCATTACCAGCGACCTTGCAACGGTGATGAACAGCGTGAGTATGGGAAAAGGTACGATCGGAAAACTGTTCATGGATTCAACTCTTGCTGAAACACTCGACCAAACACTGATGAGCGTAAAGGGCGCTGCCGAAGGCATGGATGAAAATATGGAAGCGGCAAAAAGTAACTTTCTCCTGAAAGGATATTACAATAAAAAAGAAAAGGAGTTGGAGAAAGAAAAAGAGTTTGAGCAGAAGGAAAAAGAAACGAAGGACAAAGATTGAAGCTGGCGTTTTTTACATGTTCAGAACGTCACTTTGTATTGCATGGCGATGCTTCGCTGCTCACCGATGTTGCCGGGTAAAATCATATACTGACTGTTAAGCGCATTGAACAGGTGGAGGGAAAGCGTGTGTTGGTTGTTAATTGTACTGGACAAGATGAAGTCAACCAAATGCCAGCCGTTGAGATGGTCGTTGCGGAAAGCATAGGTGCCGGGAATAGCAAACAACAGCAGCTTGTCCACGTTCTCCATCCTGCTGAGGTAGCGGTAATTTGTTGTGAAGATCATAATGCCCCATCCAATGGTGAGGGACTGCGTGGCGGTGATTTTGCTGCGGTATTTGAGCGTGTAGGGAACATCGCGAATGTATTTATAAAAATCAGGGTCGGTGATGCCCACAGGAGGATTGAGGACGAGGATGGTTGCAGAATCGCCATCGAGTTCTTTCAATCCATCATAATTCACGGGTTGCAACAGGGTGACCCCTCCATTGTATGCAATAAGCAATTTGCGATGCTCAAAACGAAAACCAAGATTGCCTTCAATGCCCTGAATACTCACGTTTGCGAGGTTTTGTGCTTTGAACGACAGGTTGGTCAATGATGATTTCGGAATATCAATCAGGAACTCAATCATATCCTGAAAGCGCATTAGAAATGCCGCTGCATCCAAGTAACCGCTGAATTTGGATGCAGCGCCCTTTGCTCCAAAATATTGCGTGATTCCTATTTCTGCGCTATACCCTGTTTCGGGGTTGATATTCGGTGCGGGGTTGGTGCGTAATCCGCCCAAACTGATATTGGAAAAACGCTCATTGAGCGAAGCCGCGCGAACTCCCTGGGTGATGGATGCCCTGACGCGGGTGAATCGCAACACCTGATAGTTGATGGTGAAGCCTGCAAGCGGATGTCTTATCGTCAAGAGTTTTTCGGGTTGAAAGATGTAATTGATTTGAAACGTATCTCCAAACATTTTTTCATACTGAAACCGCGCGCCCGTTGTGATAATGATGCGATAGTCTGAAGATTCGAACTTGGACTTCAGCAGACGAAAAGTGGCGATGCCAAACTGCGCGAACTGCTGACTTGACGCTTCTCCCTGCGGGTTGTTGGTAGGATTACTGAAGCTATATTGATAGTTGCCCCCGGCAATGATGCTGAACCAGGGCTTAAACTGGCGGCTCCACGTAAATTCGTTCCAGCTTTGCAATGAATAGCCGCTGAGACTGGTGCTGCTCTCTGTATTCTGCCAACTGAAACGGCATTGCAGATTGTAAATATTCCCATTGGGTGATATGTATTTTAAGGAAGGGTCGGCTATCACATAGTCGAGCGTCTGCCTGCTCAACGAGTTCAATCCGGGTTCGTGCGTATAGTTTGGATAGTCTTTCCAAAAAACAAACACGGCAGACTGTTCCCTGAGATACTGGACATTGAATCCGATGGTGAGCCGGTTTCTTTTAAATGCGTTGTGCCATTCGTTGAGCGCCAGCACGCGGACACGGTTGTTGTATTCCTCGTTTCTATAACCAGCGTCTCTCACGAGGTCGCCCTGAGCGGTAAAATCCCAGGTCTTTCGGATGCGCTGGCTGCGGCTGAAGTGAAGCGATGAAACATAGGAATTTTTTATTCCTTCCCAGTTGCGCACGGATGAATCCGGGGGCAGGAAAAAGCGCTGCGCAAATCGGATAGTGGTGCGTGGCGTATCCGAAGGTTTATCCATGATGACATTCACCACTCCGCCCAGTGCGCTGCTGCCATAACGCAACGAAGCGGAGCCTTTAAGAACTTCCACGCGCTCGATATTGTCCGTAGCCAGCAGGTTGAAGTTGACAGTTGCTCTTTCCGCATTCATAGCGGGCATTCCATTGAGCAAAACCAAAACCCTTGAACCTGTGCCGTAGTTGAACCCGCTGCTACCGCGAATATTAATCTGGTTGTCTATAATGGTAACGCCCGTGACCATTTGCAAGCCGGATTTCAAATTAGTAGCTGCCTGTTGGTCGAGTTGTTGCTGCGTTATTACTTCGATAGTTTGTCCCTCCGTTCCTCTTTCCGGCATTTTGCCTCCTTCTATTTCCACCTGTGGCAGAAGCAGATTTTCTTCCGTGAGCAAAGCATCACAGGTCAGGTTTGTTTTGTTGTTCAGCGAAAGTCGGATGATGAATTTTTTAAAGCCAATCAAAGAAAATTGCAATAGAACACTATCAGATGATGGGATAGTTAAACTGTATTTGCCATTTTCATCTGCCAGGGTTACAATAGTTGTTTGCGCGCCAATAGCCTGTACAGTTGTGCCGGGTAGGGTAGTTCCGGTTGTTTTGGAAAGTATTTGACCGCTTATGCTTACATCCTGCGCCAACAACGGCACTGCGGTAAGCTGTAGCAATGTCAGGCAAAAGGATAGCAGCAACAACTTACCAAATAAAACGCTTTGTGCTGATTCCATTGGGCGTTATCACCTGAAGCATGTAAACTCCAGTCGGATTTGAAAAGTCGAGTATGGTTTGGTTTCTCCCGGGCTGAATGAGGAGTGAACTGTTGAGAATTGTTCTGCCGGTTAAGTCAATTATCAGAAACTCAGAAAGGCAGCCGGTGACGGCTTGAAAATCAACCTGAATTTTTTTGCTTTGTACATGAGGTATCACCGAAATATTTTTCACAGGTTGAATGGAAGAAGTTGATAGCGTTTCTTCAATGGGAACCCTGTAAATAACGGGCCAAGGAAAATCACCGCAAAGCACACCGCCAAGAACACAGCCGTGTGGTTTCGTATAGATTGTCGCTCCGTTTGTAGCGCTGGTGTTAGCCTCTGTAGGCAAACCATATAAATGGATGCATCCGAAGGCTTTGTTGCTGTTGGCGGGGGAAAACATTCCGGGAGTGTCCGATGGGTTGCCGCTGTACATTTCGTAAGTGATGCCGGGCGGCAATCCTCCGATTGAATCGAAAACCATATACTCCAGCATGGCGGTGACCGGAAAAGGTAAAGGTTGTCCCGTTTGCGGATTGGAAGATACTGTGATGGAGTTTTCAAAAATAAAATGGATGTGACGGTCATAAGGCTCGTTGACCAATGCGGGGGACATTTCATTCGAATCAGGAATCATGCACAAGGGGTCAGTGGCAACCTGAAGGGTGCAAGCAGAAAGACTAGGCACACATTGCGCTAACGAATGTTGAATCGCCATTGGGAACAAGACGGAAAAAGCGATGAATAACTTTACTAGTTTTTGCATTGATGTTATATTAAAATTATATGGCTACTAAATTAAGTGAATTCCCGGGTGAACCCTAATCTGATTTTTTAGATGCATCATTTAAGAATATCTTCTTTTATCTCCTTTTTCTTTCTGAAACGCGAGAAGAATCCCGGCAGTTTTTTAGAGGTATCCTTGAAATTGAAATCCAGTTTTACGAGCGGAGGTATGGTGTCGCCCAGCAGAAAGCCCCAGGGTTTGAGGGATTCGATGCGGTCGAAGATGAGTTTGATAAGCGCAGTGAGCGGAATGGCGAGGAACATGCCGGGGATGCCCCACAGGGCGGCTCCTGCAATGACAGCGAGGATGCAGACAAGGGCATTGAGCTTCACTTTTGAGCCGACTATTTTAGGGACGAGGAAGTAATTATCTAAGAACTGAATGAATCCATACAGCAGAAAAACGTAGAGTATATAAATGGGTGCTTTGGTAACTAAGGCAATGATCATGAAGATTAAAACTCCGATTAGCCCACCGAGATAGGGGATGAGGTTGAGGAACGCCCCGGCAATGCCGAGCAGGATGGCGTATTCAATACCAAGAATGAGCAACCCCGCGGAATTGAGAACGGCTAAGATGACAAACTCCGCAAACAGACCAACGAGATAGTTTTGGATAATCCCTTTTGTTTCGGTTAATATTTCGCGCACTCTCTTGTCGTTGCCAACGCCAAAGAGCTGATGGATGAACTCAAGCAGGTGGGGCTGGTAAAATAAAATCATGAAAACATAAACGGGGGTGAGGAAGGTTGCCGTGAGCATGCCGCCCATCGAAGTGAGCGTGGAGCCGATGGCAGCGCTGCTGTTTTTCAGCAATTCGTCTTTTTCATGGATAATCCACGCGTTGATTTTCTGGGCGCTGATATTGAAATAACCGGAAGCCCATGCAACGGCACTTTCAATCAATTCCTGAAATTTATCTGTCAATTGCGGCAATGCTTCCCTGAACCTGCTTGCCTGTGATGATAATAAGGCGATAAGCCCGGCAACTATCAAAAGGGTGATTAACAAAACGCCTGTGATAGCAACAGCGCGGTTTATTTTTTTCCTCACGAAGAAATTCACCATCGGGCTAATGAGGATGGCGATGATGATCGCAAAAATCAAAGGAAGAATTATAGTCTGCCCGATGGACAACATGCTAACCAACACATAGAACCCGATAAAGAGGAGCGATGTCTTTATGTAGAAAGGGAATTTGAAGGGCGTGTTCATTTGTGTGCGCAGCTTGTAAGCGTAGCAACATGCCACGCCCGTGGATTACTTGTGCTTCTTTTTCAGTAATACATTTTTCAAAATCAATTCCAAATCTTTCCAGACCTGCATCAGGAATACGGGAAGAATATTTTTGACGTTCGAACTATAAATTCCGATGATAGACAGCGTGAAGAAATACAAGCTGGTCATTAAAATCAGGATCCCTATCACCATCGGGTTGATGTTAGGCAGCGTGCTGGAAGAGTAACACCCGCTGGAACTGCAATTAATGTTCATGATGGGAACAGATATAATCAGTAAGAAAAGACTGACAATCAAGCCAATGATTGATAACACTTTCATAATTGCCTCCTTCTTTTAAACTCCTGCGAATGAACATGCTGCTAATGGCTCAAGCATTCCTGCGAATCATCCGAAGCAGCACAGCAATCACTGCAATTACCAATAAGATATGGATGATTCCACCCGCATGAAAAGCAAAGAATCCCACCGCCCATCCTATTACCAGGATTACGGCAACAAGATAAAGTAAATTGATCATGATTTTGCATTTTTCGTATCTCGCAAACTGACGGGTCAGGAGGTTAAAAATTTTTTAACAACACAAACATAGATCGCTACCTGTTTAAAAGTAATGATATAAGTCATTTAATGGGTAATCCAACCCGCATTCATTGAAGAGAGTTCTTGTCACTTCTAATAATTATCTCAACAGTGTCCTGCGGCTCATCTACCATCGAAACATGCAGCTTGCCATAAAGGCTATATTCTATTTCATCTTTTTTGAAAGCGAAGTTCCAGGCAGTGCGGGCAATTTTCAGGTCGCCTACTTGCACAGCGGTTTCTATAAAAGTCGTATCGGTTTTTTTCAGTTGCACCGGTTCGGTTATTGAAATGGCGCCATCAAACAATTTAGGAAAGTCAAGTTTGAACGAACCGTCAAGGAGCATGAATTCAAACTGATTAAGATTAATGACTTGCAAAACAGCGCTCAGGGATATTTCGTGTAACCGTAGTTTTTCAAGGTCAATATCCCGGATTGTAACTTCCGGAGGTATCGGAACCTTGATGCGCTTGGTAATTGTAAATGGGACCAAATTATTTCCCTTGCCTGGCAAGCGCAAGTATGGTTCGAGTTTTATGATAAGGTAGGTGCTGTCTTTTACCTGCAATTTATCTATCGTGGAGAAAAGCCTGTCTTTATCCATGCCCAGCGGAAGGTCAATGATGGTGTCGGCAGTTTCACTGCCAAATTCTTTTATGCCGCTTGAAAATTCAACTGAATCAAACGAAACAATGTAACGCATGCTGTCAAGCAGCCTGTCTGCGATGGCATTGTTAGGAACGACCACTCTTATTTTTAAAAAAATGCTATCAGGTTCCAACGTGATATAAACGCGGCTGATTTTAATCTGCTCAGGGAGCTTGATAGTTATCCAACGCCTTATTCCGAAAACCAGAAGAACCAAAGCCCCAAGCAAAATGGATACAATGAGGATAATCCGATTCCTCTTTTTCATCGGAGATGATTCAACATTTGCCGAGCAACCAGTAGAGCAGAACGAAAATCAGGATAGTAGAGAAGCATCCACCCCCCAACTTATAAGCTCCAAAACCGGCAAAGAGTGTTTTGAAAAAATTATTCATACATGCGGAGTTAATTTTTCATTCCTACACCTAAAATACTGATACCCTGTTGAAAAACAAACAATTGGTTGAAGTGAGTTTAGGCAGAAAGTAAATTTAAGATGCGCATTCATTCAATTTCAGAAAATGGTTTCATGATTGGCAGCGCCATTTATCTTCGCTTCCCGCTTGCTCCTGATGATTCTTAAAAGCCCTTTTCCCATTGATAGAGCAGCTTCAGGATTTTTTGTTACACTGGTAATTCCGAATAATACAACAGAAGTGAACAGTTTCTTTAGTGGAGTGTTTGATACGCTTTCAAGTGAAATTTTTAAAAGATAACCTGCTGTGAGACCGACAGAGGTGTTGAGGATGTCGTGCTTTAAATCCTGTGATTCTGCTGCTTCTTTGAACGTGCTTTTGATGAGGTTAATCGGCTTGATGCTTTCAAAGGCGAACTTGAATTGTTCTTTCAGCATCTGCCCTTCCTCTGCGTGTTTGACTTCTAATGCAAGGATGGCAGCCCGGAGCTTTGTTGATGAATCTATATTTTTCATGCTGTTGCTTATTGAAGCGCGTGTGTGATGATTAATTCGCTGACAGGTTTTTTTATCCATTTGTGCAGAAAAAAATGCAACACGATTCCTCCCACAAGATAAAATGCCGCAACAATAAAAAAACCATAATAAGATTTGCCGAGCATCTCACCCAGCATCAGCGCAATGCCGATGTTCAGCACCAATGCGAACAGGGAGAGCATGATGATGGCGCTGAGGCGTGAGACCAATTCAGTTATCACTAAGGTGAACATCTCTACGGTTTTCAACTTTGAAAGCTCGTAGCTTGTTTTACTGTATGATTCAACCCGCTCAAATAAACTTTCAATTTGGCTTGCTGGAATTTCCATGTTGCTTATTTTTAGTTGTGAGAGAAGATGCAGGCGGGTAACAGGAGATAAAGCACACGGAATTCGCCCGCTGCTACATAGCACCACAAGCCTTTGTTTGACCAATCTTGTTCAATTTCAATAATGATAGGGTATTTGATTTGGTAATCAGACACAAACACATCCGGTAGCAGTTCTTCCATGTTGCTGTTTTTTTGATTGAAGAATATGCGCCAGGAATTACCCTGGCGCATTCTTTTACCTTGAGGCAGCGTTCACCACTGCTTCAACTTCTTCCGGTTTTGGTTGTCCATCTTTCGACATGCGGTGTGTGACTTCTTCTTTCACCGTTTCATATTTCTTGTTGATGCTTTCAATGAACTCATTGAATTTCTCTTCCAGACCTTCAACGTACTCATCGCTTTTTTTGGAAATTTTCTTCCGCGTGTTTGAACCTTTATCGGGAGCGAATAAGATTCCTAAGGTAGCGCCAACGGCAGCTCCTGCCAGTAAGCCTAATAATACTTTTCCTGAACTCATGTTATTTGATTTTAATTGTGATTTAAATAATGACAAGTACAAAGGTGAGTCCATCTCTGATGATTACCGTTACACAATTACGGGAAAGAGTTACATCATTCACACATTTGATGGGTGAAGGAAGGAGGAGATAACTTCAACTTTTCAAAAATTCATCACATAGATGCGATGAAAATGATGCAATGTTTTTATGAAATGAATTCTTTAAATTGTTCCAATATCATGTAAGATGCCGGAGGCGAACCCCATTCCGTATGAGCATCAACCCAATCATCAAAATACGGAGTAGCTAATAATGCTTTTACTTCTTCTATCAGGTACTTTCTCAATTCAGGAGCGCTTTGACGTAATTCTTCCCAAATATTTGCTCTGTTTTCAAGGATGTACACAATGTCCTCAAAATCTTTACTTGTTATTCCATTTCCTTTACCTCGTTCTTTAAAGGCTTCCAGTTTACTTGCAATAAAAAAAGGCGCATCGAATATTTTCACAACATGCTCTTTATCTATCGTATAATCTATAGCAGTCTTAAAGCCTTCTGAGTACCAGCGACTTTTGAATCCTAAAACTTCTCCTGTTGTTGGCATCACATCAACAATAATATCCTGCACGATGTACCTGCAAATGATATTGGATGTCATATCGTTTTTGAAACCAAGCTCTATGAATTGTTTGTCAATTTCTGCGTAGCTGCTATATGTCATTACCTCCACAACCACGTCCACATCTTTCGTAGGTCTTGCTTCTGAGGAGAAATCATCTGCATATAAGGAAACACTTGCACCGCCAACGAAAACTATTTTTTCCCGCATCGTCCCAAAAGCGGTCTAGACCGCTTTTATGTTATCAATATTAGCCTGGTGACTCATTCAGCAGCATTTTATCCAATTCAGAACTTGCAATCTCAATCTCTCTTGTTCGTCCTATCCTAAGAACATCCGTTAACGCCAACAGCTTATATAGTAGTTCATCATTGTGAACAGCGAGTATCTGATTGGGATAATAGAGTTCAATAACATTACCTCTAACTGAACCTTTAATAGAAGGACAGACATATATCAAATCACTGTTAAAATGCTGTTTCATGAAAGGGTGCGCATGAGCGGTTGGGATCCCTTTTGCCATCGCGCCTCCAGTAGGCGGAAAAACATACCGGAGACCATGTTTAAGAAACTCAAAGAAATTTTTTCGTTTAACACGGGTTTTGTTGTAATCCATCAAATCCGCAAAGCTGCTCCTGTTTATAGATTCTGAAACCTCCGAAGGACTGATATGGAGAGATTAAGATAAGTCTTTAAATTTCCATTCCTTTTCACCGATAGCAACTATTTTGAGCAGTATTACTATATCTTGTGGACGCATGCTCCTGTGCTTACTCATAAGACAACCTAAACAATAATTCGCAATTTGCGAATTGCCATAAAACCGACCATTGAATTTCATCTAATCCACCTGATGCTTCGATCTGATAGATGGAAGTTGCTTCAAGAAGAATTAAGGGTGCAGAATATTAAAGATTACAGGATATGGGATGATGTGTGGGACATCTTCCACTCAGGCTTGTGATTCGGTATAAACCAATTTCAATACACCTCATTCACCCCGAAATAAAATCCTTTATCCTCTTTGGTTTTACCATGCGCATAATCCATTCTGATCATATTTCTTTCTTTTGGATTGACGACAAAACGAAGCCCGACCCCCACCGCCCAATTTATTGTTTGAAAACTGAAGTCTGACGGCACACGGGCAACATCTCCTGCCGATGTAAATAAGGTACCCCTGAAACGCCACACAAGCGGGAACCGCCATTCCACCTGCGCGAGCCACATTTCCATGTCGCGATAGCGCCCTTCATAATATCCTCTGCCCAGATATTGCCCGCCATGCAATGCCATCAACCGGAAAGGCGGCTCACCGAAATTTGCCGACATGTAAGCGCGCACAGCGAGTACGTGTTTGCCTTTTTTGGGATTAAAAAAATGCCTGTAGTCAAACTCAAGATTGTAAAAACTGAACTGCTCTTCACTTGACCACTTTGGATGGTTATAGTTTGACAAGGAAATGTAATAGCCCTTGTACGGAAATATGTTGTTGTCTCTCGTATCTAAAACCAGCGCTGCGCCAATTCCAACGGTTTGGTATCCGTTTTTTCCTGAAACATCAGCTCTGGCAAAAGTGGAGTCGGCAGCATACTGCATATCAAAAATTTTGCTGAACCTGACTTGCGGTCCGATATAGAGCTTTTTGATTTTGTATAAAAGCCGAAGATCAGAATACCAATGCTGGAATTCAGTAATCTCGCGGCTTTCATATTCCGTATTATTTCCGATTCCATAAAAGTCCTGAAGCCAATTTTGATATTGCACGATTCCATCCATCCAGATGCGGTTGTTCTTGCCGAGAAACAGTTCATACTCCATGAAAGCCTCGTACTGCTTGTTCAACGTGTATTGACCTTTGAAACGAAAAACGGATTGGTGGTTGTCGGGAGTTTTTCGCTGGCGGAAATAAAGCTGAAGCGTTCCTCCGAATGACAGGTTGGTTTCGGGCAGATATGCGACAATCGGAAATCCAATCACGTTGAAGTTTATAGTCGAATCTTTTTTGAAAACATGTGTCAGTTTTTTCCATTTCTCCTTGTCCGCGCCATTTTCAGTAGTGATAACTGCCGCTGAATCGCCACGCCCTTGTGTGCTGATAGAATCTTCACTTATTCGAATAATGGTGTCATTTATCGTGATGATGGTGTCTTTTACTGTAAGGACAGTATCCTGATTCTCCTGTGCGAACGCGGCATGAGGCAAGCACATGAGCAATGCGCTCACGAGCATGCTTAAACTATTGACGAAGATGTTAGGATACTTTTCCTTCACAGAATGTTTAAAAAAAATAACTGGGTTTCAATTCGGGATATACAGAACTCCTTATTGCAATCCCAGCTTGAATATTTTCCGGTATTCTGTATGAGCATCATAATCTAATTCGAGAAGATAAATTCCACCCGGCAAAGTTTTATCAAGGGAAAGGATTTTCTTGTTTTCACCATTTTGAAATTTAATTGTTTCCGTTGCAACAGTTTGTCCAAGTGAATTTAAAATGCGGAACCTCGCGGTTCCTTCATTTTCGGATGTACAATCAAGCATCAATTCATCGGTAAATGGATTGGGATAAATTTTTAAATCACCAAAAAGATGTGGAGGAGAAACAACTTCATCTTCAATCAATTCACTTCCTTCCATTTTTGCCGCGCTGTTTGTGATAGTAAAAGAAACTGTCTCGCTGACTCCTGCTGTGCCGCTGCCATTCGTAGCTGAATAGGGCATGCCTTGAAGCGTATAGTAGCCGGGGTTTGGATTCCACGGAGTGTAAGTTGCGCCATTATTAAAATCGCTATTGATGGAATAAGGCGCGTAGTTTTCCGTTTGGATAATGCTTCTATTTAACGTAAATCTTACGCTGCCTAACGGCTCGCCACAGGCATTTGCTCTTACGCTGAAATTTCCAAGAATAGATTTGTTAATCACCATTCCGTTAATCAGTTGACTTATCTCTGTGCCATTTGATGCACGAACCAATGTGAATGAAACAACTTCAGGCTGCGTGCAGAACTGATTACAATCAGGGTCAGTCTGGTGCACGCAAACGCCATTGTTACAAATCTCAATCGTACACGAATTGTCATCATTGCAATCTATGGGAGCGCTGATGCATTGATTGCTGATGCAATCATCCACTGTGCATGCATTGTTGTCATTGCATTGCGCGCGGTCTGTGCTGCATCCCGATGGTGTCGCCACTACGGAAAAGGTTACAGTCAGACTAACGCCTGTAGTTCCATTGCCATTAAAGGATGAATAGGGCGTTCCGGTGAGCGTGTAATTTCCGGGTGCAGGGTTCCACGGAATATAAGTAGCGCCATCATTGTAATCACCTTTCAGGGAATAGGGCGCATAGTTTTCCGTGCGTACAATACTTCCGTTTAAAATAAATCTTACACTCCCGACAGGCGCATCACACATGTCAGTCCTGATGCTGAAACTGACGATGGATGATTTATCAATCACCATTCCATTGACAAGTTCACTTATCTGTGTTCCATTTGAGGCGTTAACTAAAACGAAAGCAGTCACTTCCGCCTGTGTGCAAGATTCGTTACAATCGGGATTGTGCTGATGTGCGCAGACGCCATTGTTGCAGGCATCAATCGTGCAGGCATCCGCATCATCGCAATTTAAAAGCGTGTTGGCGCATTGCCCGCTGACGCAATTATCAACGGTGCAGGGATTGTTGTCATCGCATTGCAGATTGCCCGTGCATCCGGGAGACTGCTGCTCCGCCACGGTGAAGTTGACAATTTCGCTGATGCCTGTTGTGCCGCCACCGCCTGAACCGGAATATGGCGTAGCGGTGAGCGTATAATTTCCGGGTGAAGGATTCCACGGAGCAAAGTTTCCGTTTGAATCTCCATGGATGGAATAGGGAATTCCATTTTCAGTGCGCAGGATATTTCCATTCAGCGTAAAGCGCACGCTGCCCACGGGGTTGTTGCAAACATCTGCTCTTATGCTGAAGTTGCCAATGGATAAAAGGTCAATCTCTGTTCCGTTAACAAGCGTTCCGATTTCTGAGCCGTCCGTATGCACGAGTGTAAAAGAAACTACTTCCAATTGGATGCATGAACCATTGCAGCCGGGGTCCGGCTGATAGGTGCATACGCCACTATTGCAGCCATCAATCGTGCATGGATTTGCATCATCACAATTTAATGTTGCACACAAATCACTGCTTGCCCCTGCCGTAAAGTAAACGGTGCGCACCCTTGTGGTTCCTTCAATCTCAGCCCTGATGCTATGACTGCCGGGAGTGAAACTGGCAGGATTATAGTTGCCGTTATTGTCGCCAAAAACGCTGAAGGGAGCCGTGTTCTCAAAAGAGGTTTGTTGTCCATCATAAAACATTCTTACAGTCGCCTGCACTCCGGGACCATCCACAACAACATTAATTCCTGTGGAATTGCTAAAGGTCATGTTATCGGTGATTTCAAACAGTATCGCATTGTTTGATGCGTTGACGAGCCAAAACCGGATGGCATTCGATGAGGAGGCGCAGGGCGTGATGCCAGTATTGCCTCCCGCGCATATTCCGCAGGAATCAGTTTGCGCGTTTCCGTTGCATACGTTGTTGCAATCCAATGTGCCGTTGCATGTTTGGCAACTGCCATCATCCACGGTGGCACTTGGATTATAGTTTGTGGCATTGGGGTCGGTGCAACCAGATATTACGTTAACAGAATTTCCTGCAAGCTGCGCAAGGCGGGTGTAAACGGGTTCATAAGCTCTGTACCAATTATCAGAGGTGTTGCGCTGGTCGCAACAAGAAATATAAACGCCTACCCCTGCATTGTATGGTTGCGCGGCATTGAAGACGGTTTCAGCCTTGGCAATATCATTGGTTTGAAAACCTCCGGTCATTTCGGAAGCGTAACCTGTTGTTATTTGTTGTGTGAATTTCAACACTTCGGTTCGAATCCTGTTATTGAATGAATTCGTGCTTTCCTGGAATGAGAGGAACTGAATCAAATCAGAATTGTAATGATCTGACCATGGGTTTTGTGATGTGTTGTTGTGCATTCCCCGCAGGTTATCAGAATCAATGCTTTTCAGGTATGCGTATAAATCATTGATTTGGCTGGTTCTTCCGTTGGGGTATTCTTCTCTGTCCCAAATTATATTTCCGGCAACCGGGGAAAATTTCTGCACGAGGAACGACATGATTTGCTTTTGCGTGGCAGCAGTATATTTATCGTGGGTTTCCTTTTCAGAAAGCAAGATGTGCATGATGCCTTTGCCATTCCATAATGTATTCACCCAATAGTTTGACATCGCCACCCATTGGTCAACTTTCACATTATCAAATCCGCTGTTCTGATTATTATTGATGTAGGGAGTTGTGGTGATGCCGCCATCCGTTCCGTTTGTAGTGCAATACAACGTGTTTACGCCTTTGCTTCTAAGCCAATTCATCCAGGCATAATCATTAAAGTGAAAAGGCGTTTCCGGAGAATTAGCTTCAACAATTTTAGCCATAGTTCCATCGCTCCATTTCAACACGCTATTGTCCACTGTAAGATTTAATCCTGTTGCTGTTTTGGAAAACAGAAAAAAATAAATGAGCAGGCAGAAACCTGCATGAGTAGTGAATTCCGATAGGAATAATTTTATTGTAGTTTTCATTGTTTGATTTAGGAATTACTCAACAAAGGTGAGTCCACTAATTCCCAATAGTGTTACACGATTCTTGAAATGAATTGCATGATTCACACATTTCAGAAGAGCATTGCGCAGTTGCGCAACGACTATTACGCCAATTAGAATAGGCTAAGAGAAATATGTTCTCCTTCTAAAATTCTCATAAAGAGGAATTTAATTTCCGTTTTGAAGAAAACAATTAGGGAGGCTAATTGGCTACAGAGCGATAAGAGTTACATCTTTCACACAATTTGTGAAGATGAAACGGGCGTATCTTTTCCAAAGAGAAGGGAATAAAATGGTTTGCCGATGCCTGTTTTTACAAGAAAAAATAAACCAACGCAATACAGCGTGCTGAACAGAATTACCGAATAACAGACTGATTGGATAATGATGCCGTCAGGATGTCCCTGCTGCAAAGGAAGCAAGGCGATAACGGCTGCGCCAAGTCCTTTGGGTATCATGATAGAAAGCACCGTTTTGTCAAGCAGCGGTGTTTGCTTGGAAATGACGAACCTCACTACCACGATTCTCACGATAAACAGAACGAACGTAATCCATGCGCCCCAAAACAGCCAGTCAAAGCGGTTGATTTGAATGCTGATGCCGATGAACACAAAAAAGAAGGTGCGCAGGAGAAAAACGATCTGACCAAAAAAGTCCTTTTCGCCAGGCGGCAATATGATGCTCACTTTAGGAACGAAAGGCTCTAAAATTTTTGGCTCGAAATATTCCAGATTGCCAATGGCTATGCCGAATGAAAGCGCGGTCAACGGACCGCTGAAATGCAAATACTCCGTAATTCCATAGAGGATAAAAAGAAATGCAGGCGTTGAAAATTTTGTTTCCTTCAGCGTGGGAAATCTGTTGATGATGAACGCCCACAGGAATGCGCCACCGATGCCAATCAGCAGCGCGATTACCAGGGAGGCGATGAATTGCGCAATCACCACATCTGCCTGCATCTGCCCGGTAATCATTAATCCTAAGATGCTCAACGGGATGGCAAGCGTGAAAATATCAGATTCTGCTGATTCAATAATCAGCGTGGTGGATGTTTTTGCCTGCACTGCTATCTTTTTTACCAAGCCCACCACAACGGCTGATGAAGTGCCACCGAGAGTAGAACCAATAAACAGGCAGGTTAAAATCGGCAATCCGAAAATCAATTTGCAAAGCAAAAACACCGCAATCATTGTTGTGATAAAACCGACAAATGTGATGGCTGCTGAGTCTTTAAAAGATTCTTTTATCTCCGCGATTTTCAAATCCGTTCCGCTTTCAAACAGGATGAAGATGAGCACGAGGTTGCTGAACAGGGAGCCGAATTTTCCAAATGAAGCGGGGTCGAAAAGATGAAAAACGGGACCTAAAAGAATTCCGATAAGCATCAGTCCGAGCACATCGGGAATGCTTCTGCGCTCAAACACCCCACTGAGGAAATGCCCGCAGAAAATAAAAAGTCCGATGATGATAATGATGACGGGCGTTGGCATTTTTTATCCTTGCGGGATTTGAGTTTTTTCAGAAGCAGGTTTGCCATTGGAATAATAACGGTAATAGCTGTTCAATCGGTTTTTGAGTTGATAGAATCTAAAAACGCCTATCACCAAAAGGAGGATGCTGAGGGCAAGAGAGAGGTAGCCTATCCACTTTATATTATCGAAGCCCTGCAATTGTAAAAACGCGATTCCGCCCAGCAGCAGGTAGAGTGAAGTGCGGAGGTAAGACAGCAGCGTTCTTTCATTCGCCAATTTGGTGCGTTGCAGCGCCAGATAATCGCGGAGGATAATTTCTTCCTTGTTTTCAAAATCAGATCCGAAACTGATGAAGCGCTTTACCATGGTGAATAAGCGATGATAAGTAAGTTTTGAGATTCAGGCAAGGCTGTATGGAATTTTGCTTTTTTAAAAACAGCAATAAGTTGCTTGAATACAAAACCCGTCCACTTGAGGAGAACGGGTTTTGCATTTATCTAAGCAACTACTTTAATTACCCAAGCGATTTTATCAGAATAAAAATGACAATCCAGCATAGAGTGAATAAGTCTTTACATGCGTACGGTCAAGCACATAATATTGGTCTGTAGTTTTTGTCCGGCTGTCGTCACTAATATCAATTAAGCCGTAAACACCTCGAAACCCAAGGTCGAATTTCACCTGATGCCCGAATTGAAGCCCGGCACCGTAAGCAAATCCAAGGTCGCCTCCTCTCACTGCCAGAACAGCCACGTCTTCATTCCCATCCACAGTTTTAATATCTGAGCCTACATTAATTCCGAATTGGGGACCAACGACTACATTCAAGTTGACCACTTTTGTTTTACCGGTGTTCAGCGCAAACAATAAGGGAATATTGATGTAGTGGAGTTTGACTGTATAGTCCAAATCCTGATCACGGTACTTTTGCGCAATGGAACTATAAATAAGTTCGCCTTGTAATCCAATGTGCTCTTGGAAATTTACCCCTATCACGGCTCCGAATCCGTAGCCGAAGCTAAAATCGCCATCCACTTCACCACCTCCTGAATCCTTCAGTTGAAAGGAAGAGAAGGTCGGCATAAATCTAAAACCGATTTCCATCATGGGGAAGTCAGCATCAGATGCGCTGGCATTTTTCCCTTCACCCTTGGGGCTATCATTATTTTGTTGAATTTGAATGTTTTGTTGATTCTCTTGCGCCTTTACAGGGTTTAAAGACAATACAACCATTCCGGCACTCAGTAGAACCACTGCGCACAGGTAATTTTTTGTGTTTTTCATTTTGTTTTTTATTTTAAAATTTGTGATACAAAGGTGAAGCTCTCTATGCTGCTAACCGTTACACAATTGCAGATAAGATTTACATGATTCACACATGAGGAAGAACAAAGTATCATGCCGGACTTATTCCGGCATCTCCTATTATCAGAAACTAACTTGAGTTCGAGATAGGAAAATGTTTTCTCTTGAGAACCTCACCCCGCCCCTCTCCCACAGGGAGAGGATGTCCGAACATTCTTGCATTTTTTTGAACGAAAATCTGAGTGTCCCTCTCCCGGAGGGAGAGGTTAGGAGAGGTTGACGAAGCAAAAGGAGAAAAGGAGAAATTCTTTACTATCCCAAACTCACGTTAACTTATCCTCCTCACGGTCAATTAAAGTGAGGCTCTTGCGGTTACCGGGTTGTCCAACCGTAGTGGTATTATTATCAAATTCCGAAAGTTCTCTTTCACCCAGCGAACGGAGCTTATCAGGATTTTGTCCGCAATCTTTTGTGCTGAGGTTTTCCTGTCCCCAGCGTGAACTGCTGGCGTCTCCCCCTTTTTTCTTATCGCCATCGCCTCCGCCATTTTTTGAAAGATTCTTTTCGATATTGTCAGAGCGTTCGCTTATAGGATTCTTATTGTCGGCATTTGAATTATTTGTTTCGCTCATGGTTATATTTTTTTTAAGTTCATTTCATTAACGTCTTGTTGTTGCAAGGTAAAGTTCTTTGAAAGTATTGACAAATCAGGTGTTGGGAGGAGTTGAGAGTTTAAACGATTTGAATTCAGTTTGAGCATCTGCCAAGGATTACTTTACCTGAATGAATCAAGGTAATATGTCTTTGCTCAGGTCGCTTCATTTCTTGCTCATAATGATTTTACTGGTTGTGTAAGCAAATATAGTGGCAACTACAAGGTGCAACATTTTACATGTTGGCACCAATTGATGTGCATGATGTTCGGGCAACTCACCAATCGTGAAAGCCTGAGCGATTTAATGATCTGCCTTTGGGCACAACAGCAAAAATTCTATCACTTGGGTATGGGCAAAGGCATCTCCAAAGCCAATCTTGCCAAAGCCAATGAGAGAAGGGATTATCGCATCTATGAATCCTTTGCTGCCGTGTTGATTGAACAAGCGCGAGTGCTTTGCCTGAGTGAGAGTGCTTTTGATTTGAAGATAGATTCACCCGTGTACGCCATTGATGCGACCGTGATTGATCTTTGCCTGAGTGTGTTCTGGTGGGCGAAATTTCGCAAGCACAAAGCGGCTGTGAAGCTGCGCACCTTGTTCGACATCAAAACCAATATCCCCACATTCCTTCATGTGACCAGCGGAGCAGTGCATGAAGTAAATTTCTTAGACCTGATTTCATTTGAGGCGGGTGGCTTCTACATCATGGAAAAAGGATTCATTGACTTTGAACGTCTGTACGCCATTCACCAGTGCGATGCCTATTTCGTCACGCGTGCAAAAGAAAACTTTCAGTTTGTTCGATTGTATTCCCATGCAGCCGATAAGCACAAGGGTGTGAGGTGCGACCAAACGGTGAGATTAAAAAATCACCCGGTAGCCCTGATATTCCCTGACCGCATCAGACGCATCAAATATTACGATGCGGGTACGCAGAAACAGTTTGTGTTTATGACCAATAACTTCGAGCTTTCGGCAACTGACATCGCTCAACTCTACAAGTACCGCTGGAAAATAGAATTGTTCTTCAAGTGGATCAAACAACACCTTAAGATCAAATCATTCTGGGGACACAGCAACAATGCCGTGAAGACACAAATCTATATTGCCATCATCACTTACTTACTCGTTGCTATCATCAAACACAAAATGAAACTCCAGCAATCGTAATACGAAATTCTACAAATTCTGAGCATCTCCCTTTTATGCAAAGTGCTGCTCCATCAATTGTTTGACAATCCTGATTTACAATATTTCAAAGAACAAAATCCTAATCAACTGAATATCTTTGAGTAATAACAAGACGCTAATGAGTTCATTTAAATCCTTTGATAAAAACAAAAAGCGTCCCGAGTTTGAACGGAACGCTTTTTTGTTTTGGAAATTTCTTTCCAAAACGTCTTGGTATTATCTCACTATTCGCCTATGTTCCCCTGACAAAGTATAGAGGATGGATTAGCCAAAGATTCCAGAACATTTACATAGCCATCATAAACAACCCAGTCATCATAAGTAATCGCAGTTCCGTTTATCAAATTGCGGATATTGCTGTAACTTTTTCCTGTTGCGCCATCCACGCTGTTTAGCGTAACTACAACGGGACCGCCACCGACAGTATTTACATCACCTAAATGAATTTCCGCAGGATGCGTTCCTCCCGTGATAGTGCCGTCAAGCGAAATGGTGACAAGCGTTTTGTTGCTATTTCTTTTTTCAAAAAGCACCGTACCCGCTACGCCTGAACTATCAACCGTTGTCAAATTGTAGCTTTTGCTTGCGCCTGTCAGCTTGTTGGCTCCAATATCGCCTTGCGAGATGATAACGCCAAGGTTTGATGCGCTTTCATGCACATTGATATAGCCGTCAAACACGAGGAGATCCTCATAAGTAATAGGAGTGTTGTTGTCCAGCATCGTTACTGAAGTAGCGCTTTTCCCTGTAGCGTCCACGGGGTTCAGCGTGATGGAAATACCTCCCGTTTCTACTGCGGAATTCAAATGAATGTGCGCAGGGTGATTGCCGGAGCTTACACCGTTCAGCGTGATTTCAACAGTAGTCGAATTAGTTCTTTTGTAGAATATCACAGTGCCGGTTATTCCCAGAACATCTTTTACTTTCATGTCATAAGAAGTTTGGGCTAATGGCGTATCATCATCGTCATCTTTCTTGCATCCTGTTGCCAGGAATACAAAAAGCAGTGTTAAAATTGAAAAGGCAGCGAAAAAATTCTTTCTTGTAGTCATTTTGTTTGTTGTTTAAAAGTTTAAAAATTGTTATTTAAATGTTTTTATATTAAATAGGCAACACCATGGAGCCTTCGCCTCGGGTTCTTCCTATGATTGTAAAACCAATTCTAATTCCACGCGCCTGTTTTGCATTCTGCCTTCAGCAGTGTTGTTGGAAACAAGCGGTTTCCTTTCGCCATAACCCGTAGCCTCAATTCTGATAAGCGGAATTCCTTTGCTCACGAGGTAGGATTTTACGCCATCCATACGCGCCTGTGAAAGGTCAATGTTATACTGGTCTTCTCCCACGTTATCCGTATGACCGCCCATCTTCAAATTATAATCGGGGTATTCTTTCAGGATGCTTACAATCTCATCCAGCATCGGGTAAGAAGCAGTTTTCAGCGCAGCCTTATCAGATTCAAAGTTGATTCCGCGCGCAATGGTCTGCAAGCGTTTCACTACTATTACTTTCACTTCAGGGCAGCCATTGGTAGTGCCTTCGCCTTTTGTAGTGGGGCATTTATCTTTCGAGTCAACAATGCCATCTCCATCCACATCAGAAGGACATCCTCTTGCGTCCACTTTGATTCCTTTTTCTGTATCGGGGCATTTATCATCCGAATCAATGATGCCGTCCCTGTCCTGGTCAGCGCTGCAACCTGTGGCATCCACGATGATGCCCATTTCAGAACCGGGGCATTTATCCATTCCATCTTCCACACCATCACCATCTGTATCGGGGCAGCCTTTAAACCTGTCTAATCCTTTTGCATTCGGACATCTGTCTTCAGCATCTTCAATTCCATCTTCATCACTATCAGGGCATCCTTTAAAGCGCGCAATACCAGGCACATTGATACATTTATCATCAAAATCAGAAACACCGTCTTTATCCGTATCAGGGCAACCATTCATCGCAACAGTGCCTATCGTGCGCGGGCATTTGTCGAGATAATCCACCACGCCATCTTTATCGGCATCTAACGGACAACCGGTTTTGCTTACCGCTACGCCTTTGGGCGTATCAGGGCATTTATCTTTTTTATCACTCACTCCATCACCGTCAGTATCGGTTGCGCCATGAGTAACATAGGCAATCGGGAAATAAAAACCTTTTGCGCTTGTGTCCGCAGAGGACAGGCAAAAAGCAGTTACAATTAATAGTGCCGCGCTAAGCGACCATGTTGATTTTTGAGAATTCATAAATTTTGGTTTAATGCCTGAGAGGCATTGATTAAAAAAATTAACGAGGCAA
The DNA here is from genome assembly GCA_034440455.1 of Chitinophagales bacterium. Taxonomy (GTDB): domain Bacteria; phylum Bacteroidota; class Bacteroidia; order Chitinophagales; family CAIOSU01; genus JAWXCB01. The sequence continues at coordinate 69,932 of JAWXCB010000062.1, forward strand.
AGATGAGGGCAGGAGTTTGTCGAACCGTTACACAATTCCTAAAAAGAGTTACATCATTCACACTTTTGAGCGAGATGGCAATGAGATGTCATTATTTTTTTAGAAATTTAAATAGTCTAAA
>JAWXCB010000063.1:0-11976 GCA_034440455.1 Chitinophagales bacterium
AATGTAAGTTGGGGATTCTTCGCTGCGTAGGACTCCGCTCAGAATGACGGGAACTGTCGCTTTGCTGAAAAACACCACTCCCCTTCTATTGTCAGCGCTTCTATACAGAGCCATTAAAGAAACGAGAGTAGTACGCGCCAAAGGCAAGTTGTAAGCTGTAAGTTCTAAGTTGTAAGTTTTAAGTATTAAGTAAATCCAAATCGGCTGTTCACTTAAAACTTAGAACTTATGACTTAAAACTTTTTAAAAATCACGCTCGCATTATGCCCGCCAAAGCCGAAGGTGTTGCTGAGGGCTGCGCGCACGGTGCGGGGCTGCGCTTTGTGAAAGGTGAAGTTGAGGCGGTTGTCGAGCGCGGGGTCGTCAGTAAAATGGTTGATGGTAGGCGGCACGATGTCGTGCTGCACGGCAAGGATGCTGGCGATGGCTTCAATGGCGCCTGCTGCGCCAAGCAGATGCCCCGTCATGGATTTGGTAGAGCTGATATTGAGCGCATAGGCGTAGTCGCCAAACACTTTTTTGATGGCGAGCGTTTCGGCAATGTCGCCCAGGGGGGTGCTGGTGCCGTGTACGTTGATATAGTCAATGTCGGTGGTGGTCATACCCGCATCTTCGAGCGTCATCTTCATCACGTTTATCGCGCCCAGCCCTTCGGGGTGGGGAGCGGTGAGGTGATGGGCATCGGCAGTTAATCCGCCCCCGCCCACTTCGGCATAGATTTTTGCGCCACGCGCTTTGGCGTGTTCGAGTTCTTCTAATACTAATGCGCCTGCGCCTTCGCCCAGCACGAAGCCGTCTCTATCCAAATCGAAAGGGCGCGAGGCTGTTTCGGGGCTGTCGTTGCGCTGCGACATGGCGCGCATGGCGGAAAATCCACCAATGCCCGATTCGCACACTGCCGCTTCGGAGCCTCCGGTGATAATCGCCTTTGCCTTGCCGAGGCGGATATAATTAAATGCGTCAATGATAGCGTGGGTGGAGGATGCGCAGGCGGACACGGTGGCGAAGTTGACCCCGCGAAAGCCATATTTGATGGAGATGTGCCCGGCTGCAATATCAAGTATCATTTTTGGAATGAAGAAAGGGTTGAAGCGCGGCTCTTTGCCGTTCTTTACATATTCTTCAAACTCCATGTCAAATGTTTTGATGCCGCCAATGCCCGAACCCCAGATAACGCCCGTGCGGTCTTTGTCGAGTTTCTCCAAATCGAAGCCTGCATCACGAATCGCTTCATCGGCAGCGGCAAGGGCAAAGTGGGCGAAGCGGTCGAGCTTGCGCACTTCTTTCTTGTCGAGCAGAGATGAGGGGTCAAAGCCCTTCACCTCGCAGGCAAAGCGCGTTTTGAATTTCGCTGCGTCAAATTGGGTAATGGGACCCGCACCACTCGTGCCGGAAAGCAACGCCTGCCAAAAGTCAGGCACATTGTTTCCCAAAGGAGTGATAGCTCCCAAGCCCGTGATAACGACTCTTGGAAACGGCATGTTCAAAAAGATAAATTACTTTACTCCCTCTTCGAGGTAAGCAATCGCCTGCCCCACCGTAGTAATGGTTTCAGCTTTTTCGTCAGGGATGGAGATGTTAAACTCCTTTTCAAACTCCATGATGAGTTCAACAGTGTCTAATGAATCAGCGCCAAGATCATTGGTGAAGCTGGCTTCATTGGTCACAGCGCTTTCTTCTACGCCCAGCTTATCAACGATGATTTTCTTTACTCTTGATGCAATGTCTGACATGGTTCGTTTAATTTGGTTGAAAAAATGCAGGTGCAAAGTAACCGTTTTGCTGACATACTACCAAGTTTTAAGTTTTGAGGGGGGAATGCGGCTACGAAATATAAGGGCTGAAGCCCTTCTGGACAGAATACCCCTTTCTCATTACCCCGCCTTAAAAGGCGGGGTAACAAATTGCCCCGACCTTCAGGTCGGGGTTGAGATGATTTCAATAAGGGAAAGGGCTTTAGCCTTTCTTATCCCGAACGCACTTCGTTTTTAATTATGATAATGAGAGACGCATTTCATTTCCTGAATAAACTCACGCCCGCCAAAGCAGGAAATGCAGGAAGGATACTGTCATCCTACTACCGCTCGCGGCTATCAGGCAACACCGAAATCAGCGGCTATCCTATTACCCTTTCCATAGAGCCTACCACAAGCTGCAACCTGCGCTGCCCTGAATGCCCGAGCGGGTTGCGCTCCTTCACCCGCGACACCGGCATGTTGGAAATGGAGTTGTTTAAAAAAGTGCTGGATGAAACGGAAAGGCATCTGTTGTATCTGTATCTCTATTTCCAGGGGGAACCTTACCTGCATCCGCAGTTTTCAGAGTTGGTGAAATACGCTTCGCGAAAAGGGATTTACACCGTCACCTCCACCAATGCGCACTACTTAGATAACGACCGGGCAAGGGAAACGGTGGAGTCGGGTTTATCGCGCATCATCATCTCGATAGATGGCATCACGCAGGAGAGTTATGCAAAATACCGCATTGGCGGCTCGTTGCAGAAAGTGCTGGAAGGAACGAAGCAGCTTGTGCATTGGAAAAAGAAACTTCAATCGGCAACACCGCACATCATCTTTCAGTTTGTGGTGTTCAGTCATAATGAAAGCGAGATAGCAGAAGTGCATCGCCTCGCAAAAGAGTATGGCGTTGATGAAGTGAAAATAAAAACCGCGCAGGTATATGATTTTGAAAAGGGAAGCGAGTTGATACCGAAGGAGGGGAAGTATGCGAGATACCATCTCACCACTTCTCCAAACTCCATAGACTCCGTCATGCTGAGCGCCAGCGAAGCATCTCACACTTCGGAGCTTAGAGATTCTTCGCTTCGCAAAGCCTCCGCTCAGAATGACGAACCTAAATACCAAATCAAAAACGAGTTATTGAATCATTGCTGGAAGCTCTGGCATTCAAGCGTAGTAACGTGGGATGGAAAAGTAGTGCCCTGCTGCTTTGACAAAGACGCGAAGTATGTAATGGGTGATTTAAAGCAACAACGCTTCTCCGAAATCTGGAATGGCGATGCTTACCGCAGTTTCAGAACCAACCTGCTGAAGTCGAGAGAGGAAATTGATATTTGCAAAAACTGCACAGAAGGAACAAAGGTCTGGGCGTGATGTTATGCCGGACTTGTTCCGACATCCCCCGATTGAGTTTCACGACTTGGGGATTCCGGCATAAAGCCGGAATGGCACTACACCGTCATGATTTCCTTTTCCTTCGCTTCCACATGCTTGTCCACTTTGGCGATATAGGCATCCGTGAAATGCTGAACATCGGCTTCGGCTGCTTTTGCTGCGTCTTCACCAAGTCCATCTTTTTGCAATGATTTGATGCCTTCATTACCATCACGCCTTGCACTGCGGATACTCACTTTTGAGTGTTCTGCAATCTGGTGTACTTGTTTTACCAACGTCTTTCTGCGCTCTTCCGTCAATATTGGAATGTTAAGGCGCACCACTTCACCATCATTCTGAGGAGTTAGCCCAATGTTGGCAGCAAGCAGCGCTTTCTCAATCAACTGGAGCATGGATTTATCCCACGGCTTAATCATCAGTGTGCGCGCATCTGGCGCAGATACGTTTGCTACCTGACCCAACGGTGAGAGCGTTCCATAATAATCTACTTTGATTTCACCCAACATAGATGGATTCGCCCTTCCTGCTCTCACCTTTGTGAGTTCATCTTCTAAATGCGCGATGGCTTTTTCCATTTGCTCCCGCGCTTCATCGAGATACATTTTTACTTCTTCAGTCATGGCTTCGTTGTTTGTTGTCATTCCGGTTTCATGCCGGAATCCCCTTGTCAAAATTAATAAGGGGATGCCGGAACGAGTCCGGCAAAAATTATTTCACTAAAGTACCAATCTTTTCGCCTTTCAGCAGCTTACGCAGGTTGCCTTTTTTGTTCATGTCAAACACAATAATGGGCAGCTTGTTTTCCCTGCACAGCGTGAATGCGGTTTGATCCATTATTTGCAAATTCTTTTTAATCACTTCATCAAATGAAATGGTGTCATACTTCTTTGCTTTCTTATCTTTCTCAGGGTCGGCAGTGTAAATGCCGTCCACGCGTGTTCCTTTCAGAATGATGTCGGCTTCAATTTCAACAGCGCGTAAAGCTGCTGCGGTGTCGGTAGTGAAAAAGGGATTTCCTGTGCCTGCGGCAAAAATCACCACACGGTTTTTTTCTAAATGCCTGATTGCTCTTCTGCGGATATACGGCTCGCAAATTTGTTCCATCTTAATTGCGGAGAGCAGGCGTGTCTTCAATCCTGCTTTTTCTAACGCGCTTTGCAGCGCCATGCCATTGATGACAGTTGCGAGCATTCCCATGTAATCGCCCTGCGCGCGCTCAATGCCATTTTCTTCCGCCTGCAATCCACGAAAAATATTTCCACCGCCAATCACAACGGCAACCTGAATATTTCCACTGATGATTTCTTTGATGTCTTCTGCGTATTGGTCAATGCGCTTGGGGTCAATGCCGTATTGGTTTGCGCCCATCAGCGATTCACCGCTGAGCTTAAGGAGGATGCGTTTATATTTCATTAGCTGTTTTCGTCAGTTCGTTAAAATTATTCAAAGCGCAAATCTTGCTCAACTCCCCTCCTTTTCAAGGAGGGGCAGGGGGTGGTTAGCCCGCTCGTTGCGCTACTCTCATAAAACTTCCCTTCATCTCATCCAACACTCTTTCAGGATTCTCAAACAATTCTCTGTTCTCAAAACGGAGTACACGCAGTCCAAGTCCCGCAAGATAATTATCTCTTTGCTCATCATACAACTTTCCCGACACTTCAAAATGGGATTTACCGTCCAACTCAATAATCAGTTTTTCCTTTGGGCAATAAAATCAACGATGTAAGTACCAATGCTGTGTTGCCTCCTGAATTTTCTTCCCTCCAACTGACTTTTTTACAACATTATCCAAAGCGTGGCTTCCGCAGAAGTAAGATTACTTCTTAATTCCCTTCTGGTATCTTTTAAAGATTTCCAGTTATGAATAGGCTCTTTGTTATTCATTAAGGGCGGTTCTAAAAATTCTACAACTGACACCCTTCTCCATTCGGAGAGGAATGGGGTGAGGCAGTCAAAAAAGCAATTTTTTAGAACTGCCCTAAAGATAACCACCCTCAGCCCCTCCTCCTTTAAAAGGAGGGGAGTTTGAGAGTTCCAAAAATAAAAAAGAGAGAATTGCTTCTCTCTTTTTTCTTGTTTTAGTTTCCGAGCGCCACTCGCTTGAAGGCTACCACCTTCAATTCTTTGTCCACCTCTTTCAAAACCTGTTCAACAGTTTTGCTATTGTCTTTCACGTATTGCTGATTCACCAACGTATTCTCTTTGAAGAATTTTTGGAGCTTGCCCTGCGCAATTTTTTCAATCATATTCTCCGCCTTACCTTCCGCGCGCGCTTGTTCCATACCGATTTCCAATTCGCGCTTGAGCGTAGCAGCATCAACACTGTCTTTATCAACACCTGCCGGATTCATTGCAGCAACCTGCATTGCGAGGTCTTTACCAATCGCTTCAATTGCGGGGTTTATTGTTTTATTCAATTGTACCAACACAGCAACTCTGCTGCCGTGATTGTATGCTACCACCGCTTCACCTGTGAGTTTCTCGTATTTTGAGAGTTGAATATTTTCGTTGATTTTTCCTACAAGGTCATTCAACTTGTCTTTGATGGTAATTCCATCAACAGAGAGTTGCAACAATTCATCAAGCGAGTTCGGCTTGCTTTGCAAAGCAGTCTCTGCAATTTGCTGTGCGAATGTCACGAACTCCTGATTTTTCGCAACGAAATCTGTTTCGCTGCTAAGGTGAATGGCAACGCCAATTTTTCCGTCAGCAGAAGTTTTTGCAAGCGCAACTCCTTCATTAGCCGCTTTTCCTGCGCGCAGTTCAGAAACTTTCGCGCCTTTCTTTCTCAGGTAATCAATCGCTGCTTCCATATCGCCATTAGCTTCGGTCAATGCTTTTTTGCAATCCATTAAACCTGCACCTGTCTTTAACCTGAGTTCGTTTACTGCTTGTGCTGTGATTGTCGCTGTCATGATTTTAAAAACTTACTTGCTTGAAATAATTGAATTCCGCGCATCAACGTCTTGGACGTCTCGCACCAGCGCCCACCGGCTTACGATCCACTTCTTTTTTGCGTACACCTAACTTATCCTGCTTCACTTCTTTTTGCTTTACACCATCAGTGCTATCATATCCACCGTCAGCAGCATCGCCAGATTTATCATCTGCATCATCGCCATCTTCCCCACCGTCTTCATCTGCATTTTCTCCGGCTGCTTTTGCCGAGTCAAAATCATCTTTGTCTTTCTTTCTATCCTGCAAGCCTTCGAGAATTGCATCAGTAAGATAATTGGTGATAATTGCAATTGATTTTGAAGCGTCATCATTTGCAGGAACTGCAAAATCCACTTCGTTGGGGTCGGAGTTGGTATCCACCATTCCGAAGGAAGTGATGTTCAACTTGTTCGCCTCTGCCAATGAAATATGCTCATGGTGAATATCTACGAGATAGATTGCTGAAGGAAGCCTGTTCAACTGCGCTACGCCACCCAATACTTTTTCGAGCTTCTCTTTTTCGCGCGTCAATACGAGTCTTTCTTTCTTTGTGATACCTTCTGCTGAAGAAGGGTCAGAGAGCAGTTTCTCGATGCTTTGCATCTTCTTCACTGACTTGCGCACAGTGGCGAAATTGGTCAACATGCCGCCCAACCAGCGTTCCGTAACATAAGGCATGTTTACTTTCTTCGCGCATTCTTCCACTACTACCTTCGCCTGTTTCTTTGTAGCAACAAACAGGATTTTCTTTCCTGAGCGCGCAATAGATTTCAATGCATTAGCTGCTTCATCTAATTTGTCTTTTGTCTTGTACAAATCAATGATGTGGATGCCTTTTTTCTCCATGAAAATGTAAGGCAGCATCTTTGGATTCCATTTTTTGCGGAGATGTCCGAAGTGTACGCCTGCATCCAGCAGTTCTTTGTGTGTGACTTGAGCCATATTGAATATTGAATGATTCTTTTAACGTTTGCTGAATTGTGATCTCTTTCTTGCCTTGCGCAAGCCGGGTTTCTTTCTTTCCACTTCACGCGCATCGCGCCTGAGCATCTTTGCCGCTTTCAATTTAGGTCTGTGTTCCGGATTATCCTTTATGAGGCAACGGGCGATACCAAGTTTCACCGCATCTGCCTGACCCTTCACGCCACCGCCATCCACATTCACTGTGAAGTCAAATTCTTTTGCTTCCGCCACTAATACGAAGGGTTGCTCAATTCTCTCTCTCAGATGGATTACCTGAAAATAGTCTTTGTAGTCTTTTCCGTTTACGGTGATGTTGCCCTTTCCTTTGCTGATGGTGACACGCGCTACGGCTGCCTTCCTTCTGCCTACGGCATTGGTTTCTTTACTCATGGATTATTTTTGAAGATTGAGAGGTTTGGGTTCCTGTGCTTTGTGCGGATGCTCGTTGCCTGCATACACAAACATTTTTTTAAACATCAGCCTGCCAAGCGTGGTCTTAGGAAGCATGTGTTTGATAGTTTCTTCAATGATGAATTCTGACTTGCCGTTTGCAACGAGTTCTTTTGGGGAAGTAAATCGCTGACCGCCCGGATATCCGGTGTGTCTTGTATAGACTTTGTCGGTGAATTTTTTTCCCGTGAAACGCACTTTTGCGGAATTCAGCACGATGACATAATCACCACAGTCCACGTGAGGCGTATAGTACGGCTTGTTCTTGCCGCGCAACACGGTGGCGATTTGGGTTGCCAATCTGCCGAGGGTTTTGTTCTCAGCATCCACAATATACCAGTCACGCTTTACGGTCTGGTTGTTGGCTGAAATTGTTTTGTAGCTTAGGGTATCCACTGGTTGAGCTTAATTCGTTCAGTTTTTTAAAAAGGTGTGCAAAGGTATCAGTTCAGGTTTGTTCAAACAAGCAATTCCATGATTTTTTAGCACCTACCTTTATAACTCATTGAAAATCAGGCGAAATTTCGCTCAAAAATATTTACAGAACTGATTTAACGGGATATTTTCACGCAAAGCCGCAAAAGTAGATTTGAATTTGATTTCTCTGCGACTTTGCGTCTCTGCATGAACAATAGCTGCGCATAAATAGCGACTTCATTACGTTGAATAATCTGTGGTGAAAAGTTTTGCGTGGAAAATATGAATAGGTTGAAATAAAAACACCTATTTTGGCACCTTTATCTACTTGAGAAAACCTTTTAACTTTAGCCCCTGAGAGCATTAGCTCAAAACCCAAGATTTATGAACCTTAGACAACTATTCACCGGGCTTCTTTTGATTTCGGCATCGGTTGTTTGCGCGCAGGATATTCACTTCTCTCAATACTATGCGGCTCCGCTTCCCTTGAATCCTGCATTGACAGGCGGTTTCAACGGCAAGTTTCGCGTGGCGGCAAATTATCGCAATCAATGGTTCAGTTTTCTGAAATCTTCTTCGTTCACGACTTATGCAGGTTCCTTTGACATTCGCCTGCTGCAAAAAAAATTAAAGTACGACCGCTTTGGAGTGGGCGTTCATGTTTTTAATGACCGTGCCGGTGATGGAGCGCTTACAAATATGACGGTAATGGCAAGCGCGGCTTATCATAAAGTATTAGATGAAAACAGCCGCTATAGCATTGCATTGGGCGCAAATGTCGGCATCACACAACGCAGAATTGATTTCACCAAACTCGCCTTTGAAGAACAGTTCGATCAAAATTTCGGATTTGATTTAAGCGCTCCCAACGGGGAGAATATTGACCGCACTTCTTTTATTTTTCCCGACTTCACCGTAGGCATTCTTTTCAGGGGAAGATTTTTGGATAATGTAACCGGATATATTGGCGCCTCAATGTTTCACCTGCACAAGCCAAAAGAATATTTTCTTGTGCAGTCAGGAGAAGAAAATCGTTTAAGCCCGCGTTATACTGCACATGGCGGAATAGACATCGGCTTGGGTGAAAAAGTGATTCTCACTCCCGGATTCATGTACCTGATTCAAAACACCGCATCTGAAGTTACAGTCGGTTCGGCAATCGGATTTAAAGTGAACAAGGAAAATACTTTTTACGTGGGAGCATGGTTTCGCGCATTTGACAAAGATGCCGCCATTGCAATGGTGGCTTATGAATATGATGGATTCCGCTTTGGAATCAGTTACGACATCAACCTTTCTGATTTGCAATTAGCAAGCAACAGCCAGGGCGCTATCGAACTTTCTGTGATTTACATTTACGGAAAACAAGATGAGCGCAAAATGTCCCCGGTGGATTTCTGTCCGAAGTTTTAAATAAAGCAAATTGCAGCAATCGCAAGCCTGCAACCTCTCTTATTTCTCCTGCATCTGCTAAGTAACACTCTTAGTTTTCAGTAACTTGGCAACCCCTGCTTTTCAGGCTGACTAAAAATTTCTACTTGAGAAAAAATTTTCAAAACGCTGCGCTTTTTTTTTTCCTGCTGTTGGTGTTTGAAAAAACTTATGCTACGCACTCTGTCGGCATTGACCTTGCCTATGAGTGTTTGGGCGGAAACAACTACCGCTTCACGCTGAATTTCTATCGCGATTGCAATGGCATTGATGCTCCTGACCCGGGCGCTTCTGTTCAGATTTTTTCTTCATCATGCGGTGTGAATGCCACGATTGATTTGCAGTTGCAAAGTGTTACCGAAGTTTCTCCGCTTTGTCCTTCGCAGTTTCCCAACAGCGCCTGTTCGGGCGGTTCGTTGCCGGGTATCGAGCAGTATGTTTATGCCAGCAATTTTGCCCTGCCGCTGCAATGCACCGATTGGGTAATCAGCTATACGCTCTGCTGCCGCAACTATGCCATCACAAATTTGTTCGACCCCGGATCGCAAAATATTTATGCAGAGGTTACGCTGAATAATACAAACAACCTCTGCAACAACTCGCCAATTTTCACCACGCTGCCTGTTCCGTATTTCTGCGCAAATCAAACTTTTAACTATAATCATGGCGCAGTGGATATTGATGGCGACTCGCTTGTCTATTCATTGATTGCCCCACGCACTGACCGCTCCACGGTGATTCCTTACGTGGGAGGATTTTCTCCAACGAATCCGCTTTCAACGAATGGCGCTTTTGGATTTAACACGCAAACCGGGCAGATGACTTTCAATGCAAGAGCGAATCAGCAGGCTGTCGTCACCGTGCGCGTAGATGAATACAGAAACGGAGTGTTGATTGGCTCAACGATTCGCGACTTACAATTAGTGGTGTTGAATTGCAGCAATAATCTACCTACTGCTTCGGGCATCAACGGGACACCGACTTTCACCGCAAGCATCTGTGTAGGATTTCCGCTTTGTCTTGATATGATCACCACCGACCCTGATGCTGGACAAACCACCACACTCACTTACAACGGTGGAATTCAAGGCGCAACTTTTACAACGTCAGGCGCTCCGTTTCAAAACGGACAACTCTGCTGGACTCCGACTGTTAGCGATATTGGTTCACATAATTTTTCAATCACTGTAGTGGATAATGCCTGTCCTGTGCTTGGACGGAATGCTTACACCTATACAGTTGTCGTGCAGGGAAATCCGAATCCTCCAATTAATATTGGTCCTGATTTGGACATCTGCGAAGATGAATGTGAACAGTTGGATGAATTGAACCGCCCTGCGGGTGTTGTGTATTCGTGGTCGCCCACCGTAGGACTTTCGGATGTGACAATTCCGAATCCAAATGCATGTCCGCAAATCACAACCACTTATACGCTCACTGCGCTTTATCCTGATGGTTGCGCTGCTTCGGATGATGTTCAAGTAATAGTTCGTCCTTCCGACCCCGTAACTGTTTTTCCAAAAAACTCTGTCATCTGCGCAGGTTCCTCTTTACAACTCAATGCAACATCTGCTCCCGGCTCTACTTTGCTCTGGAGCACGGGTGAATCCATTGCTTCCATTGTTGTTACCCCGACTTCCAATACAACTTACACGATTGAGTCAGTCAATCAGTATGGCTGCGAATCTTACGATACTGCTTATGTTGAATACAGCCCTCCTCCACCTGCGCAAGTTTGTAATGTTATTTATGTAACGCCAACAGGAACAGGCAGTGGACTTTCTTCCGCAACTCCTACTGATTTGTTCACGGGCATTTCACTCGCTCAGTGCAATAACCTCACGATAAAAATGTCAACCGGCACCTACACTATTGACAATCCAATTTCACTTACAAGTTTACTTACTATTGAAGGCGGCTTTGATGCAGGAAGCGGTTGGATTAAAACAAGTCAGGCAGGAGCAACAACAATTTTTCGCAGCGCATTAAACCCCGAAGGGCCTCTCAACGCACAGCGAATTGTTGCCATGTATGTAAACAGCGCGGTGTATTTCCGCTTGCAGGATTTAACAATTCGCACTGATGATGCGCCCGCTTCTACACAGGAAGGAATTTCAACTTACGGATTGCATCTTACGAATTGCTCTAACTATGACATTGTTCGTTGTCAAATTATTGCAGGAAATGCTGGCGCAGGTGCAACAGGTATTGCGGGCGTTCCAGGAACAAACGGAGGAAATGGCGCGAATGGAGAGTTAGGCGATGGTGATGCAGGATGTTGCACGCTTGGTGGTGTTGGCGGAACATCACCGATTGGAAGTGACGGTGGCATAGGCGGAAATGGCGGTAGACGAGGCGCTAATTCCGGCTCTGCAGGAAGTAATGCGACAGGCGGTGGAAATGGTGGCGCAGGCGGCACAGGAAATGGGAATTGCAATTTTGGATGCGATGCAGTAGCTGTAAATAATGGCGGTAATGGAATTAGCGGAACAAATGGAACAAGTGGAACGAGCGGTACAAACGGAATTGCGGGAAGCATTAGTGGTGGATTTTTCGCCCCAGGTTCGCAAGGCGTAAATGGAACAGATGGAGGAAACGGAACAGGAGGCGGTGGCGGTGGTGGTGGTGGTGGTCAGGGGAATTG
>JAWXCB010000064.1:0-4718 GCA_034440455.1 Chitinophagales bacterium
ACCACTACCTGTTTCCTTATTGTACCTTGTGCTGAGGCACTTCGATTTCGTCCATCTTTTTTTGCCATGCACAAATTTAAGAAGTATCTCTTAGATTCCTTACTATTTTATGCTCTGATTAATATATACTGACAGTTAGCGTACAGGATAATTCTCCCCTAAACACGTAGGGTTCTTCCAAGTCTTCCTGCGTTTACTTTGAGTAGGGCGCTACTTGGAAGTTACTATGATGAAGGGCTTTTGCCTGTGCTTGGTGTTTTCACCAACCACCGTTATGCAGGCAAGTCGGCAGGCGCATGCGCGCACAGGCATTGAACGGCAAGTGCAGAAACGGTGCTAAAAAGTGTTCTGATTTATTTCATCGTTACTCTTTCACAACTTTATAAATCCCAATGCTATCCAGTCGCAGAAAATAAACTCCCGGACAAAACCGAGAGAGGTCAATTTCAATTTGCGGGGTTGAATGTACAATTTCTGTGAGATAAATTTCTTCTCCCAGGAAATTAAAAAGAGAGATTGATTTCGAGGTAAATCCATTTTTACATTTTATAAAAAGTTTACCGCTTGCCGGATTCGGATAAATGCTGATTTCTTCCGAGACAAGATTTTTTACTCCCGACCACACTAAGTAAATCGCACTTGACATTGCGCTGCATCCGTTAGAATCTGTGACTTCCAATTGATAATTACCTGAAGCATGAATCTCAAGCGCATTTTCATCAGCATCTGCTATCGCTACACCATTCAGATACCATTGATAGCCTGCATGAGTTTCAGAAGTGGAGATGCTATTTTCATTTACCATCAACTCAGGTGGTGCGAGCGTAGTTGGCAAAACGCTTCCCGAAAAAGTATCGCCTCCGCATACCCCATTAAACGGAACAACAAAAAACTGAACCAGGGAATCGGCAACAACCACATCGCGGTATGCGCCCGAACCAGTTATCGAGCCGCTGCTGAATTCCCAATGATAGGTTGAAGCATTTTGCATGGAGTCAAGCGAAACGTGAACAGTATCCCCGATGCATACTGATGTAGGAACATGCAATACGCCACCTGTTGGTGTTTGATTAAAGCTTACTACAAGTTGGTAGGTATTCACTCCTAAACCCTGTTCAATAACTTGAAACGAAACCAGCTTCACCCCACCCGTTGACCATATCACATTTTGCGGATTGAGCAATGTTGAGGAAGCTGGAGTTGCATCCACACCGAAATCCCACGCGTAGGTTGTGTTGCAAGTTGTTCCGCTAATAATTGCTGAAAAAGAAATGCTGTCATTCTCACAGGCGCTGGTATTACTTGCAGAAATGGAAGCAGTTGGCACTACACAATCCACACACACAAGTCGGACATCGCATGGAATGAAATTATCTGTTCCGCATTTGTCGGTGCATGTTTGATAACATGTGTCGTAGCATGTTTCATAGCACGTATCATAACAAGTTTGATAACACGTCTGACAATTGCATGTGTAAGGATTGCAATCGTAAGGAACCTGATACTGGATTCTCCAGCAAAATCCTCCCGTACACACCCCGATACAATCGCTCGTGAGCAATCCATTGATTACTTGAATTCCTCCTGGATAACAGGTCATTAAAACCTGGTCATCACGAGAACAGGTTTGATAGCACGTTTGGCAATTGCACTGAAATGGATTGCAATTGTAAGGATTACAAGCATACGGGTTGCAATCATGCGGATTGCACGGATAGCCGTTGCAGTTGTATGTTCTATTGCTTGTCAGGTTCACTCCTACTTTGCCCGATGCAGGTGCAACAAACGTCACCGATGATTTTATGCCACACGCATCATCATTCTCCGCGATAAACGAACTGTCGGTTTCATCACGAATCATCATAAAAGAATCATAGCCGCAACTGTCGCATGTTGATGCGATATATGTTTTACCCGGAATCAAATCTGCATATACCCACAGGCGTCCGCTGCTTTCATAAGTTTTTACAACTGGTGTTGCGCCAACACAATTGATAGTGCCCGAAACGGGAGCAAACGTACACGACCCGGTTTGACTGCAACTATTTGAATCAACAAACACCGAAAAATCTTCCGAGTAATTGCATCCATTATAAATGCTGAAATAATTCAGCGTAATCAATCCACCACCGGAATTGACAACTGCGAGCGCAGGATTAAAAGTGTTTCCTGTCAAGCCATCACCTGTCCACACGCCACCGGGGGGGCTTACAATAAGCGTTGTCACGGGCGAGTTCGCGCAATAGTTTCCATCCAAGCCTATCACAGTTACATGTAGATCAGGCAGCACTTCTATCTGCGCAGAGCCTGTTACAGTACCCAGTCCATTCACGTCTGAAACTGTAATGATTGAATAATTCGTTGAAGCAGTTGGAGTGACTATGCGCGTGTGAACGGCAGATTGAATGTTGTTTTCCGTCACGCCATCAGACCAGATGATTGTCCAAGGGGCTGTGCCTTCTAATATTGCTTGCAATGTTGCATTTGCACTCGGACAAATTATTGTATCGCCCGAAACAGCGGCAGTAGCAGGTTGTAACGGCATAGAATAAAATACGTCAAGGTAAGGCGCAAGCAAGCCCGTTTGGTCGCCATTGTTGAATTGAACATAATCATTCAATGCGCCATTTGCATTTTGAAAATAAATGCGGAATTGAGTTTGCCCTGCTTTATTGATTTTGCTGAAACCATTTGCAGTAAAATCAATCCTGATTGTATAACCATCATCCGTAGCAGTGCCAATAAAACATCCTGCATCTACTGCATCGGCAGCGGAGAAATAATCTGCAATTTCAATTCCGGCACCGCCAAATGTTCCGGTTTTCACATCAACTGCCGCGGAACCAAGCGAGCCGCTTGCAAATGGATTTATTCCTGATAACGATGCGCGATTGATAAATAAACTCGCTCCCGTAACCGCAGCATTATCCGGTAACGCGCCAGTATTGAATGAAATGATGCCGCGATAGAGATTTGCTGAACCATTGTCGCCCACGCGAATTCCACCCACGCCAAGATTTCCATCAGAGCGCACCCAGCCGTCATTCGTGCCGCCTTCCGATCTGAATGTTGCATTCGGGTTGCCTCGAAATTTATCCAAGAAATAAGCATTCGTTTGATTGACAACAAAATGCTTATAGCCTTCATCACTAAGATGAATCGCATCGGAGCCGCTTGCGGCAAGCGCAACAGGCGGTGTGGGATAATGCACATCACCACCGGGAAACTGAGCGTAGGAAGGAGGCTGCTGCCCCGGTGCGGGAACTGAAAACGCAGGAAAAAATCCGGGATAACCATATACAAACTGCATTAGTCCGAAGCCCTGAACATAATGCACATGCGGATCTGCATTTGCCATATTCACTTTGCGCTGTTCAAAGCGCGCAAAAGCAGAATTGATTTGCACTGCGCCCGGTTGTCCGAGATTTGCCCATGTGAGTACAATGGAACCCGTTTGATCATTGATAACCGTTTCCACCAAATTCAAATAATCATAGCCGCTAAAAACGATTTCGATATTTGAGCGGATGCTCTTAATGCCATCAATGATGGTTTGCATATCAGCCTGAATTCTGTCAAACAACAGCGCTTCGCTCACGGAAGTTAAGTTCGTGTGCCAACCCGGTTGAGGTCCGTTTGCCCCCGCGAGCATATCATTTCCGCCAATGCTTAACAAGACAATATCAATCGTTGGATTTTGCTGCAATTCATTTTGAATCACAGCAAGATTTCCGGGCAATGCCCAATAGCTGGCGGTAGTTCCTCCAATCGCAGTGTTGTTACCCCGCTCGATTTTATCCGCAAATCCGAACTGGTCAAACACATCTTTATAAGTGCGATTGTTCCACATGATGTGCGTCCAACTGTCACCTAACAGCATCACGCGCGTTTGCGTGGAAGGCGGGCAAGTGGATTGTGCCTGAACAATTAAAGGGAAAAAAACTACGAAAAAAATCCAATTTAAAAAACGCAAAGCGAAACGGGTTTGTGTGAAGATAGAAAGAAGGGTAGAGATGGAGAAGTACTCTCAATCTTCCATTGCAAAATCATTAGGAAAGGGAAAGAGAATTTAATATCTGCAACCAGTAGTGTTCGATAAAAATAATTAAGCCCAAGTACTTTTAGGCACTTCGGCTTTTTCATGTAGATTGAGTTTACCACAACTTCAATCACATGAAACAAAGAAACAACTTTTCGGGTAAACCCATTATCAGTCAGATTTTAAATTTCATTCCAAGAGATTTGGTTTATCGGACAGCTGTTGAGCAAGCAGACCGATACACTAAAACCTTTAAGACCTACGACCATCTGATCACCTTGCTCTATTCGGTGTTGAGCGGCTGCACTTCGTTGCGTGAACTATCTACTGCCATGCTGGCTTGCGAGGGCAAACTCAATCATTTGGCTATCGATTATTTTCCGAAGCGCAGCACGCTGAGTGATGCCAACAACCGCAGAAGTCAAAAAGTGTTTGCCGCTATTTAGAAGAAGGAAAAATACAGCCGATCATTCCACCGCGAAAAGGGGCAAGAATAAAAAAGCATGGGAATGGCAAGGGGAAACCTTGGCCAAGAGATAAAAACATAAGGGACATTCGCAAGAGGGGTCGAATACGATGGAAAGAAAAAACAACTATCACAGACGCAGCAAAGCTGAAACCACGATGTACAGATGGAAAATCATTTACGGAGATAAATTAAGGTCACGAATAACAGAAC
>JAWXCB010000065.1:0-6138 GCA_034440455.1 Chitinophagales bacterium
CACACAAAAATAAGTGATAGTTATTTTTCTATTTTTACTTTTTCAAAAATATACTAACAAATGGGTGTGAGTTTTTTCACACTCTGCCGTTAGCAGCAACCATAAACAAAGACATGACCAATTTAACACTGACGACACAATCACAATTAATTTTCAAATCAAAAACGAAACGACAATGAAAAAATTAACGATTACAACTTTGTTACTTGCGTGTTTCGCATTTACAAGTTATTCGCAAGACACATTACAGAACAAACAAGACATACAAAAGCCCAATGCAACTTACACAGTAGGGTCTGCAAAGGTGACAGTTTGGCACAACGAGAAAGAAGGAAAATACGGGACTTTCACCGACAAGAACTTCAAAGTCGAGAGAGTTTACAAGAAAGACGACAAGTGGGAAACATCAAACTACTTCGACTTGACAGAGCTTCTTCAATTACGGGCAGCAATTGACAAAGCAATCAATGAAGAGGGAGTAAAAATAAAAGACGGGTCGGAGAAATAGCGGCTCGACAGTTACGCGCGGACAGATACCCACTGTGCCTCTTGGACACGGACGGCAATGAAAAAAAATCAAAAAACATTGCACAATCGAGTAGCCTGCCCCGCCACCTGTCGGTTACGGGGAGAGGCGCTTACATCACTGTACCCCACTGCTATCTGTGCTTCTAAGCAGAGCCACTAAAGCAACGAGGTATGTACGCGCAAAATAATCAGCAGACAACTGTCAACAGTTTTTTACTGTGGTCTGTCGTCTGCGGACTGTTGACTTTTCTTCCTCACCCCGCTATCGCCTGGATTAAATCATATTCGGTGATGATGTGCAGGTGACCGCCTCTGTCGGTAACGAGCACTGCGCTATTCACTTTATTGATGAGCGCAGAAATTTCTTTTGTGGTTGCATTTAAATCAACAAACGGAAAAGGGGGCGACATGAGCTCGCCCACATTTTTTTGTGCATCGGCAAGATTATTCAGCAGCGCATTGAGGATGATGTGCTCGGAAACGGAGCCGACCAGCTCGCCATTTTCGGTGACGGGCAGTTGCGAGATGCCTTTTGCTTTCATCACCGCGATGGCTTCGCGCAGCGATTTGTCTTTGGCGATGGTGAGGAAATGCTTCACTTCTTTTTTGCGGATGATGCTCTCGGCATCGGGCATGGTGACTTCGAGAAACCTGCGGTCGCGCAGCCAGTCCTCATTATAGAGCTTGGCAACATAGCGGCTGCCGTGGTCGTGAAACACAACGACAACGACATCGGTTTCTTTCAGTTGCTCTTTCATCTGCAGCAATCCCGCTACGGCAGAGCCTGCGGAGTAGCCCACGAAAATGCCTTCTTCTTTGGTGATGCGTCTCGCCATGAGCGCGCCATCTTTGTCGGTCACTTTTTCAAAATGGTCAATCACTTTGAAATCAATGTTGGCGGGAATGATGTCTTCGCCAATGCCTTCGGTGATGTAGGTGTAAATTTCTTTCGGGTCAATCTCCCCCGTTTCGTGATATTTCTTCAGCGCAGAGCCATACGTGTCAATCGCCCAGATTTTGATGTTTGGATTCTTTTCTTTCAGATATTTTCCTGCGCCTGAAATAGTGCCGCCTGTGCCTGTGCCCACTACGAGGTGCGTAATCTTGCCTTCGGTCTGCTCCCAGATTTCAGGACCGGTGGTTTCATAATGCGCCTGGGTGTTGGCGAGGTTGTCATATTGGTTTACGTAAAACGCATTTGGCGTTTCCTGCGCGATGCGTCTTGAGGTGGAATAATAGGAGCGCGGGTCTTCAGGCTCCACATCGGTGGGGCACACAATCACTTCTGCGCCCATCGCTTTCATCACATCGGTTTTCTCTTTCGACTGCTTGTCGGTGGTGGTGAAAATACATTTGTAGCCTTTCACGATGCCGCAAATCGCCAAGCCCATGCCGGTGTTGCCGGAGGTGCCTTCCACGATGGTGCCACCGGGTTTCAGCAGTCCTTTCTTTTCTGCTTCTTCCACCATCTTCAGCGCCATGCGGTCTTTGATGCTGTTGCCGGGGTTAAAGAATTCCACCTTTGCCAGCACCGTAGCCTTCACGCCTTTGGTCACTTTGTTGAGTTTCACGAGAGGCGTGTTGCCGATTGCTCCGAGGATGTTTTCGTGGTACATGGTTAGTTGCGAGTTTGTAAGTTACGGGTTACGAGTTATGAATAAGTTGCGCGTTATAGGTTTTTGCGTTGCGAGTTTAAAGAATAAATTTTGAAGTTTTACAACCCGAAACCCGCAACTCGAAAACCCGCAAACTCATTTAATTTCCCTCTCCTCAAACCTCATCCCGAATTTTTCTAATTCGCGCATCACGGGTACATACACTTCTTTCACGGTGGGAATCACCACACCTTGCAGGTTTATTTTCTTTTGCAATAGCATCTTCGCGCTGATGGCAACGGGCAAGCCTACGGTTTTTGCCATTGCGGTGTTCACGCGGTCATCGCCCGTCACCACGAAGTAGGCGTGTGACTCGCACGACTTGCCGTTCATCTCATAGTTGAATTTATGCCACATCACCAGCATGTCTTTATCATCGGGGTCGAGCGTCCATTTATCTTCGAGCATCTTTTGGAGGATTTGCGCGGGCGTGGCATTCTTCAATCCCACCTTTTTATCTTCAAACACCCCGAGCCATTTCATGCGGTGCATTTCTTCTGAGTCAATATCCCAGTTCATGTAATAAGCGAGCTTCAACTCAACGGGTGCAACTGCATCATAATAAAGAAACGAGTTGATGAACTCGCGGTAGGTCATCGTTTCAGTGTCTTCCATCGTGTAGGAATCATCGGTAGCGCCTATTTGCACAAACGCATTCCAGGTGCGGCAATAGCCCGGTCTGCGCAGCGTGCCGCGATAAATTGTTTTTACTTCCTGCAAATTGTAAGAGTCAAGATACTTGAGAGAATCACGATTTGCATAGCCTTCAAAATATCCATAGCTGGGAATTTGAATCATTTCCGTTCTGCGAAACAAACGGTGATAGGGAATGTATTTGAATGTTCCTTCCTGCCTGAACTTTACAATGCCTTGTCCGGCAAGAACCACGTTGCGCGGGTTCCACGTGAATTTATATTTCCACGGATTATCTTTTTCACTTTCAGGCGCAAGTAATCCGCCCGTGAAACTTTCAAACGCAGTCATCTTTCCTCCCTGTGCGCGAATGCGGTCAATCACCTGCATTGCCGACATGTGGTCAATGCCGGGGTCAACGCCCATTTCATTTAAAAACAACAATCCTTTTCTTTTCACTTCCGCATCCAGCTTCTTCATTTCATCGGAAACATACGAAGCGGTGATGAGGTCTTTGCCTGTTTCCAAACAAACGCTTGCCACTTTAGGATGCAGCAACGCAGGCAGCATGGAAATCACTAAATCAGATTCGGAAACAAGTTGCTGTGTTAATGCTGAATCACTTGCATTGAATTCACGAATGAACAACTTCTCAGAAGCAGGAAATAGCTGTTTTGCATTATCTGGAAACTGGTCGCCAATCGTAAGCTTCCAATCTTCGGTAGTTGCATCTGCAAGCAGTTGCTTGATTAACGCGCTGCTTGATTTTCCCGCTCCGAGTATGAGGATATTTTTCATTAGTTTAGAAAACAGATTCCATCGCTTTGAGCGATGGAATCTGTACGCGCAAATCTAAGAAAATGAATATCCTCGAAATTAAAACCGAAGTAAAAGTTTACGACAATGCAGCAGAGCTTGGAAAGGATGACCAATCATTGCTGATAAAAGCAAAGGAAGCGTTGCAAACGGCTTATGCGCCTTATTCAAAGTTTCATGTGGGCGCTGCGCTTCTTCTCGATGACGGCACTGTGGTAAAGGGGAGCAATCAGGAGAATGCTTCGTTTCCGCTGGGGTTATGTGCCGAGCGCGTTGCGCTTGCAAATCAAGCAGCCAACTTTCCCAATCAAAAAGTGAAAGCAATCGCAGTATCTGTTGAAAATGCAATTGCCGACAGCATCGCATCGCCTTGCGGCATGTGCAGGCAGGCGTTGCTGGAAAGTGAAGTGAAACAGAATTCAGCAATAAAAATTCTATTGAAAGGTCCTTCTGCGGAAGTGTATGAGATTGATTCAATAAAGCAGTTGTTGCCTTTGGCGTTTAGTTCTAAGAATCTTTAGAACTTACAATCCGGCTAATTTTACCGCAAACATTTTAAATGGAAACCAGGACAACTTCCCTTGCCATCGAACTGGAAGAACGCTACGGAGCGCATAACTATCACCCCCTGCCTGTGGTGCTGCACAAAGGCAGAGGAGTATATGTGTGGGATGTGGAAGGCAAGAAATACTATGACTTCCTCTCTGCTTATTCAGCCGTGAGCCAGGGGCATTGCCACCCGAAGATATTGAAAGCATTGAATGAACAGGCAGAGTTGCTCACGCTCACTTCACGCGCTTTTCACAACAATGTATTGGGCGAGTTTGAGAAGTCTGTTTGCGAGTATTTCGGCTTTGACCGCGTGTTGCCAATGAACACAGGCGTTGAAGCGGTGGAGAGCGCGATTAAACTTGCGCGCAAGTGGGGCTATGAAAAGAAAGGCATTGCCGAAAACCAGGCGAAGATTATTTTCTGCGAAAACAATTTTCACGGAAGAACTACTACGGTTATCTCCGCGTCAACGGATGAAGATTCAAGGAAGAACTTCGGTCCGTTTATGCCGGGATTGGTTGTGATTCCTTACAATGATTTGAGGGCGTTGGAAAAAGAGTTGGAAGATAAAAGCGTATGCGGCTTTATCGTTGAACCGATTCAGGGGGAAGCGGGAGTGTTTGTTCCCGATGATGGTTATTTGAAAGGCGCTGCTGATTTATGCAAGGAGGCAAACGTATTGTTTATTGCCGATGAAATTCAAACAGGAATTGGCAGAACAGGGAAGCTTTTGTGTTGCGACTATGAAGACGTGAAGCCCGACATGTTGCTTTTGGGAAAGGCGCTGGGCGGTGGCGTGTTGCCTATTTCCGTTGTGTTGGCAGATGATGAAATCATGTTGTTGTTGAAACCCGGGCAGCATGGCTCCACCTTTGGCGGCAACCCGCTTGCATGTCGTGTTGCGATAGCCGCGCTGGAAGTTGTGAAAGATGAAAAGCTCGCTGCCAATGCATTTCGTCTTGGCGAGGTGTTCAGAAGCGAGTTGAAGAAAATTGAAAGTCCTTTAATAAAAGAAGTGCGCGGCAAGGGATTACTCAATGCAATCACCGTGCAGTCGGAAACGCCCGATATGGCTTGGGACATTTGCCTGAAGCTGATGGACAACGGACTGCTTGCGAAGCCTACGCATGGCGATAAAATCAGGTTTGCTCCTCCATTAGTTATCAACGAAACGCAGATGATGGAATGCGTGGAGATTATCACGGATACATTGAACGATTGATTGCTGGGCAGTTCTAAAAATTGTTTTTTACCGCCTCACCCCATCCCTCTGTAGAAGGAGAGGGAGTTGGAAATAGAATTTTTAGAACTGCCCTGCTGCAACAGCAGCGGCATTATTTCGCCTCCTGTATTTTTCCAAATTTCACCCTGCCCCACACACGCTCGTGCAGATAGAAGAGTAATATCTTGGTGAATAACTCGGCAAGCCCGATGGTGCTCGCCTGATAGATTGCCGGCACTTTGAGCGGTTCATCGCTGCCGAAAAAATGGATGATAACAAAAGAAATGATAATCGTATCTATCGTGCCGACCATGCGCCAGCTTACCGCTTTTCCAAAGCTCTTAAAGTGCGAATCCTTGTGCCTTTTCTTTCCGATGCGCAGCCAGATGCGCTCATGGCAGAAATAGAGAATTGTTTTGGTAAACACTTCCACGCTGCCAATCTTCAGCGCCTGTGTGATGTTGCCCGTGATAAGCCATGAAAGCAGGATGGTATCCATCGTGCCTATGATGCGCCAGGTGATGCCTTTGGTAATACTTCTTGCCCGTGTGTCGCGCATTTAGTTTTTGCCGAAAATCTTATCCATAAACACGTTACGGAATATCCCCTGCGGGTCAGTTTGCGCTTTCAAAGGGCTTTGTTGCATGAAAAGTACAAAAGAAAAAAGATTGGTTGACAGGAAGCGTTAAAAATAAGAAGGACGGTAGGAAGTTTGATTTATGCAAAAAACAA
>JAWXCB010000066.1:0-109667 GCA_034440455.1 Chitinophagales bacterium
GGTGGCGGAGTAGTTGGCGTTACTACACGCTTTGCGGGTACTACTTCATAAGCGATTTTCTTTGCCGGCTCTGTTTGTGTGGGAGCAGTTTGTGAAGGAGCTGCTTGCTGCTCTGTATTTGATGTTTGGGCATTCATCGCTGCGCAAATAGCAACAGTGATGAGCAGGGTGAGAATAGGTTTCATGGGAAAATGTTTTATTCGAAGCGGGCGATAACTGTTTTTCCGCCTTTCACTTTTTGTTTCAGGTCAACTTCCATTTTGGCATCCAGAGGCAGGTACAAGTCAATGCGCGAGCCGAATTTAATAAATCCGAGTTGTTTTCCTTGTTCGATTTCTGTGCCTTCTTCGCAATAGTTCACGATGCGTCTTGCGAGCGCGCCTGCAATCTGGCGCACGAGCACTTCTACGCCAGCTTCATCTTCAATTACAATCGAGGTGCGCTCGTTTTTTACCGAGGATTTCGGATGCCAAGCCACCAAATATTTACCGGGGTGATATTTAGAGTACTTTACTTCCCCGCTGATAGGATTCCAGTTCACATGCACATTGGTGGGCGACATGAAAATGGAAACCTGTAATCTTTTGTCTTTGAAATATTCCGGTTCATACACTTCTTCAATGGCTACTACCTTCCCATCGCATGGTGAAAGCACCATGTCATCTTCGGCTACGATATAGCGCTTCGGATTGCGGAAAAAATAAGCCGTGAAAAGAAACAGGAAAACAGAGATGGCGGTGGTGGCAAAAATGATGTTATTGTCGTCTGTGAGATTACGCACCATCAGGTTCACGACAGCCAGCGATACAAATAAACCGCCTAAAATCTTGTAACCTTCTTTGTGAATCGTAGTCATTCTGAAACCGTGTTTAGTTGAGTATTGTTATGAAAGTCAAAATCTATCAAATAGTTCACTAACTCTAAGTTAAGCAACGCGCTAATCAATATCAAATGTAATCCCCGCAAGCCTTCCCGCAATTGATAACGGTCAATTCCTTTCTTTTCATCTAATCAGCAAAATATAGGCAGCCGCAAAAGGGGCTGCGAATATGAATGCGTCAAACCTGTCTAAGAATCCTCCGTGCCCCGGAAAAAATGTGCCGGTGTCTTTGATGCTCACGCTTCGCTTAAACATGGATTCAATTAAGTCACCCATGGTTGCAGAAATCCAGATTATCAAAGACAACACCAGCCAGTCCCTCAATCCAAATATTTTAAAGATCAGGTATTGCAGATAAGCCACTATCAGACACCCCACCGCCCCTCCGAAGAATCCTTCGATGGTTTTATTCGGTGAAATTCTTTCCAAAAACTTATGCTTCCCGAACAGCGAGCCGAACACATACGCCCCGGCATCGCTTATCCAAACAAGAAATAAAATGCCGAGCACAATCCTCGGCTCATAGTTGAAGTCCTTTATCGCACAATAATTCAGGATAGCGAAAGGGATAGATACGTAAATGATGCCCGTTATGTTCTGCGCGATGTTTGCCAGAGGGCGTTGCGACTCTGAAAAAATCTCAAGCGCGAAGAACAAAAACAAGAGGCAGGTGGGTATCACATAAATCACGCTGCTCACAAATCCTTCGAGAACAAGAAGAGAAGAAGCGAAGGTAGCAAGCCCTGTTAGCACACCCAGAGGCATGTAAAGGATACTTACTTTATTCGCCTCGCGCGTGTAGCTGATGATTTTGAAATACTCATACAGGGTAAAGAGAATGATAATTCCCATTAGCACGCCATAAGAGTAAACATTCCACCAAATACCCGCTATCATCGTCCCAACGAAGATGACTGCCGTTTGAAAACGGACCAAAAAATTACGCATCAAAAGTGCTTTTAATGAGGTTGATGGCTTTCACCGCATCTTCGCGCTCCACATAGACTTCAGCCTCGCCAATGAGGGCGGTGAGCGTTTCCTTCTTATTCAGCACTACGGCAGGGATGTCGTTATTATCCAACAGGTCTTTCACCAAATCGGCTTTTATGACATCAGGTGTCGTGAATACTTTTATCCAATCTTTCTCCATCGTTTGTGTTTTTACTCCGCGCTACGTAGTCAAAGATAGAAAGGGTAGCGAAAAGAAGAATTGTTGCACCCATCGTAATGTATGGCGGGAAGGATTCGATTTGCTCAATATCCACCTTAATAGTGCCGCGCTGAAACAGAAACAGCAGCACTACCTGCAAGCCATTGTGCAAGAGGTGCGCGAATATCGGCACCCACAGACTGCCGCTCCATAAGAACATATATCCGAATAATACCCCCAGCATCATGCGCGGCAGGAATCCATAAAAATCTCCGTGGACGAAACTGAAAAATGCCCCCGTTACAAAAATTGCAACATGCGCCCCCACCTGCTTTTGGAGTAATTGCTGCATCGTTCCCCTGAACAACAGTTCTTCCACCACAGGCGGAACGATGGCTATCATGAAGAAGGTGATCATAAAATCATAGTTGCTCCCCATATTCAGCATCGCCTTGAGGAGTTCCCCGTTTTGCGCTTCCATTTCCCGCAGATAGCTTTCAAATTGCTGAAAGGCGGAGGGAAATTCAAACGCCTGATTTACTTCCAGCATCCACGCAACCACCGGAAGGCTGAATAGCGCTAAGAGAATGGTTAGCCCCCACAGCCGCGCATCAGGCAGGCGGTTCATTTTGATAAACGACCAATCACGCGGCTTGTTCAGCAGAATAATCAGCAGGGGCGGAATTCCGAAAATGCCGATGGAATAGAATATTTGAACATACCGCACTATTTCAATATCCTGCGCAGAGAAACTTGCTCCCGCAATGAACGCTTCGTAGCCTTCCTTGCCGAAATAAAGCATGAGAAAGCCTTGCGACAGGAGCGTAAAGCACAGGAAACAACCCATCCATACTAAGAAAAAGAGACTCGTATTTTGTTGCGGGGTTCGTTCGGAAGGATTCATTAGTTGCGGGAATGATAGCGAGTAGGCAGAAGCATTTTTTAATAGAGGAATGCGTGCGTAAATTTACATCTCCAAAAAGAAAACGAACAGCGTGGTAAAAATCAGTAACATCGAATTGAGTGAATTCCCCCTGCTGCTTGCCCCGATGGAAGACGTGAGCGACCCTCCCTTCCGCGGGCTGTGCAAGAAGCATGGCGCGGATTTGATGTACACCGAGTTCATCTCTTCCGAAGGGCTGATTCGCTTTGCCGATAAGAGCGTGAAGAAGCTCGACATCTTCGACTACGAGCGACCTATCGGCATCCAGATTTTTGGGGGCGAAATTGAATCCATGCGCAGGGCGGCAGAGATTGTTGAGGAAGCAAAGCCCGATATTCTCGACATCAACTACGGCTGCCCGGTGCATAAAGTGGTTTGTAAAGATGCCGGAGCGGGCATTCTGCGTGATATTCCAAAAATGATAAAGCTCACGGAAGAAATCGTGAAATCCACCTCCTTGCCCGTTACCGTGAAGACACGCCTCGGGTGGGATGAAAACACAAAATATGTGGTGGAGGTTGCCGAGCGGCTGCAAGACATTGGCATCAAAGCCATCTCCATTCACGGGCGCACACGCAAACAGATGTATAAGGGCGATGCCGACTGGACGCTCATCGCAGCGGTGAAGAATAACCCCCGCATGAAGATTCCCGTGTTTGGCAATGGCGATGTGGACACTCCCCAAAAGGCAAAGCTCATGCGCGATACTTATGGCGTTGACGGCATTATGATTGGCAGGGCATCCATCGGGCATCCGTGGATTTTCCGCGAGATAAAACACTTTCTCAAAACCGGAGAAATCCTTGCCCCGCCTACTGTTGCAGAGCGCGTGGAAGCCTGCTGCGAACACGTAATGCGCTCCGTGGAGTGGAAGGGACCGAAACTTGGCATCCTCGAAATGCGCAGGCATTACGCTAACTATTTCAGGGGTTTCCATAATATCAAGCCCCTTCGCCAGCAATTAGTAATGGCGGAAACGCTTGATGCCGTAATGGATATTTTAAACACCGTCACTTCTTCCGGGCTTTCCCTTGTTGCAGAATTGCAGGAACAGGCTGCCTGAAAAGGGTGACATTTTAACAGGAAAACCGCAAGGCACGTAATTTGAAAACCTTGCGTTGTATTTTTTAAACTAAAACTGACGCAAAATGTACATGATTCTTATCCTTTTAATTATGGGTGCAAGCTGGGCGGTTGGCGCACGGCTCAAAAGCAAATTCCAGAAATATTCACAAGTGCCCACCTCCTCAGGACTGAGCGGCAAGGAAATCGCTGAGAAGATGCTGCGTGAAAACAACATCAGTGATGTGCAGGTGATTTCTGTGCCGGGGCAACTCACCGACCACTACAACCCGATGAAACGCACCGTGAACCTCAGCCCCGAAGTGTATCATGGAAGGCACGTTTCCGCTGCTGCCGTTGCCGCCCATGAATGCGGGCACGCGGTGCAGCACGCCAAATCATACCTCTGGCTGCAGATGCGCTCCACGCTCGTGCCTGTCGTGAGTTTCACCTCCGGCTGGATGCAGTGGGTGCTGCTTGCGGGCATCCTGCTGATACAGGTTTCGATTATTCCGCTCACGATTGGCGTGGCGCTCTTTGCGATGACAACGCTCTTCAGCTTCATCACGCTGCCTGTCGAGTTTGACGCTTCGCATCGCGCCCTGGTGTGGCTGCAAAGCGCGCGTATCACTACTGCGCAGGAACAAACGCAGGCGAAAGACGCCCTCAAGTGGGCTGCAATGACATACGTGGTTGCCGCGCTCGCCTCACTCGCTACGCTGCTCTACTACATCAGCATGTTGAACAGGAGAAGGTAAAAATTTTTTGCATAAAAAAGGGACGCTCTATGCGTCCCTTTTTTGTTTTCTTCTTTGCCGTTGGCTTTAGCCAACGGAATAAATGGCGTAGTGAACAAGGCTTTAGCCGCAATTGCCTGTTCCTTTTGGCTAAAGCCCTTTGCTTTTGCATCTGATTCCGTTGGCTGAAGCCAACGGCAATGAATAATTTAGAGGGTCGCTCTACAATTTACCGCTCCCGCACAATCCTCTTTGCCACACTCCCTTTCCCGCTCTTGATTTGCAAAAGGTAAATGCCTTCGGGATATTGCCGCATCTCTATTTGCATGTTGCCGGAATGTTTTTCGCAAAACAATTCAACGCCCAGCATGGAGGAAAGGCACACTTCCACTTCCTCATTTGAAGGCAGGTCAACAAACAGAACATCCGAAACGGGGTTGGGGTATGTTCTTACTTCCGCTTCTAAAATATTTTTATCCGAGAGATAAATGATGGTGTCATAAAAGCAATCATTGTAAGCCGGGTTTTGATAAACCAGTGCCCCGTTTTCAGAATAACAAAGCACTCGGTATTCCCCACCGTCAAAAACAAAGTCACGCTCAAAAGGGAAATAAAAAGTCGGGTTGATATTCCCTATTCCTTCTATCCCTATTTCACTTTGATAGTTACCACAATCGTCACAACTGAGAAACATTCTTTTTCTTGTCCTTCCCAAAATCACTGTGTCAACAGAGTTCACTTTCAGAAAAGAGAAATAATTTGGTCCGTTCCTCACATCAAAAGAATCACCTACATTCAGAGTGAAATCATAGAGCAGACGCTCTTGCTGCTGGTAGTTGAGATAATAGACCTTGCCGGAATCCTGCCTAACCCAAACCGGGTCACCTCCTGAACTAATGGTTTGATAAGTATGGTTATCAAAAACAGCATCACCTGTCACAGAATAGGTTCCAGTGGATATCTCAATTATAAGTGGAGAAGACATTGACATTAGACTTTCTGTAATCTGCTACACTCCCGAAGTGTCGGCAAAGCGATGGCTTTGCTGCGCGTTTGCTTGAAAGCAAAGCAGAAGAAAACAGGTGAACGGCAGAAGTGTTTGTGAGATTAATTTGCAAAACATGGTTTCCTGTTTCCTGCAATTTACTAAGAACATATCTTAAAATTCATCCCGCAGCCCAGAAATGACTTCCACATGACAAATTCTCTTTTCCCTACATCCTTTTCCATCCCTGTGCAAAACTCCCCTTGACACATAACCTATCTCCCGCATATCTTTCTGTGAAGAAGGGCGGTGCGCGAAATTTCTCCCCTCTCCTTTGGAGCTTGCCTATGCACACATTTATTTAGGAACTAATTTGTGCAAGTGACCAGCCTTTGCAGAGGGGCGAGGTGAGGCAACACAGAGTTGTGCAACAAGCGCGAAAGCCAACGGCAATTAAAAGCCGCAACAACAACGAACATTTAACCACACGCGGTGATCTTCTTCCTTCCCTCCATTAAATCAAATCTCCGATATTAGCAGCAAGAATAATTGCAACGGATGCCTGCCAAACCCAAATCACCCCACGTGCTCGAATTCAACACCGGCTGGAGCTATGCGCCCGCGCCCGAAGGCGCGGAGCATGTTGAATTGAAGGAGCGCTACGACCTGTTCATCAATGGCAAATTCGTGAAGCCCTCGAAAGAAAAATATTTCAAAACCATCAATCCCGCTACCGAAGAAAGAATAAGCGAAGTGGGGGAAGCGACTTCGGAAGATGTTGACCGCGCAGTGCGAGCAGCACGTGGCGCTTATGAAAACGTGTGGTCGAAAATGTCCGCGAAAGAACGCGGGAAATATATCTACCGCATCGCACGGTTGATGCAGGAACGTGCGCGCGAATTTGCCGTGCTGGAATCGCTCGATGGCGGCAAGCCGATACGCGAAGCGAAAACGGTGGATGTGCCGCTGGCAGCCGCGCACTTTTTTTATTATGCAGGATGGGCGGATAAACTGCGCTATGCTTTTCCGGGGAAAAAACCTGCGCCTCTCGGTGTGGCAGCACAAATTATCCCGTGGAATTTTCCGCTGCTGATGGCGGCATGGAAAATTGCGCCCGCGCTCGCCACAGGAAATACCGTTGTATTAAAACCTGCGGAAACCACGCCACTCACCGCGTTGAAGCTGGCTGAATTAATCCAGGAAGCCGACCTGCCGCCCGGTGTGGTGAATATTATTACAGGCGCGGGCAAAACGGGAGCCGCATTGGTGGAGCATCCTGACGTTGACAAAATCGCATTCACCGGCAGCACGCAAGTCGGAAAAATGATTCAGAAAGCAATTGCAGGCACGCAGAAAAAATATACGCTCGAGCTGGGGGGCAAAGCCGCCAACATCGTGTTTGAAGATGCCGCGCTTGATGAGGCGGTGGAAGGCATCGTAAATGGAATTTTCTTTAATCAAGGGCATGTGTGCTGCGCAGGTTCGCGCCTTTTTGTGCAGGAAGGAATTTACGGAAAGCTGATTCGCAAGCTGAAGGACAGGATGGAAACGCTCATCGTTGGCGACCCGCTCGACAAGAACACCGACATCGGTGCGATTAACTCGAAAGCGCAATTGGAAACCATCGAAGGTTATTTGAAACTCGGGAAAAAAGAAGGCGCGGAAATTTATCAGTCGTCCTGCGCACTGCCGCAGAAAGGATACTGGTGCAAACCCACGCTCTTTCTCAATTGCTCGCAATCGCACCGCATCGTGCAGGAAGAAATCTTTGGACCCGTGCTTGCCGTGCAGACATTTCGCACGGTGGATGAGGCGATTGAAAAAGCAAACAACACGCCCTATGGATTGTCGGGTGGCGTATGGACGGACAAAGGCTCAAAGATTTTTAAAGTAGCAAGCAAACTGCGTTCGGGCGTGGTGTGGGCAAATACCTATAATAAGTTTGACCCTGCTTCACCCTTCGGAGGATATAAAGAAAGCGGCATCGGCAGAGAGGGCGGCTTGCACGGACTGGGGGGATATGTGGAGTTGAATTGAGGAAAGGAGGCAGCGGTATTTCTGCTGTGCGCCAGCATGTGCGGCAAGGCAACTTGCAGATACATTATTCCACTTTTAATATAAGTTTGTGCAGTAATGAAAAACGAACAGAAAATTAAGTCGAGCATCATCAACAGGCTGGATAAAATTTCGCAGCGCAAGTTGAAAGATGTGTTGCATTTCATTGAGAAACTGGAAAACAGCAGTTCTGACAAGAGCGACATCCTTTCCTTTGCCGGCTCGTGGAAAGAGATGGATGATTCTACTTTCAACGACCTCACGAAGCATCTGCACAAAAGAAGGAAAGCAAACACCACAAGACGCATCCTGTGAACGAGCGCCTCATTGACACCGATATCCTGTCGTATTATATAAAAGGGAACAGCGCGGTTGTTCAGCGATTCAGCAACTACCTGAATCACTTCCCCGCCATTAAAATCAGCATCATCACTTATTATGAAATCAAAAGCGGATTGCAGTTCAAAGGCGTCAAAAAACAACTCAGCGATTTTGAAAAATTCAGCGGCAAATGTGAAATCATGTCGCTTACAGAGATAAGCGCTGATGTTGCCGCCTTCTGGTATGCGCTGCTAAGAAAAAAAGGAACTCTGGTGGATGATATTGATTTATTGATTGCCGGAATCGCAATAGAGAACGAGCTAAGGTTAGTTACGAACAATGAAAAACATTTCGCCAATATCAGCGAATTTGAAATCGAAAACTGGGCTATGCCGCAATAATCCGGAAGTGTATATTTGAGATATGGCAAAAGCACTCCTGAAAAAAGTGAAAGTAAATCCCGAAACGCTTTCGCATATCGCCATGAACGGAAAGCAGAGCAACGGTGCGCGCCTGAAGGTGCAGAAGACGTATAAGATTTACATTGACGGGAAATTTCCGCGCACCGAGTCGGGCAGGTACTACAAGCTGAAAAATAAAAAGGGCGCAACTATCGCGAACATCTGCCGCTCATCGCGAAAAGATTTTCGTGATGCGGTTGTCGCTGCGCGAAATGCGTTTGAAAAATGGGCATCGCTCACCGCGTTTAATCGCGGGCAGATTATTTATCGCATTGCCGAAATGCTCGAAGGCAGAAGTGCGCAGTTTGTTTCGGAAATGATACAACAGGGATATGGCATTGACGAAGCCACGCGCGAAGTGGCGCTCGCCATTGACAGGCTGGTGTATTACGCAGGCTGGGCTGACAAGTATCAGCAAATCTTCAGCAGCGTGAACCCCGTGAATGCCTCTTACTTCAACTTTTCCCTCTGCGAACCCACCGGTGTGGTGAGCATCATTGCTCCCGAAGAAAATACATTGGCGGGATTGATTTCAACGGTGATTCCAGTTATCGCAGGTGGAAATACGTGCATCGCGCTTGCTTCCGAATCACTGCCGCTCTGCGCGGTAACGCTGGCAGAAGTGCTCCATTCATCCGATGTTCCGGGTGGCGTGGTAAATATTTTAACCGGATTCAGGAAAGAGTTGCTCGGGCATTTCGCTTCGCACATGGATGTGAACGCAATCGTGTTTTGCGGTGAGGATAAAAAAGAAATCAAAGCCGTGCAGGAAAACGCAACGCTAAATGTGAAGCGCGTCATCTTGCGCAGAAATGCCGAATGGCTGAATGAGTCCTACCAAAATCCTTACTTCATTCTCGACACGCAGGAAACC
The DNA here is from genome assembly GCA_034440455.1 of Chitinophagales bacterium. Taxonomy (GTDB): domain Bacteria; phylum Bacteroidota; class Bacteroidia; order Chitinophagales; family CAIOSU01; genus JAWXCB01. Next base: position 9,469 of record JAWXCB010000066.1, read on the forward strand.
AAAACCACCTGGCATCCCGTTGGAGTCTGATTCGGTGATTTGTTAATTCGATGATTCGATAATGTAAAAACCGCCTAAATCACCTTGCCGAGTATCAATGGAGTATTCTTAGGTTTTGCGGGTGAAAATGAATATGCAGCGAGTAATTTTTCTTCTGCTTCCGCAAGTTTGCTTTCATTGTTGGTATAAAGAATTGCAAGCTTCTCTCCTATTTTAATCTTCTCGCCAGCTTTTTTATGCAATACGATTCCCGCTGACAAATCAATGGCATCTCCTTTCTGCAATCTGCCCGCGCCCAGCAACATGGCGGCATTGCCTATCCCTTCCGCGCGGATGGATTTTATAAAACCGCTTTTCGGAGCGGTAACAATATGCTGGATATGCGCTTGCGGCAACAATTCTGTCTTCTCCGCCTGACCCACATCCCCACCCTGCGCAACAATAAACTCTTTGAATTTCCCGAAAGCCTTCCCGTTTGAAAGTAGTCTTTGCAATTTCTTTTTCGCCTCCCCTTCATTCTTTGCCGCTTTTGCAAGCAGCAGCATCTGTGCTCCCATAGCGATACACAAGTCTTGCAAATCCTTTGGACCGTTTCCACGCAGCGTTTCAATTGCTTCTTTCACTTCCAGCGCATTCCCGATTGCATTTCCCAAAGGCTGTTCCATGTCCGTAATCACCGCCATCGTTTTTTTGCCCATGCTATTGCCGATGTCAACAAGCAGACGCGCGAGTTCAGTCGCCTCCTTTTTGTTTTTCATAAACGCGCCATCACCGCATTTCACGTCAAGCACAATTGCATCTGCTCCTGATGCAAGCTTCTTGCTCATGATGCTGGCAGCGATCAACGATTTGTTCTCAACCGTTGCGGTAACATCGCGCAGCGCATACAACTTCTTGTCAGCAGGAACAAGGTTTGCGCTTTGCGCAGCCACAGCGATACCGATGGATTTTACCTGTTCCAAAAATTCTTCTTTTGTCAATTCCACATGAAATCCTCTAAAGGATTCCAACTTGTCAATCGTGCCGCCAGTATGCCCGAGTCCTCTTCCCGAAAGCTTTGCAACCGGAACACCTGCTGCTGCAACCAATGGCGCAAGCACAAGCGTAGTTTTATCTCCAACCCCGCCTGTGCTGTGCTTATCCACTTTAATTCCGCGAATTGAGGAGAGGTCAAGCACTTCCCCTGATGTAATCATTGACTGCGTAAGCGCAATCGTTTCTTTCTTATTTAATCCTTGAAAATAGATAGCCATCAACAACGCTGACGCCTGGTAATCAGGAATTCGGTTTCCGGTAAAACCATGCACGAAGAATTCAATCTCTGCGTCAGTCAGTGCATCTCCGCTGCGCTTTTTTAAGAGGATGTCTTTGATGGACATGAATGCAAACTAAGAAAAATGCAAATACGTCTAACTATTCATTGCTATCTTAGAGCCTTTAGAATAAGGAATGGCGCAAATTCGATTGGTGAAATATGAACCCGCTTTAGCAGAAAGGTGGGACAGCTTCATTGATAATTCCATCAATGGCACGTTGTTTCACAGGCAGCGTTTTATGAGCTATCATCCAGTCGGGAAGTTTGCGGATGCTTCTCTGTTATTTTACGAGGGCAATAAACTACTCTCTGTTTTTCCCGCAGCCATTATTAAAGCAGCCGATGGAAAAAAAGTGCTGAAGTCGCACCCCGGAACATCCTATGGCGGACTTGTATTCGAGCAGACCTTACCGCTGGAAGATATTTTCAGCATTTTGGAAAGTCTGCATGAATATGCAAATCAAGAACAAGTTAACCAGATTGAATTTCGGCAGGGTCCAAAGATTTTCAATAAAGTTTTAGTTGACCAATTTGATTTTGCGCTCGTGCATTTTAATTATGAGAGAAAAGAGCAAGAACTCGCGACATTCTTTCCGCTGGAGCAATTCACCTTCAATGAAAATTTTGAAGAATTTCTGATGCAGTTTCCGCAGAAAAACCGGAATGAAATAAGAAAAGGAATTAAGGAAGAACTTGTTTTCAAAAATCTTTCTGGGAATGCTGAGTTGGCAAATTTTTATGAAATCCTCTGCAAGTCGCTGGAAATGCGCTTTCAGAAAAAGCCCACACATACCTTTGAGGAATTTGAAACGATATTACGACTCTATCCTGAGCAATGTTTTGTAGCAGGAATTTTTAAAGGAGATATATTAACCGCAGGTTTTTTCATTATGCAGTTGAATGAGCGCGGCTGGCATATTTTTTACGCTCCGATGAATTATGAATACCAAAATTTGCGTCCTTTGAATTTCGGAGTTGCGCAACTCATTCATCTTGCGATGAAGAAGGGAATGAAAGTATTGAACTACGGCATCTCGACAGAGCAAGGCGGCAAGCATATCAACTGGCCTCTTTTTAAGTTCAAAGAAAACTTCAACGGCACAGGCGTCATCAGAACCTATTGGGTGAAACATCTGCAAGAAGCGTGAAGGAACAATTTCAACTTTGTTTACTTGAAGGTTTTGACCGTTGCGGTTCCTCCATGATTGCGCGGGTTCTCTCCTTGCATCCTGAAGTGAATTTAATTTTCCAGCCGTTCAACAGCACGGAAGTTTCAAAAACACAATGGCAACGATGGCAGGTAAATGAACAACATCCGCTGACCGCGCAGTTCATTGAACATCTATTGAAGGGGGAAATAGACCACGATTATATTCAATCGGATTGGTTCAAGAATTACAGTAGTTCGCAACAGGTACAGCCGAAACTGAATCTGATTAAAGACACGAAATTTCATTTTAAAATTGACTGGCTGCAACACCATTTTCCGGCAGTAAGTGTCTATGGAATCTGGCGGCAACCTGAAGAAATTCTACATTCACTCGTACGTAATGGTTTTCACAAAACATGGTATGATTATCTAACACCGGAAATGCTGAACTGCGCTGTCGCATCGTATGAAAACCTCTCACCGTATGCTCCTCTGCTGGAAAAAAATCTTGAAGATTATGAGGTGATTGCAATTGGCATAGCGCTTCGCACGGAAATTTTGCTTCTATCGGTTGTTCCGAAAAATTGGCTTGTATATGAAGATGTCATTACCCACCCGAATTTAATTTTGAATCAATTTCTCAGGCGGTTTAACTTGCCCTCGTTTGATTTCAGCAGTGCAATGCAAGAAGACTTTAATGTTGCCGGAAAGTTTTCAGCCGACAGAGTTTCTTGGAAAGATTTTTTTTCTTCTGCACAGCAACAAAAAATAGCAGCAATCCTTCAGCCTCTCAACCATCGCCCAATTCCCAAGACATTGATGAATGAATAAGCAAAGCTGGTCGGTCGTCATCCCGTGTTACAATGAAAAAGGAACGCTCGAAGAGGTGGTTCAGCGCGTGAAAACCGTGCTTCAGCAAATCGCATCTGAGTTTGAAATCATCGTGATTAATGATGGCAGTAACGATGGCTCGAAAGAATTGATTGATACATTAGTAAAAGGAGATGCACATCTGCGCTGTATTCATCACCGCGAAAATCAAGGCTTAGGAACCGTGCTACGAAAAGGCTATTTCACAGCGCGTTTTGAAAATCTGATTTCCGTGCCGGGTGACGGGCAGTTTGATGTGCAGGAAATTATTCCATACGCGATTGTTCCGCAGAAAACTTTCATCTCTTTTTACAGACAGGAAAACCTCACCTATTCTTTTTTTCGCAACAAACTTTCGTACTTCAATAAGTTCTTGAACAAAAAGCTCATCGGGCTTGATTTGAAGGATGTGAACTGGGCGCTTATTATTAAGCGTAATGAATTAGAAAACCTAAACCTCGAAATGAAAAGTACATTGATTAAAAGTGAAATCTGCGCCAAGATGCAGTTGCTCGGCTATAAGCCCATTGAAGTTCAATCATATTACCACCCCCGCACGTATGGCGTCAGTAAAGGTTCTTCCCTTAAAATGATTGCGCAAGCCATAGCCGACCTGTGGCAACTTTCCGGTAGTGTAAGGAGATTCAGAAAAAAAGTGTCCAACCCCTGAAACATTATCTTTTTCTATCCGTATCAGAGCGAGATTTTGTAAACCATTTAAAAACTGAGAACTATGAGAGGGATGAAAAACGTAATGCTATTCGTGCTGTTCGGGCTGATGGGCGTTTCTACAACCTTTGCGCAAGACGCAACCGTAACAACCGACAACGAACTTTCTACAATGACCAAAGGAATCAAGCAAGATTCCGGCTGGTTTGAGGATGAAGAAAATTATCACAAGAGCCTTGCTTTCAAAAAGCAGGTGGGCATTACGCAAGTTGCTACTGGCAGCGTGTTCCTACCTGCGGGGTTGACCATGATTGGTGTTGGGATGCACAAAATGAATGTTGCAGACCGCGAAGCTTCAAACGCTGAAACCGTAACGGAAGAAGCAATCATGGGCAGAAAAGCAGGCATCATCATGATTACTACGGGCAGTTTGACAAGCGTTGCCGGTGCGTTGTTGATGATGAAGGGATTTGACACTATCAAAGAAATAAAAAATCGTAAGGGCGATGTGGTGGGCGAAGTTGGTTTATCCAACTCCGGCATCATTGGCATGTCCATGAAATTTTAAGGTTAGAAAAATGAAGAACGTAAAAAGGGCTGCACATGCAGCCCTTTTTATTTTAGTGCAGGTGTTCATTGAGAATATCTCAATTCATAGTGTCATGGCGGACTTGTTCCGCCATCCCCATGTAAATAATAAAGAGGGGATGCCGGAACAAGTCCGGCATGACAATTTCACGACCTAATTTTGCCCCAGCATGAATGAGGAAAGCAGAAAACAAATCGCGTGGTGGCTGCTTGTTGGCGTAGTGATGATCTATTTTCAAATCGTGATTGGTGGCATCACGCGCCTTACAGGTTCGGGATTGTCTATCACAAAATGGGAAATAGTAACGGGCACTCTTCCTCCACTGAATGCTGAAAAGTGGAACAGCGAATTCGACCACTATAAAGCCACCCCGCAATATCACAAGCTCAACCACGGGATGTCGCTCTCTGAATTCAAATTCATTTATTTCTGGGAATATTTTCACCGCCTGTGGGCGCGGCTTATGGGATTTGTATTCGCCATTCCGTTTGCGCTATTTCTTTTTCAGAAAAAACTATCCGCAGCCTTAGTCAAGAAATTAATCATCCTGATATTGCTCGCGAGTCTTGTAGCATCGTTTGGCTGGATAATGGTGCAGAGCGGATTGGTGAACCGCCCGTGGGTGGATGCCTATAAACTTACAATGCACCTTTCTCTTGCGCTCATCACCTATGGTTATCTGCTCTGGCTTTTCTTCTCCGTGTTTTTTGAAGAACAACAATTCACTTACAACAACGGTCTGAAAAAATTCTCGCACACATTACTGCTGCTCTTATCTTTTCAACTTGTTCTGGGCGGCTTGATGTCGGGAATGCGTGCGGGACTGCTCTATCCTACGTTTCCTGATATGCACGGAAAATTTATTCCCGATGTGCTGCTCACCGTTTCCAACTGGTCGCTCGAATCATTCAAGCATTATGATTCCAACACGTTCGCTCCCACGCTTGTGCAGTTTTTGCATCGGATGACAGCGTACATTCTTGTTCTGTTCATTGTTGTTTTTTATTTCCGCGCAAAAAAATTCTTCTTGCAAAAACCGCTGAATGTGGGTGTTGTAGTATTGGTGTTTCTTGTATTTGTGCAAGCGCTGCTTGGAATTCTTACCGTGTTGAATTTTGCAGGTGAAACGCCCGTGCTGCTGGGCGTGCTGCATCAGGCAGTCGGGATATTATTACTCACTGCCATGATGTGGGTGAATTTTTTTCTAAAAAAGCAGCCGGACTGATTGCCTGAATGTCAGTGGTGGTGATGACCGCCTTCATGCACATGCCTGTGCGCTATCTCTTCGGGATGCGCAGCGCGCACTTCGATAATTTCTCCTGAAAAGAAAAGCGTTTTCCCGGCAAGCGGATGGTTCATATCAAACACCACTTCGGTTTCTGAGATAGACGTGACGCGCCCTTCAAACTGGTTGCCTTCCTGATCTTGCAATGGGATGACATTGCCCACGAAGAGCAACTGTTCCTGCGGCACGGGGCTGCCGGCAAACATTGCTTTGTCCACTTTCACGATTGCATTAAAATCATATTCTCCATAGCCTTCCTCAGCCGTTAATTCAAATTTGAACTGCTCGCCTGCGATCAGACCTTCAATGTTTTTTTCAAATTTTTCTAACAAGTTTCCATGCCCGTGCAGAAATGTCAGTGGATTGTCGCTTCCTGCGGTATCAAAGATTTCGCCCTGTGGCTCGGTTCTTAATTCATAAGTGATTTTAACTACGGTGTTAAAGGCTGCTTTCATAAAATGAATTTCATTTTTTTGGGGTTCAAAAGTAGGGTTTTGGGTTGATTTCGGGTGAGGAATAACAACAGGTCGATCTTCCGAGGCAATAAAAAAAGAGGCTGCATGACTGTAAGCCGGGTTCTGTTTCCCTGATTGCTCAGGGCTTCTATCATTTATCTGGGGCTGTAATCACTTACAGCCTCTATCAGCCAACCCCCTCCGGCATCCGCTTGCGCGAATTTGAGCGAGCCGCTCTGCCTGCCGAAACAGACCGGAGTATATTTGGCTTTTCAACTTGCAAGGTTTACCCCACCAGTGTGTTACCACAACGATGCGTGAGCTTTTACCTCACGTTTTCACCTTTACCCACCGAAGCTTTAGCGAAGGCGGGCTTTACCAGCCTCGCAAAACTTCAACAGGCAGTTATTCTCTGTGGCACTCTCTGTATTCCGCTTGCGCGAAACCCCTGCCGTTAGCAGGTGCAACGCTCTTTGTTGCCCGGACTTTCCTCCCCGATTGCTCAAGGCGATAGAACATCATGCAGCCATATTTTCAAGGAACTGATTTAGAGGGCAAATCTAAATAGATACCGTCATTCTGAGGGAGCGCAGCGACCGAAGAATCTCACAAATAGGAAGAAGGAGATTCTTCGCTTCGCTCAGAATGACGAATCTATTTACTTAAACACCACTTCCGTTGCGCCACCCTGCCGCGCTTTATCTTCCAGCAGGCGATAGTTTTTCACTGCGGGATGGTGCTTTAAATATTTCTCCACTGCGGCTTTCAGTTTTCCTGCGCCTTTGCCGTGAATCACTTCGATTTTGTGGTTGCCATTTGCGATGGCGCGGTTGATTTGTTTTTCCAAATGCTGGAGTTGCGCGTCTAATTTTTCGCTGTCAGCAAGCAGGTCATAATCGCGGGAAGTTTCATCAAGGTGCAAGTCAACTTTTGCGGAATGTTTTTTTGAAATTCGTTGCGCGTCTTTATCACTCGTGCCGCCCAGCATGAAATGGCGAATAAGGTCGGTGTCAATCTTCTCGCTCTTATTTTCAGACTTCTTTGACATCAGGGCAAATTTAAACTTGTAGCTCATGCAATTGAAACCATTCCTTACTCTTGTTGTTTATTGACGTAAATTGAAACTGCAATGCTGGGTTATCATTTTTCCAAATTCATCCCCAATCCCGAAGGACAATCACCATTTGACAAGCTGTTGAATTTGTTCAAAGAGATGCTCGTTTACACATCAGGCGATGTGCAGGAAGCGCTTAGTTGGCTCAATGAAGTGGACAAAGAATACAAGCTCACCAAGGATGAGTATGGTATGGGTGACTTTATTGAAGATTTGAAGAAGGAGGGCTACATCAAAGAAAACGAGCAGGGTGAGTTTAAAATCACTTCTAAAACTGAGCAGACGATTCGCCAGAGTGCGCTCGAAGATGTGTTCGGCAAACTCCGCAAAACACGCAAAGGAAGTCACAGCACACCTTATACAGGTGTAGGCGATGAACAGGGCACTGACCGCAGACCATACGCATTTGGTGATTCGCTTGACCAGATTTCCGCTACCGACAGCATTCGCAATGCGCAAATCAATCAGGGCATCGGCAGCTTTTCGCTTACTGAAAACGATTTGGAAATCATCGAAAAGGAAAATAAGTCGCAGGTGAGTACAGTGATGATGATTGACATTTCGCACAGCATGATTCTCTATGGCGAAGACAGGATTACTCCTGCGAAAAAAGTGGCGATGGCATTAGCGGAGTTGATTACAACTAAATATCAAAAAGACACACTCGACATCATCGTGTTTGGTGATGATGCCTGGCAAATCGAAATCAAGGACTTGCCGTATTTACAAGTGGGTCCCTACCACACTAACACAGTTGCTGGTCTTGAACTCGCCATGGATATTTTGCGCAGGCGCAAAAATCCAAACAAGCAAATCTTCATGGTGACGGATGGCAAGCCCACGTGTATGAAAGAAGGTGGGCGTTATTATAAAAACAGTTTTGGTCTTGACCGCAAAATCATCAACAAAACATTGACGCTCGCCAAATCATGCAGGCGTTTAAAGATGCCTATCACTACCTTCATGCTTGCCCGTGACCCGCATTTACAACGGTTTGTGCGCGAGTTCACGGAAACCAACCACGGCAGGGCGTTCTATACCAGCCTGAAAGGGTTAGGTGAATATATTTTTGAGGATTACGAAAGGAATAAAAAGAAATGGATTTGATGATATGCTAATGTGCCGATATGCCGATGCAGCGATTCGGAAAGTCCCCCTTGCGCACAGGCATTGCGTATATGCGAAGGGGGCTGCGCAAGCCACGAGCGTTTGCGGGGGGATGATGATTCGATAATTAAAAATGAAATAACTGAAATGGAAAAAACTGTAATACAAAAACTGACTTCAATCAAAACTCTCGGAGAGTTGAAACGCTCAGGCTATCGCACGCGCACGATTAAAGATGAACTGCGTGAAAATCTTATCACGCATCTCAAAGGGAAGAAGCCGATGTTTAGGGGTGTGCTCGGTTTCGACACGACTGTTATTCCGGATATTCAGCGCGCACTGCTTTCGCGCCACAATATGATTTTGCTCGGCTTGCGCGGACAAGCAAAGACACGCATCGCGCGCCAAATGACGCATCTGCTTGATGAGTATATTCCGGTAGTGGAAGGCTCCGAATTGAATGACGACCCGTTTCATCCCATTTCAAAATATGCCCGCGACCTTCTTGCTGAGAAAGGAGATGAAACGCCAATCGCGTGGCTGCACCGCGAGGAGCGTTATGCTGAAAAGCTCGCCACGCCAGATGTTTCCGTGGCTGATTTAATAGGTGATGTTGACCCGATTCGCGCTGCGAATTTGAAACTCTCTTATGCCGATGAGCGTGTGATTCACTACGGATTGATTCCCCGTTCGAACCGCTGCATTTTTGTGATTAATGAATTGCCTGATTTGCAGCCGCGCATCCAGGTTTCGTTGTTTAACATTTTGCAGGAAGGCGATATTCAGATTCGTGGATTCAAGTTGCGCTTGCCGTTAGACATTCAGTTTGTATTCACTGCCAATCCGGAAGATTACACCAATCGCGGTTCAATAGTTACTCCGCTGAAAGACCGTATCGAAAGCCAAATCCTTACGCACTACCCAAAAGACATTGAAACCTCAAAGAAGATTACTGTTCAGGAAGTGCGCTCGCACGAAGCGCAGAAGTCTGCGGTGAAATACAACGATTTGATTTTAAACCTGAATGAGCAAATTGCAGTTGAAGCACGCAAAAGCGAATACGTGGATAAGAAAAGCGGAGTGTCAGCACGGCTCACCATTTCTTCTTTTGAAAATCTCCTGAGCGCAGCCGAAAGGCGTACGTTGCTGAACAATGAAGCAGAAACATTTGTGCGCATGAGTGATTTCTGGGGCGTGGTTCCTGCTATCACAGGGAAGATTGAACTCGTATATGAAGGCGAGCAGGAAGGACCGATGATAGTGGCGCAAAATCTTATCAGCAAAGCAATCAGGACATTGTTTGTTCAGCATTTTCCCGACCCGGGAAAATTGAAAAAACAAAAACAGGAGAATCCCTATCGGAAAATTGGAGATTGGTTTGGCTCAGGAAATTCGATTGATTTAATGATGGACATTCCGGCAAAGCAATATGCCGCTGAGTTGAAAAAAGTGGTAGGGCTTGAAGAAGTCGTTAACAAATTTTATCCCGATACGAAAGGCGATGAGAAACTTTTTTTGATGGAGTTTGTGTTGCATGGCTTGGCAGAACATTCGTTGTTAAGTAAATACATGCTGGAAGCGGGCATACAATTTAAAGATGTGCTGGGCGCTATGTTCACCGGAAAGACAACTGATTTTGATAAGGAAGATGATTTTAATGATGAAGAGTTCAATAATTAAAACAGGGACATTGTTTGTTGATAGAGGGTTGATGCCTTTTCTATTTTTATTACTCACATTCAGTTTCGTGTCATCCGCTCAGATTGTCCCTGTTCTTACCTTCGATGTATTTCAAAAGCATCTTCAGCCCGCCAATGATAACGACACTGTTTATGTCATCAACTTCTGGGCTACATGGTGCAAGCCGTGTGTTGAAGAACTGCCTGCATTTGAAAAGCTCAATGAAACCTACGCAAATCAAAAAGTAAAAGTGCTGCTCGTGAGCATTGATTTCAGAAGCCAGTATGAAAAGCAGGTTGTTCCGTTTGTACAAAAGAACAAACTCAAATCACAGGTCATGCTTATGGACGCGCAAGGCGATAACGATTTCATAGACAAAGTGAATCCAGCATGGCAGGGTACAATTCCCGCAACGACTGTCATTCAGGCAAGTTCCAAGACAAATAAGTTCTACGAAAAGCAATTCACTTTCGAGGAATTGGAAAATATTATTCAACCACTTATAAAAAAGTAAATCATGAGATTAATCAAATCAACATTGTCATTTCTGACTGTTATCGTAGTAGCACTCTTTTCGTTTGGATTTATCAATCATGCAAGGACTCCCCTCTCCTTTGGAGAGGGTGCGCGGGTGAGGCAGCCCGGCTATAATGTTGGTGATTATGCAGCTGACTTCAAACTGAAAAACATTGACGACAAAATGGTTTCACTTGCAGATTATACAGAAGCCATAGGCTTTGTTGTTGTATTTACTTGTAATCATTGCCCCTATGCGAAGTTGTATGAAGACCGTCTTGTTGCGCTTGACAAGGTTTCCAAAAAGAAAGGTTATCCGGTTATTGCTATCAATCCGAATGATGCGGCAAGCCATCCTGAAGATTCATTTGACAACATGAAGAAACGCGCGAAAGACAAAGGCTTCACATTTCCGTATCTCGTTGACGAAACGCAGGAAGTAGCACAGGCTTTTGGCGCAGCAAAAACTCCGCATGTTTATCTCTTACAAAAAGAAGAAGGCAAGTTGAAAGTCGTCTATATCGGTGCAATCGATGACGATACCGAAAACACGAAGAAAGATAAAGTGAAGTATGTAGAAAATGCGATTGATGCAGTGGAGAAAGGAGAAAAACCGAATCCTGATTTTACAAAAGCTGTTGGATGTACGATTAAGTGGAAAAGCTGAGATATATTTTTCAATTTGGAAAGCCTGCCGAACTCCGGCAGGCTTTTTCATTTCATTGAAACGTAAAGCTATTTTTGCCACCGCCAATGACTGCCATTTCAAAAAAGAAGAAACACTTTCTTATTAACGAACAATTACGGGGGTATCTGAAAAAATACGACCGTGAATCAAAACTGCCCGTGAGCTACAATGATTTGCTGCGCTACAACGAAACTGTGCCGCACCGCGATAAGAGCGGGAAAGAAACGCTGTGGGAAACGGTGATTTACGACCGCTCCATGACAGATGAGTTGAACAAGGGGCTAACGATGATTTATTCCATCCTGAAGTCGGATGGAGATACGGATGTTTTGGAGCACCTTTATGTTTCGCGCATTGACTATTGCACCTTTGGGAATTCAAATCCGTTTCGTGTTCGCATTGTCAACCTGTTTAATGACAACTATGATTATTTCTATGTAAAGAAAGATGACGCTTCGCGTGTTTATGGGCTTGAATTAGAGCATATCCTTTCTCCCAACCGCATCAATTATTTTGTGGACGATGACACGCTGATTGAAGAACACATTCCCGGCATTCCCGGTAATGACTTTATTGCGGGTTATCTAAAAAAACCAGAATGCAATAAAGTGCGCATCGCCAAAGAATTTGTGAAATTCAACGAGCGCTGCTTTGTGCGGCTGCTGGGCGACATGCGTTCCTATAATTATGTCGTTGACATCACGCCCGATTTTGAGGATGAGCAATACCGCATTCGCCCGATTGATTTCGACCAGCAATCTTATGAAGGGAAGAAAACGATGTATCTCCCGCAGTTTTTCAAAGAAAACAACGCGGTGGTCAACCTGTGCATGGAATTGATGACTCCCGAAACATTCAGCCAATACCGCAACGAGGAAAGAACGTTGATTGCGCACCGCTTAAAAGCCGAACGTACCCGTTTTGAAGAACTGCTGGCATGCATGAAAAATGATACGATTTCACTTGCTGACAAAGAAGAACAACTCAAACAGGAACTTGCAAAGCACCACAACGACCCCGCCTTCAAAGCTTGTAAGAACATGGGCGAAATTGTGAGCTATCACCTTGAAGTGGTGCTTGCGGGTAAATAGCTTTAGTTTTAACGAAATTTTTAGCAAACGGCTTGACATTCTTGATTTTCTTCCGTTTCTTTACGAGCGAAAATTGTACAGATGTATTCAAGGGTCTCCATTGTTATCGTCATTAGCGTCACGCGCAAGCGGTGAGGATGGATACGTATTAATAAAACGGGAGCCATTCTCACAGCGGGAATGGCTCTTTTGTTTTTTAAAGGTTTGAGTATTAAAAAACCCAGCGTATGTATTTCTCAGACAAAACAGTCGTCTTCGTAAACGGAAAGTTCGTGCAGGCGAAAGATGCTACGGCAAGTCTTTACAACCAGACAATTCATTATGGCAATGGAGTGTTTGAAGGGATACGCTCTTATTCTAATCCCTTTGGTACAAGAATTTTCAAGGCAAAAGAGCATTATGAACGTCTCAGAGAGTCTGCCAAAAAGATGCATATGAAATTTGATTACTCCGTGCAAGACCTCGTGGATGCTTCTTATGAATTGCTCAAGAAAAATAACCTCACGGATGCTTACATCAGACCGGTTGTTTATTCAGGCATCAATATGAAATTGCTTCCGAGTAATGAGTCAAATATTTTTATTGGTGGATGGAAATGGGGGAGGTATTTGGGCAACAAGTTGTTGAATGTTACCGTGTCGCCCTATGAGCGTCCAAATCCTCATTCCTGCCATGTGGAAGCGAAGGTGACGGGGCATTATGTGAACTCAATTCTTGCAACAACAGAAGCAAGAAAAAGAGGCTTTGACGAAGCACTGTTGCTTGATTTGAATGGCTATGTTGCCGAAGGTCCCGGAACGAATTTTTTCTACGAAAAGAACAAGGTGTTATACACAGCGCCATTAGGAAGCATTCTCGCGGGGATTACGCGCGCAACCGTAATGGAAATTGCAAAGGACCTGCATCTCGAAGTGAAAGAAAAATTCTTCACTACCGATGAGCTTTTTGAAGGCGACAGTGCTTTTTTCACAGGAACAGCGTCAGAGGTTGCGGGCATCGCAAGCATTGACGGTTATAAATTTCCTTTAGCATGGGAGAATTCATTGGGAAATATTTTGGCGCAGAAATATAAACAGTTAATTAAAACAGGAGATTACACACATAGCACGATAATATAGTCGCGGGTTTACGGGTCGCGAGTTACGAGTCAATAAAATGGTTTGACTCGTGACTGAATGACTCGTGACTCGCAGACCAAACAGTACAAATGAACGAACTCAATAAATATTCTCGCACAATCACGCAAGACGAAACGCAGCCTGCCGCGCAAGCGATGCTGCATGGCATCGGTTTGTCAGATGCGGATATGAAAAAAGCGCAGGTAGGAATTGCCAGCACCTGGTATGAAGGTAATACCTGCAACATGCACCTGAATGATTTGTCAGATTGGGTTAAAAATGGAGTAAAAGAATCAGGATTTGTTGGTTTGCGATTCAACACGATTGGCGTGAGCGATGGTATCTCGATGGGCACAAAAGGAATGCGCTACTCGCTTCCTTCTCGCGAAATCATTGCCGATTCAATTGAAACTGTCGTCAGTGCGCATTGGTATGATGGCGTGATTACGATTGCCGGTTGTGATAAAAATATGCCCGGAGCATTGATTGCGATGGCGCGCTTGAACCGTCCGTCACTGATGGTGTATGGCGGTACGATTGCTTCGGGAAAATACAAAGGTAAAAAGTTGGATGTTGTTTCTGCGTTTGAAGCATTAGGTGAAAAGTTTGCCGGAAAAATTTCAGATGAAGATTTTCACAATATCATAAAAAATGCCTGTCCCGGGGCGGGAGCATGTGGCGGTATGTACACTGCAAATACAATGGCATCCGCGATTGAAGCGATGGGAATGAGTTTACCTTATAGCTCATCCAATCCTGCGTTGAGCGCGGAAAAGAAAAACGAGTGTGTGCAAGCGGGGAAAGCCATTCGCTTGTTACTTGAAAAAAATATCAAGCCGAGCGATATCATGACGAAGAAAGCGTTTGAAAACGCAATGACGATTGTAATGATTCTGGGTGGTTCCACGAATGCAGTGCTGCATTTGATTGCAATGGCAAAAGCTATTGGAGTGAAATTGACGATTGATGATTTCCAGAAAATCAGCGATAAGACCCCTTTCCTTGCAGATTTAAAACCAAGCGGAAAATTTTTGATGGAAGATTTATACGCAGTGGGCGGAGTGCCGGCTGTACTCAAAATGTTGCTGAAAGAAAAAATGATTCATGGAGATTGTCTGACAGTAACCGGAAAAACGATTGCCGAAAATCTGAAAGAAGCAAAACCGCTTTCCGATGGACAGCAAGTGATTCTTTCTATTAAAAATCCAATTAAGAAAAGCGGGCACATTCAAATCTTGTATGGCAATCTCGCGCCACAAGGTTCTGTCGCAAAGATTACCGGAAAAGAAGGGGAAAAATTTGAAGGCACAGCGCGGGTGTTTGATGACGAGTTCGCAGCGATTGAAGGTATCCAAAAAGGAAAAGTGAAAAAGGGAGATGTCATTGTCATCCGCTACGAAGGACCCAAAGGCGGACCCGGTATGCCGGAAATGCTGAAGCCAACTTCTGCAATCATGGGCGCGGGATTAGGAACTGAAGTAGCGCTGATTACCGATGGCAGATTTTCAGGTGGCACACACGGTTTTGTAGTAGGACATATCACACCTGAAGCACAGGAAGGCGGGTTGATTGGCTTGTTGAAAAATGGCGACCGCATCACGATAGATGGAACAAAGAATAAAATTCAGGCGCATCTCACAGGCGAAGAAATAAAAAAACGAAAAGCAAATTGGAAACCGCGCAAGATAAAAGTGAAAAACGGATACTTGTATAAATATATGAAGTTGGTTTCTTCGGCTTCGGAGGGATGCGTGACGGATGGGGACTAAGAATAGAAATTAACTTTGATCGAATATGAAGCTCGAAAAAAATAAGCTGCAATCCTTAAAGGTTTTTTTCTCGGACAAGCCGGTGAAGCGAGCATACTTATTTGGCTCTTTTGCGCGGGGTGATGCAAATGAGAGGAGCGATGTAGATATTTTGGTTGAGTTGGACTATTCGCAAAAAATCGGATTGAAATTTCTGAGCATGCAAATCGCATTGGAAGAAATGCTTGAAAGGAAAGTGGACTTTGTTACGGATCGCTCGCTTGAGGCTTTTATGAAGCCATTTGTTGACAAAGAAAAAATGCTTCTTTATGAAAGGCAAAGCGGCTGACAAAACGCGACTCCGGCATATTCTTGAAGCAATCAGGGAAATTGAAAAGTATCTCGCTGTTGCCGGAAGTGAGGATGATTTTTACAATAATTCCGCATTGAAGTTTGCAACAGTTAAACAATTGGAAATTATCGGTGAAGCGGCAGGGAAACTTTCTAACGAAATATAAAAACGTGCAGTAGAATTAAACTGGAAAGCCATCATTTCAATGCGTAACAGGTTAGTGCATGATTATGAAAATATTGATTTCACGATTGTCTATCAGATTGCAGCAGATGAGTTACCTGCCTTGAAAGAAGCAGTTGATAAAATGCTTCTTGCTTTTTAATTAGTTAAAAGAATATAAATTCAATGACCGAAACCCTCACAAAAAAGAAGTCAACTCAAAAGCAGCCCAAAAAGAAAACCATCACCGGCTCTGAAGCAGTGATTCTCTCCTTGCTTGAAGAAGGCGTTGACACCATCTTCGGCTACCCCGGTGGCGCGATTATGCCGATTTATGATGCGCTCTATCATTACCGGAATAAAATCAATCACATCCTCGTGCGCCATGAACAAGGCGCAACACATGCTGCTCAGGGATATGCCCGCGTAAAGGGAAAGGCAGGAGTTTGCTTTGCAACATCAGGTCCCGGAGCTACAAATTTGATTACAGGAATTGCTGATGCGCAGATTGATTCTACTCCAATGGTGTGTATCACAGGGCAAGTGCCGGTTCATCTTCTCGGCACGGATGCTTTTCAGGAAACAGATGTGATTGGCATTTCAATGCCCATCACAAAATGGAATTACAAAGTCACCAAGCCTGAAGAAATTCCGTGGGCGATTGCACAAGCGTTTTATATCGCCAACAATGGTCGTCCCGGTCCTGTGCTGATTGACATTGCAAAGAATGCGCAATTCGGAGAACTGGAATATTCGTATGAAAAGTGTCAGAAGATTCGCAGCTATCGCCCCAAGCCGAAGGCGCATGAAAAGGATATTACTGCGGCCGCTGAACTTATTAATCAGGCGAAAAAACCATTCTTACTTATTGGTCATGGTGTGTTGATTTCAGGCGCAGAAAAGGAGTTGCAAAAATTTATTGAGAAAACAGGAATCCCTTCCGCATCAACGCTGCTTGGATTATCTGCAATGCCATGTGACCATCCGCTGTATGTCGGCTATCTCGGGATGCATGGCAATTATGGACCTAACATCAAAACAAACGAATGTGATTTACTTATTGCTATCGGAATGCGCTTTGATGATCGCGTGACGGGTGATTTAAAAAAATATGCGCGACAGGCAAAAGTGATTCACATTGAAATTGATCCTTCGGAGATTGATAAAAACGTAAAGACTACTGTCGGGATAAATGCAGACGCGAAAGAAGCGCTGAAAGCATTGCTTCCTAAAGTGAAAAAAAATAATCACAAAAAGTGGTTGCAGGAATTCAGGGATTGCGACAAGATTGAATTTGATAAAGTAACCCGCCATGAATTTTTTCCCGGAAAAGGAGAAATAAAAATGGCGGAAATCATCAACGTGCTTTCTGAAAAAACGAAAGGAGAAGCGGTGCTTGTGACAGATGTGGGTCAGCACCAGATGGTCGCAACCCGTTATTACAAATTCAAAAAACCAAACAGCAACATTTCATCCGGTGGTCTTGGTACAATGGGTTTTGCATTGCCCGCAGCGCTGGGCGCTAAAATCGGAAGACCTGATAGACAAGTAGTTGCCGTGATTGGTGATGGCGGTTTCCAAATGACGTTGCAGGAGATGGCGACTATTTTTCAAACGCAAGCCGCAGTGAAAATCATTATTCTGAACAATGACTTTCTTGGCATGGTGCGTCAGTGGCAGCAATTATTTTTCGAGAAAAGGTATTCTTTCACCGAAATCGTGAATCCTGATTTCGTTGCGCTTTCAAAGGCATTCGGAATTGAGGCGCACCAACTTTCTAAGCGCGAGAATATTAATTCATCAATAGATAAACTGCTTTCACACAAAGGACCTTATCTGCTTGAAGTGAAGGTGGAGAAAGAAGAGAATGTTTTCCCGATGGTTCCTTCGGGGGCGAGTGTTTCTGAAATAAGACTTGAATAAAATAAGACAATGAGCAATCTCAATTCCATTTACAACGACCAAACCGATTTTTCGCGTGAGCGGGAATTCACGATTTCCGTTTTTACCGAAAATAATATCGGTCTGTTGAATCACATCACTATTGTGTTCACGCGCAGAAATTTGAATATCAATAGTCTTACAACTTCAGAATCAGAGATTAAAGGCATTTTTCGTTTCACCATCACCATTCGCACTACGCACGACACTGTTAAAAAACTTATCAAGCAATTGGAGAAGATAGTGGATGTCATCAAAGCGTTTGTACACGAGGAGAAAGATATTATCACTCAGGAAATTGCACTCTACAAAGTTCCGGTGAAGGCAGCGCACAACGGAGTGAACATCGAGCAAATCGTTCGCGAAAGTCACGCGCGCATTCTGGCGATTGAGAACGGATATATCGTGATTGAAAAAACGGGACATCAGCGTGATACGCAGAAGTTGTTTGAGAAATTAGAACCGCACGGTGTGCTGGAGTTCGCACGTTCGGGAAGGGTTGCAGTAATGCGCTCGGCAGATAACTTGGATAAATTTTTAAAAGAGATAGAGAAGAAGCATAAATAAACCATAAACAACAAACGAATAACATGGCACAAATTTATTTTGGCGGAGTTCTTGAAAACGTAGTGACGCGAGAAGAATTCCCTTTGAAAAAAGCGCTCGACATTCTGAAAGATGAAACAATCGCTATTCTCGGCTATGGCGTTCAGGGTCCGGGGCAGGCGTTGAATCTGAAAGACAATGGATTCAACGTGATTGTCGGGCAGCGCAAAGGCACAAAAAGCTGGGACAAAGCAGTGAAAGATGGTTTTGTTGAAGGCAAAAATCTTTTTGAATTGGAAGAAGCAGCAAACAAAGGAACCATTCTGCAATTCCTTTTATCTGATGCAGGACAAATTTCGTTTTGGCCCACGCTGAAAAAGTATCTTACGAAGGAGAAAACTCTTTATTTCTCCCACGGCTTTGGTATCACTTACAACGACCAAACCGGAATCAATCCACCTGCCGATGTAGATGTAGTGCTTGTTGCACCGAAAGGTTCAGGCACGAGTCTGCGCAGAAAATTCTTGCAAGGCAAAGGCTTGAATGCAAGTTTTGCGATTTATCAGGATGCAAGTGGTAATGCAAAAGACAAAGTCGTTGCGCTGGGTATCGGTATCGGTTCAGGATTTTTGTTTGAAACAAATTTCAAAAAAGAAGTTTTCAGCGACCTTACCGGTGAGCGAGGAACATTAATGGGTGCACTTGCAGGAATTCTTGAAGCGCAGTATAATCTATTGCGCAAAAAGGGACATCTGCCGAGTGAAGCATTTAATGAAACAGTTGAAGAACTCACCGAAAGTTTGATTTTGCTTGTTGCTGAAAATGGCATGGATTGGATGTTTGCGAATTGCTCCACCACTGCACAACGTGGCGCTTTGGATTGGCGGCACAAATTCAGAAAAGCGGTTGAGCCTGTGTTTGAAGAACTGTATGAAAGCGTAGCCTCCGGGGAGCAAGCGAAAATTGTTATCAAAGCAAACAGCGACCCGGATTATCGCGCGAAACTTGAAGAGGAATTGAAAGAAATGCGTGAATCGGAAATGTGGAAGGCGGGAGCGCAGGTGCGGAAGTTGAGACCGTAAACTCAAGTTGCCTGGCTATTTAAACAATGAAAATCTGTAATTTGGAGCTATGCTAAACATTCAAAATTATATTGAGTCAGACCCCAAAATCATAATGGGCAAGCCTGTCATTAAGGGAATGAGAATAACGGTTGAGTTGATTTTGGAAAAATTGTCGGAAGGGGAAACGGTGGAAGATTTATTGGAAGCGCATCCCCGCCTTACGACTGAGGGCATCAATGTCGCGCTTGCTTTTGCGGCTCATAACCTCAGAGCGGATAACATCTATCCAATAGCAAGTTGATGCTCCAGTTTGTTGCTGATAAAGGTGTTGACGCGCCAATTGTGCATGTCTTGGGAGGTGCGGGGTATAATGTTCTTTACATCGCAGAAGAAGCCCCAAAGACAGGCGATGATAAAGTTCTTCTCATGGCAAACGACCAGCAACGTATCTTAATCACTCTTGATAAGGATTTCGGTGAGTTGGTTTATAGGTTGCATCAATCACATACAGGGGTTATGCAGGTGAGATTAGGCGGATTCAAGCCGAAACGTAAAGCTGAGATTGTGTTGGAAGCGGTTAAAAAGCATGAAGAAAAGTTGATTGATGCTTTCACTGTAATTCATAAAGGAATAATTAAGCTAAGAAACAGGTGAATTCAATTAAACTCATTCCGATTGAGCAAATCCGAAAAGCGCATGAGCGGCTGTGCAAAATTGTAACGCGCACCCCGCTCGTGTACAGTGCGAATCTCTCGCAAGAGTATGGATGCAATGTTTATCTGAAACGCGAGGATTTACAGGTGGTACGCTCTTACAAATTGCGTGGCGCTTACAACAAAATTTCAACCTTACCGAAAGAAGTAACTGCAAAAGGTGTGGTGTGTGCAAGCGCAGGTAATCATGCGCAGGGCGTTGCATACTCGTGCAACGCGCTCGGCATTCACGGAAAGATTTACATGCCGAATCCCACCACCAAACAGAAAGTGGACAAGGTGAAGATGTTCGGGAAAGAATTTGTCGAAGTGATTCTCACGGGCGATACCTACGATGATGCGTATCGCGAAGCAATGGAGGATTGCAATCGCAATGGCAAAACATTCATCCATCCTTTTGAGGATGAAAAAGTGATGGAAGGGCAGGGCACCGTTGGCTTAGAAATTCTCGAAGACATCCAGGTGCCGATTGATTATTTGTTTGTGCCGATTGGCGGGGGAGGCTTGGCATCGGGAACAGGAAGTTGTTTCAAACAATTAAGCCCTGATACAAAAATCATCGGGGTGGAACCGGCAGGCGCGCCTGCAATGGAGAAATCGCTGAAGCTGGGCAACGTGGTAACGCTCGAGGAGATTGATAGCTTCGTAGATGGCGCAGCAGTAAAGAGAGTAGGGGAGAAGACATTTGAAATCTGTAAAGAAGTGCTGGATGATATGGTGCTTGTTCCTGAGGGAAAAGTTTGCACAATTATCTTGCGTCTGTATAACGAAGAAGGAATTGTGGTAGAGCCGGCTGGCGCGCTCACTGTCAGTGCGCTGGGTTTTTGCAAAGAAAAAATAAAAGGGAAGAATGTAGTGTGCGTGGTGAGCGGTGGCAACAACGACATCATGCGTACTGCTGAAATCAAAGAGCGCTCGATGCTCTATGAAGGCTTGAAGCATTACTTCATTATCCGCTTTCCGCAACGTGCGGGCGCATTGCGTGAGTTTTTAAATCATGTGCTCAGTCCAACAGACGACATCTGCCATTTTGAATACACCAAAAAGAACAGCCGTGAAAACGGTCCCGCTTTAATCGGCATTGAATTGGTAAAGCGCGATGACTATGACGGATTGATTGAGCGAATGAAAAAGTATCACATCAATTTCGAAGAGGTGAACAGTAACCCGAATCTGTTTAATTATTTTGTGTAGCACGATGCTGCACTTGTTCCGGCATCCTCTGATTTTTAGTTGTAATGGCTTCAGGGGTTTGTGGAACAAGTCCGCAATGACAAACAAATCCTACGGCTTCATAATCTTTGCATACTTACCGCTGTTCACAGGGTCGCATTTGTAGAGCAACTGCACTGCGTTTGCTTTCTCATTTGGTGGCGCAGCGGCAAAAATATTAATCAGCTCTTCTGACTTTGCATTGAAAATAAGCCGGATAAAAGGGGAATTGGGGTATTCCGCTGCAACTTCACCAATCTGGCGCAAGCAATTCAACACCACCTGCCTGCCATTGTTCATGTTATCATACATCACATCCATGCCGCTGCGGTGATAGAGATACATGGATTCACGAATAGGGCTGAGGCGTGTGTTCAGCAAATTGTCAATTATCCAGTAGCGATTATTCACGTTTTCAAACGGTCGCCAGCCGGGAGCAATATCACTGCTTAAGTTGCTGGGAATACTATTTACTACTGCTTGCGCTTTTTGATAGTAAGGTGTGCCCGCATTCAGCGAGTAGGTGTCATAATCAAGTCCGATAATGAGATAGGCATAGTAGGCAAGCATCGCAGTGAGGTTCGAGCGGAAATCATTATCGCTGAACTCCAATTGCTCAAATTCTTTGTATTCAAAAATCCAGTCCTTATCGGCATAGTTGAAAACTACCGAATTGTAATCGCTGTTAAACACCGGACGCGATGACTGAATGCTCACCTGTGCGCGAAAAATATTTGCGCTCGATTCTTCGGTAACATTGATAAAGATGCTGCACTCAATTTTTTCTTCCAACTTGAAAACATCACTCGTCCACTTGCGGGTGTTCATGAATTCAAAAATGGCGGTCTCAAGCGTTTGAAAAACCCTGACATCCGTGGTTTGCAGCTTCTGCGCAATAATCTCCACCGTGCATTTCAATTCCTGAGCGCGAATTGTTGCAGACGAAAATAAAAACAGTACAACTGCAAGGAGTTTTAAGGGAAGAAATTTTCGCGTCAACTTCAAACTATAAACTTCAAACTGTAAACTCGCAAAGCCCGTGCGCTGATTAAGCATTCATCATATTTATTACTTCGTCAATAATGTCTCTTGCAACATCGGACTTGCCTTTAAGAGAGTAGGAGTGTTCATCTCCTTTTTTGTTGATGACGGTGATTTTATTGGTATCAAATCCAAACCCTGCGCCTTTGTCGCGTAACGAGTTCAGCACAATCATGTCGAGGTTTTTCTTTTTCAGTTTGGCGCGGGCGTTGTTCAGTTCATCTTCTGTTTCAAGCGCGAAGCCGACTAAAAACTGTTTCTTGGTTTTCTTCTTTCCTAAGCTTTCCAAAATGTCAGGATTTTTCACCAATTGGATAAGCAGAGAATCATCAGCCTTTTTGATTTTTTGATTGGATACCGAAACAGGTCTGTAATCCGAAACTGCCCCTGCAAGAATCGCCACGTCTGCTTTTGGAAATGCCTTCACCGAAGCGTCATACATTTCCTGCGCTGTGGTAACGGGAATAATTTTAATTCCTTTCACTTGTGGGTTGAATGATGTAGGACCTTTCACCACCGTAACCTGCGCGCCCAATGCGGCTAAACCTTCGGCAAGCGCAAGCCCCATTTTTCCGGTGGAGTGATTGCTGATAAAACGAACAGGGTCAATTGGCTCAACGGTGGGACCAGCGGTAATTAATATCTGTTTGCCTACAATTTTTTTATAGGTGTCCTCTCTTTTTTTTTGAACTGCAAAATGCTTCTCAAGCCAGTCGAAAATTTCTTCCGGCTCTGCCATTCTTCCCTCGCCCACTAAGCCGCTTGCCAACTCACCGGCATTCACGGAGATTACTTCATTTCCGAATCGCTTCAGCGCATTCAAATTATATTGCGTTGCAGGATGCTTCCACATGTCTAAGTCCATTGCGGGAGCAAGCAGGACTAAACACTTTGCTGACAGATAAGTGGCAGCGAGCAGGTTATCGCACATCCCTGAAGCCAGCTTGGCAATGGTGTTTGCTGAAGCGGGCGCAATCAGAAAAACATCAGCCCACAAACCAAGCTCTACATGACTGTTCCAGGTTTTGTCATCGCGGGTGAAAGAAGTAAGCACCGGGTTTTTTGAAAGCGTGGAGAAGGTAAGCGGGTCAACGAAATCATGAGCCGATTGCGTCATCACCACCTTCACTTCCGCGCCTGCCTTCACCAGCAACCGCACGAGAAAAGCGCTTTTGTATGCGGCAATGCTGCCACATACGCCTAAGAGTATTTTCTTTCCTTTCATTGCTCAGTTTGAAGTTTGAAGTCTCAAGTTTGAAGTGAGTTCAAAGTTGCTCTAAAACTTCAAACCTCAAACTTTAACCTCTAAACTTTTACTGTTGGGGTTGTTCGGATTCCGGCTCGCGGAAATAAATATCGCCTTCCAAAAATTCTTTAGTGGCAACGAGCGCGGGATTCGGCATCCTTTCATAGTGGCGTGAAATTTCAATCTGTTCGCGGTTTTCAAACACTTCTTCCAGATTGTCGCTTGCAGAGGCAAACTCATTCAGCTTTGAATGAAGTTCTTCGCGCGTCTTGAGATTAATCTGGTTCGCGCGTTTTGACATCACCACTAATGACTTGTAGAGATTTCCGGTCTTGTTGGTGATTTCTTCCAAATCTCTCGTTTCAATAAACGAGGATGTTGACGGCACATTCTTTTTCATATTTCAATTGGGATTTTTAAGTTTTTCAATTTTCTCCATTGCCGAATCGTAAAATTCAGTTACGTCTTTCAGATACTTGCTTTCTTTATAGCGGTACAAAAATTCATCATAATATTTTCGCGCCTCCTGAAATCGCTCCAACTGTTTTTCGGGAATGCTATTGTTTGCATAGAGATAATGTGCTTTCACTACGAGAAAAGATGCTTCTTCAGCATACCCTGTATCCGGATATTTTCTAAGCAAATTAGTGAACGCGTTTGCCGCAGCGCGGTATTGACCTGTTTTCAAATAAAGCTGCGCACTTTTAAAATCTTTCGTTTCTAACTTCTTTCTGAGGTTATCAATCAGGTTATTGCACTCCGGGATTTTGGCGCTTTCAGGATAGCTGTTAATGAACAGTTGAAAGTAATCCATCGCTTTCTCGGTGTAGGTTTGATCGAGGTTTGCTTCCGGTGAAAGCATGTAGTGGCAGTAGGCATTCATGTAAAGACATTCCTCTGCATACGTGCTCAAAGGATAAGAGTCGTAGATATTCTTGAAGTGAAAAGCCGCGATGAGATAGTCGCCCTGCTGAAAATGACAATCTGCATATTGATAGTAGATGTCGTCAATGCTTTTGGTGCCTTTGTAAATCGGAATCACTTCTTCAAAAAGCGGAATTGCTTTCATGCAATCGCCCTTCTCGTAAAGTTCCTTCGCTGTGGCGAGTTTCTTGTCCGGGTCGCTTCCCTTCGCAATCTTTTGATAACTGTTGTTGCAGGAAAAGGAAAGGAAAACGGCAGACATAAATAAAGCGTAAGTACCTGATTTTGACACGGGCTGCAAAGATAAGGAGTTCCGCATGAACGCCAAATGCAGAAAGTTATTCTGTTTTATGCCGGAACCTTCGATTTCAGGGCGTTTATCGCCCCCTGCAAATCTTTCCGCAGGCTGTCGGTAGCGGGAGCGAGCGGCATCCGCACCTCTGAGCCACATACGCCCAGAATTTCGAGCGCGGCTTTGATGCCCGCAGGGTTTCCTTCGCGGAAAATTAACGACATGACTTCAAGCAGTTTGTAGTGTAGTTTTCTGCCGCGCACCACATCATAGTTTAACGCTGCGCGCACCATCTCGCTGAACTCTTTCGGGAAGGCATTTGCCACCACTGAAATCACGCCATCGCAGCCGAGGAAAACGAGCGGAAACGTGATGGCATCATCGCCTGATATTACGCAGAAATCCTGCTGCTTATCGCGGAGAATCGTCATCACCTGCTGAAAATCGCCTGATGCTTCTTTGATACCGATAATGTTTTTGGAGTCTTTTGCCAAGCGCAAAGTAGTAGCTGCCAGAATATTTGATGCAGTACGACTCGGCACGTTGTAAAGAATCACAGGCACGGGCGAAGCATCCGCAATTGCGCGGTAGTGCCTGTAAATTCCTTCCTGCGTAGGTTTGTTATAGTAAGGACTTACTGATAATACTGCGTCAATTCCCCTGAGTTCGGTGTATTTCAGGGTATCAATAATCTCAGCAGTGTTGTTTCCACCAAAGCCTGCCACCAAAGGCACACGACCCTTCACGGCTTCAACGGTAAATTCAAGCACCTTGCTCTTTTCTTCTTTAGTTAGCGTCACCGACTCGCCCGTGGTGCCGAGTGTAACTAAATATTCCACCTTGCCCTTGATGGTATGGTCAATCACGCGCTTCAGCCCGACATAATCCACCGAGCCATTTTCTTTGAAAGGCGTTACGAGCGCCACCCCTGTTCCTCTGAATTTACGCAGCATATTTTTCACTGAATTATTTTCTGAAATGAGTGCGCTAAGTTAAGGTGAGTTAGAGAGAAGAACAAAGCAGTTTGCGGCAGAGAGAATGTGGAGTATTACCTTTATAGCAGCGCGAGAGATTACTGCGGAAGGAAAGCGTTAATAAAAAAAGGTACTCCACGACCTGTTTCCTTATTGTACCTTGTGCTGAGGCACTTCGATTTCGTCCATCTTTTTTTGCCAAGCCTTACCACAGTTGGGAGCGGGGGAATCAA
Source organism: Chitinophagales bacterium (assembly GCA_034440455.1). GTDB lineage: Bacteria > Bacteroidota > Bacteroidia > Chitinophagales > CAIOSU01 > JAWXCB01. The sequence goes on from JAWXCB010000066.1 coordinate 35,564, forward strand.
TGAAAACTATAACAGGCTGCTCAGACAATATTTTCCTAAAAAAACATCCTTTGAAAATATTACTGAGAAAGAATTGAAAGCGGTGCAGGACAAACTCAACCACCGTGTAAGAAAACGATTAGGCTTTCTGTCGCCTATTCAATATCTTCATTCCCTTTTACTCACCAAAGTTGCATTTGCAACTTGAATTTTAGATACAATTCATCACAAGATTACGTTAAGGCTTGCGTCTGCCTTTATTGAAGTGACGAAACTCTGCTAATTTTATTTCAATAAATTTCAACAGACCTTCCTGCTAATGAGAAAAACTCTTTCTCTGTTTTTTTTATTTTTAGTTTATCAATTTTCTGCTGCGCAAAACTCGCCTGTCCTTTCACATTTCATGTTTTTTAAGCAACAGGTAAATCCTGCATCGGTTGGAAGTGAAGACGCTTTGGATATTGCCGCAGTATATCGTGCACAATGGGTAGGGATTAGTGGAAACCCAACCGTTCAGGCGTTGTCCGTTCAGTCTCCGCTTAATGTGCTTAATTCCAGCGCGGGTCTTATTGTCATTAATGAAATGCAAGGCGAGGAACGCTATACGTCTGCAATGCTTTCGTATGCGTATCGCCATTCGTTTAAAAAAATCAGTTTAGCAGGAGGTGTAAGCGCAGGCATTTTTCAGAGAGCGATTGATGGAAGTAAATTGAGGTCACCTGAGGGCAATTATGCAGATGGAGGAATTAACCATGGAGATGATTTTATTCCTGATAAATTATCAAGCGCTGTTGCTGCTGATTTGAATGTAGGTATTTATTTAAGTTCAAGAAAACTATATGCTGGTATCTCGGCAAATAATGTTTTAGAAAGCAACGTGAAATTAGTTGGGCAAGGATTGCAAACGGAGATTGAAAATCCCCGCTATTACACGGCTGTGGCGGGTTACAGGATAAAAGTGGGAAAGAAACTAAACCTTATTCCAAACGTATCATTGCGCACTGATTTTATCAACACCCAGGCTGAAGTCAATACAATTTTACAATTCAAAGACAATATCTACGGGGGCATGTCGTTTAGAGGGTTTGCACCAAACTTAAAAGATGCAGTTGTGTTGATGGCAGGTTTCAAAATATTTAAGAACTTGAGAGTGGGATATAGTTATGATATAGCGCTTTCATCGTTGAATGAAGTCAACAGCGGTTCCCATGAAGTTTATTTGCGCTACGCGATAAATATCAAGGAACTTATGAATCCGGGTAAAATAATTTACAACCCGAGAAATTTGTAGGCAGGTAAATTGTTTGGAAAATATTATTTTGGCGGGCGACTATGTTGATTGTGGAAGGTGTTGGAAATAAAGGGGAGAAGATTTTTTTGTTTTTTGCCAAAACGTGTATATTTACACGCCTTATCAGGGGCGTTTACCTTTAAGTTTAAAACAAACATTAGAATGAAAAGGAATCTCGTAATCTTATCAGCAATTACAGCGCTGTTTCTTACAGGCTGTAGCAGCGGTTACAACGGACAACTCATCGGAACGCAAGACCGTCCAGGTTGGACAAATGTTATTCCATTTGGAATGATTTATGTTCCATCCGGCACATTGCATATCGGTCCCAGCGATCAGGATGTGAATAACTCCATGATTCAAAGAAGCAAATCTATTTCGATTCAGGGCTTCTATATGGATGACACAGAAATTACTAACAACGAGTATCGCCAGTTTGTGAACTGGGTAAGAGACTCTATTACTGCAAAAACAATCGGAGAAGATTATCTCTTGTCTGACGAAAATGATGACGGCAGTGTTGACGAAGGAAGGATTGATTGGGAAAGAATGCAAAATTTTGATTATGCTGATGAGGAAAATGCGGAAACAATTGAAGACATGTATTATGCGGAGAACGAAAGATTGATGGGTAAAAAAGAGTTTGATGTCAGCAAGTTCACGTATGAGTATTACTGGGTGGACATCAAAGAAGCGGCTAAAGTTTCAAATAGAGGAAAGCCAAGAAGCGAATTTTTCAAGAAAGCCAGCGTGAATGCCTATCCCGATACGCTCGTTTGGGTGAGGGATTTCTCTTACTCTTATAATGAGCCGATGACGAGAAATTACTTTTGGCATCCTGCATTTGATGATTATCCAGTTGTAGGTGTTACTTGGGATCAGGCAAACGCTTTCAGCGCGTGGAGAACAAGATTTTGGGATGATTATAGAACCCAAAAAGGAGAAGTTATCAATGATCCATTCAGACTGCCGACAGAACAAGAATGGGAATATGCTGCAAGGGGTGGAAAGAAGTTGGCTCCTTATCCGTGGGGAGGTCCTTACTTAAGAAATACAAAAGGGTGTTTGTTGGCAAACTTCAAACCTGGTAGAGGAAATTATCCTGAGGATGGTGGATTCTACACTGTTAGAGCCGATGCTTATTGGCCCAATGATTATGGTCTTTACTGCATGGCAGGAAATGTTTCAGAATGGACATCTACGGCTTTTTATGAAAATGCCTATGCATTCGTGCATGATTTAAACCCTGATATCAGATATGATGCAGACGAGAATGACCCGATTACAATGAAGAGAAAAGTAATCAGAGGCGGCTCATGGAAAGATATCGGATATTATCTGCAAACGGGAGCGAGGCACTGGGAATATCAGGACTCTGCGAAATCCTATGTTGGGTTCAGAAACGTACTTACCTTCCTCGGAAGATCATTTAATGATTAATGAATTGGTAAGTTTTTTTATTTCAATCAGATATTGTACTTCATTTTAACCTTTAAATAAAATTTAAAACACAATACTAATTATGAGAAATCTTGCAATTTTCTTTGAATCTGAAAAAGGAAAGCGCCTTAAAAACATGATTATCGGTGTAGGTGCTGCCGTGGTGATGATGGGTGCATTGTTTAAATTGGAATCATGGCCTGGTGCGAGTCAAATGTTGATTGCCGGTCTTAGTGTAGAAGCATTCATCTTCATGTTGCAAGGGATATTGCCCCCGCACAAAGATTATTACTGGGAGAAGGTTTACCCTGACCTTGATGTTGCTCCTGAGTTGGAAGGCGGTGCAGGAGCGCATGGTTTTAAAAAATCTATTACTGAAGAATTAGACAGCATGTTAGAGAAATCCAACGTGGAGTCAAAGTTGATTGAAAGACTTGGCGCAAATTTGGGTAAATTAGGAAGCAGTGTTGAGAAAATGGCTGAAATGGGAGATGTGTCCGCAGCAACTTCTCAATATGCGGCTAAAGCTAAAGAAGCTACTATTGCATTGAGCAGTATGAAAGACGCATATGTTGGCGCAACCAGTTCAATTACTGCGCTTGCAGGCGCTGCTGGGGATGTTAAGAATTTTCATACGCAGATGCAGTTGGTTACAAAAAACTTATCGTCTTTGAACTCAATCTACGAAGTGGAATTGCAAGATGCTACTAAACACATTTCGGTAATTAATAAATTCTACGGAACACTTGTTGATACAACTGAAAACCTTAAAGGTTCGGCTAATGATGCGAAGGCTGCTAAAGAACAGATGAGCAAACTTGCCGGCAACTTAGCATCCTTGAATGCAGTTTACGGCAATATGTTATCGGCAATGGCTGTAAGACAATAAGGATTAAAGCACTTCGTTTAGAAATAATTTCCCCACTTAAAAAAAATTCTGAAAAGAAATGGGTATTCCTAAAGAGCCACGGCAACAGATGATCAACATGATGTATCTGGTGCTCACCGCCCTTCTCGCACTGAACATCTCTGCCGAAGTGTTGAACGCTTTTAAACTTGTAAGCGATGGCATGCAAACAAGCAACAATGCGATTGACAAGAAGAACTTTTCTTTGATGGACGCATTTCAAAGACAAAGTGATAATGACAAAGATAAAACCGCCAAGTATATTCGCGATGCTAAAAAAGCCATGATATATTCGGATCAGTTTGTCGTAAATGTGCAATCCATAAGAGATTTGGTGATTAAGAAGAGTGGTGGGTTTATTGATAATGATAGTATATCCGGTGAGTTAAAAGGCAAGCGCAATTACGATGTGCCGACACGATTATTAGTTGATGAAGAAAATGGACGTAACTTGAAAGCTGCAATTACAGCACTAAGAGATTCGTTGCTTGCTCTTCCTGCTTTAGATCAAGCTGATAAAGATGCGCTTTCAAAACAATTTACTCTCAGTACGGAATATAATGAGAGTGCTGCAAAGAAATTAGGCAAAAAAAGTTGGGAAGAATATCTTTTTGACCACGTTCCCGTTATTGCTGTAAATACAATTCTCACTAAATTTCAGGGAGATGCAAAAAATTCATCCGGTTTGGTAGTTGAAACGCTTTACAAGAAGATTGGTGCTGCTGATTACAAATTCGATGCGCTTTCTGCCAAAGTAATTGCGCCCAGTAGTTATGTGCTTGCCGGTCAGGAATATAAAGCAGACATTTTCGTTTCTGCAACAAGTTCAACTCAAAATCCCGAAGTTTTTCTTGGATCTTTCGATCCGAAATTTAATTTGAATACAAAAGCGGTAGGTCCACTTCCTAAGTTGGAAGAAAATCCTTTGAAGCCAGGCTTTGAAACAGTCCCTGTGAGTGGTGGAATGGGTCTATATTCGGATAAATCGTCTGCGGTAGGGATGAAAGAAAAAACGGGTGTTATTAAAGTAAAGAAGCCACAAGGCGATGGTTATGATTATTACCCGTTTAAATTAGAATACCAAATTGCGGAAGCGGGTCTTGTAGTTTCTCCCGATAAGATGAACGTGTTCTATATTGGCGTAGATAATCCTGTATCTGTTTCAGTTCCTGGATTTCCGGCTGATAAGGTAACTGCTGCGTTTAATAAAAACGGAACACTCAAGCAAGTAAAGCCCGGTAACTTCATTGCAAATGTTACAACTGTAGATTTAAAAGGAGAAACAGAAGTTCAGGTGTATGTTCAAACACCTGATGGTTCAAAAAAAATGATGGGTTCAAAGCCTTTCCGTATCAAACGCGTTCCGGATCCGACTGCTATGATTGGTCCTGATAAAGGGGGTAGCGTAAAAGCTCCAAACTTCAAAGTACAAAAGGGGATGCAAGCGGTGCTTGAAAATTTTGATTTTGATATTCGTTTTAATATCGTGAGTTTTGAAATGACTTATGCTGCCGCTCGTCAGGATTTGTTGAGTACCTCAACGGACGGTCCACTTTTTTCACAAAAGATGACTGATTATCTTTCAAAGGCTAAACCGGGAGATGTTTTTTACTTTGATAAAATCAAAGCGAAAGGTCCTGATGGAACTATCAGAAATCTTCCTGGTATTGTGTTCAAATTAATGTAAAAATTATTGAGTATGAAATTACTTACATCAGCTTTTTTGATTTCAATTTTGATTGTTTCAAGTTTGTTTGCGCAGACGGTACAATCACAAACTCCCAGAGATGGAGCTTATGATGAGGTTACCATTGAAGAAAGACAGATTGTTCCTTATGACCATATTCGTGAAGCTGACGTGTTTTGGTCAAAAAGGATTTGGAGAGTTGTTGATACTCGTGAAAAAATGAATCTCTCGTTCAAGTATCCTAAACAATATTTGGTAGATATCCTTAGGAAAAATGCTATGGAGGGAGTTATTACAGTGTATGACCCGATTGATGATGAGTTCACAAGACCAAATACACCTGATGAGGTTGCAAAATTGGGAGTAGGTGAAGCGGATACAATTCGCGTAATTGACCCGGTTACGCTCGAAGAAAAAATTGAAATTACAAAACCTGAATTTGATGCCAATAAGGTTACCAAATTCAGAATAAAAGAAGATTGGATTTTTGATGAAGAAACTTCTACGATGGTTGTCCGCATTATCGGAATTGCTCCTATCATGGAAGAATATAACTCAGATGGTTCATTCCGAGGTGATAAGGTGTTGTTTTGGGCTTATTATCCGGAACTGCGCCCTGTGTTAGCTAAGTATCAGGTGTTCAATAACCAGAATGATGCCGTTACCATCAGTTGGGAAGACCTCTTTGAGATGCGCTATTTTTCCAGCTACATTTACAAAGAATCAAATGTGCATGATCGCAGAGTGCAGGATTACGTTTCAGGCGTGGATGCATTACTCGAATCAGACAATATCAAGAACAAGATTTTTACCTTCGAGCATGACCTTTGGTCATACTGATTTGGTAGCTTGGGCAGAATAGTATTCAATTACTTTCTTCGCCTTCGCAGAACCTATCAATGCGGCAAGTTCATCGAAAGATGCTTGTCGCATTTTTTTTTCAGAGCGAAATATTTTTAACAACAACTCGCTTGTCTTTTTTCCGATGCCTGTAATCTCTGTCAAGGAAGTTTTTAGTGTAGCATCGTCCCGCTTCTTTTTATGAAATGTTATTGCAAAACGATGAGTCTCATCCCGTATCTGCTGAACCAATTTCAAAGCCGGTGAGCGCTTATTAATATGGAGCGGCAATGGGTCATCGGGGAAATAAATTTCTTCTAATCGCTTTGCAATTCCAGCAAGAGGAATTTTCCCCTCAAGATTTAGTTTTGCTAACGCGCTTCTTGCTGCGCTTAGTTGTCCTTTTCCTCCATCAATTATGGTAAGTTGTGGAAGCGGTAATTTTTCTTCTACTAATTTGAAATATCTACGGTAAACGACTTCTTCCATTGACGCGAAATCATTAGGACCTTCTACAGTTTTAATATTGAAGAGGCGGTAATCTTTTTTTGCTGGTTTGCCATTTTTAAAAACAACAAGCGCTGCAACGGGATTGCTCCCTTGGAAATTTGAGTTATCAAAACACTCGATATGCACAGGTAACGCGGCAAGGCGAAACTCTTTTTGCAAAATTTCCAGCACAGCTTCACGCTTGGGTCTGTCTTTATCCGGTTGGTGTGCTTGCTTATAATAAGCGGCATTGGCAGAGGACAGCTCAAGCAGTTTTTTCTTATCTCCACGCTGAGGCACAGTAATACTTAGTGTTTCATCGGGTAGTGTAATAGGAAAGGGTAGAATCAATTCCATTGAGTTGCTTTCAAATTCTACCCGTAGCGCGGTAATCGCAAAGACTAAAACTTCTTCAGCGGATTCATTCAGCTTTTTGCGCAGCTCAATGGTTTTTGTTTGGGTGATGCCGCCATTCACTACTTTCAGATAATTTACAAACGCGCTTTGCTCTTCATTGAGAATTGAAAATACATCTACGTTTTCAATCATGGGGCTGACTACTGTAGATTTGCTCTGGTATTCTTCCAGCAGCGTGATTTTATGCTTAATAAGATGCGCCTTTTCAAATTTAAAACTTTCAGAAAACTCCTGCATCAGCTTTTTTAAATCGCGCATCACTGCGGAGATATTCCCTCTGAGGATGCTGCGGATGTGCGCAATATTTTCGTTGTAAGATTCTTCCGTTTGCTTGCTTTCGCAGGGGCCCAAGCAATTGCCAATGTGATATTCGAGACACACTTTGAATTTGCCCTCGTTGATTTTGCGTTGAGCAAGGTTGAGATTGCACGTGCGTAAAGGAAAAATATTTTGGAGTAACTGAATGATGCTGCGCACTTTTTTCACAGATGTATAGGGACCAAGATACTCGGAGCCGTCCCGGATAAAAGTTCTTGTGAGGAAAATGCGGGGAAAGCGTTCTTTTTTGATACAGATGTGCGGATAGGTCTTATCATCGCGCAGTTGAATATTGTATCGAGGCTGGTTTTCTTTAATCAGTAGGTTTTCAAGCAGCAGCGCGTCTTTCTCTGTTTCTACTATCGTGCATTCCAGGCGTGTTGCTTTCTTTACAAGCGTATAGGTTTTATAGTTGTCGTGGTTTGCTTTGAAATAAGAAGAAACCCGGTTTCGCAGGTTTTTGGCTTTGCCTACATAAATCAAAACATCCTGCTCGTCAATGAATTTATAAATGCCGGGCGCGGTGGGGAGGGTAGGCTGAATTTCCCTGAAATCTTCGGCTGTCATGTAAGGTAAAATTACGAAGAGCGCATTATGCCATCTTTCTGTTTCGCTCAAAAGATACTTTGCTTGCCTAACTCAGAATTATGCGAGGGCATTGAAATGCAAGTGCCTCTTTAATTTTTTTCTTCCGGTTCCTGCGCAAACTTCAGCAGCATCCACGTTTCAAACGCCTTATAAATAATAAAGAGGAGAAAAAATGGTACCACAAACATTTTGCTTTCGGGTTTGAATCCAAATAAGAAAACAACAATGAACATGAGGCTTAAAAAAAACTTTAACGCCAGCGTACCCATATAGATATTGAAGAAGAAGGGCTTTTTGATGCTGCGCGAATTATAATAGCCGGAGACCAATGTGATTGCAAAGAAGAACACCAATGCTGCCCACGTAAACAACCGGAACGGCTGGAAAAACTCAAATGCAGGCGCACTCAAAATCGAAAGCGCGATGATGAGGACGAACGTGAGCTTCAGGATTTTCTTTACAAAGTTGCGATACTTCATTGCTGCGTTTTTCCTTGAGTCATGCCGGACTTGTTGCGGCATCCCCACCAAAGGCGTCAATTTTAAGGAGATGGCGGAATAAATTCGCCATGACAAAAACTTACGACTTCTTCAAAAGGTCTTTCACCGTCAAAACTAATGAAGCGATTACAAAAAAAAGAGAAAGGGTGATAGTAAACACGGGCTTTTCAGTGTTGAATTTTCTATCAAGCCACTGCCCAAGAAATACCCCGAGTAGAATAGCACCGAGAAACTGGAATGCCATTCCGGAGTATTTGAGGTAGTCGTTAGACGGCTTCTTTTTTGAAGGCGGAAGATTGCTCATTTTCCATTTGGTAAACGCCCATGCTGCACGTGCCGTTGAAGCGCGCCCCCGCTTCCACTACGAGTTTGGTGGCGATAATATCGCCCTCAACAAATGCGGTGGCTTTGAGGAAAAGCATGTCTTGCACCGTTACGCGACCTTTCACTGTTCCTGAGATGTCGGCATTCTGGCAACGCAACTCGCCTTCCAGCTTGCCCTTTTGCCCGATTACCACTTTGGCGCTTGAAATTACATTGCCCTGCACAGAGCCGTCAAGGCGGATGTCGTTGCTGGATTTAATTTCTCCTTCAATCACCGTTCCTTCGCAAAACTGGTTGGTGGCGTTGGGGTTCTGGGGTTTTGGAGTTTCTTTGGCGTTGAACATGCCCATCGGAATTTATTTTAAAATACGATGTAATCCTCGGGGTTCACAGGCGAGCCTTCATGCCACAGTTCAAAGTGCAAATGCGGACCTGTTGTCAACTCGCCACTGCTGCCGATAATTGCTATTGCGTCACCGGCTTTCACGAAGTTACCTGTTTTCTTTAAAAGAACGGAGTTATGCTTATAGAAGGAAACTAAGTTGTACTCATGCTGAATGCCAATGACATATCCTGTTTCCAGCGTCCATGTAGCAAGGATAACGTACCCGTCCATCGCGTTTTTAATCGGAACATCTACAGCAGCCACAATATCAACGCCAAAATGGTCTTCCTGCGCATTAAAGCCGGAAGTGATGTATCCTAAAAGGGGTGGAAAGAAATTCAACTGCGAAAGCGAGACTTCACCTTTCTTTTGCAGGTTTGAAAAACTGAGCGAATACCGCTGCTCTTGCTCCATCTCCTCGCGCAGCCGCAATTCTTCTTCTGAAACATTCTCCAGATTTATGGTGTCATAATATCCCGTTTTCCCGCTCACAATCTGCGCTGCCGTATCAATATTCCCAGTCAGGATATTTCGCATGTTGGTAATCCATAATTCCTGCTGTCGCACCACGCGTTGCAGCGAATCAGACCGCAATTCCATTTCTACTAAATCTTTTCGCAGATGCACATCGCCATAGCCGGGAATATATTCTTTAAGAGGAGTAAATACGACCAAAGAAAAGATGGCAGAAACAGTAATTACTAAAATGCTGCTGAACAGCACATACACATTAAACCGATTAAGCCGGAACGATGCGCGCTCTTCAAAGGTCTGGTCATCAAGAATCACCAGGCGGTATCTGTTCCGCAACTTGTCCAAAAACCGTTTCTTTTGCTCGCTCACCGTTGATTATCAGATTATTCTTTTGGGAAAAATTAAAATAATTTTGGTGTTTAGGAGTTTATCAGTGACTAAAAATACCGCGTGATCAAGGCAGCCAAAGTACCGTTTTTTTGGGCGATTTTCTTTGCCATTTTAATTTCTGTAGGATGTTCCTCCGGGAAAAAGTCGCAAGACCCTTCCCTCGCTGGGCAGGTTTATCATGACATCACCGCCCGCAACAATGCCTACTTCAACGGCACGCAGAAAATAAAAACCATCCAGAAAAGCATCGAAACATCCTACCAGGATAATTTCGACACCATCCTTGTGTTGCGCACCAACCGCGATCCTGCTATGGCAAAAACCTACGGCAGCGATTTGGATGAAGTGGTAAAGAAAGCCTCTGCCGCCATCAAGCGCCACGAACCCAGCAAATGGACGGACGATGCCTATCTGCTTGTGGGCAAATCTTATTTCCTCAAAGGCGATTATGACGCTGCGCTGGAAACATTCAAGTTCGTGAACACCACCTTCAAAGAAGAGTTGAAGAAATCAGAGAAGAAAAAAGAGGTGAAGAAAAAAAAGAAGAAAAAATCAAACAGTAAAAAGAAGAAGAGCAGCAAAAAGAAAAAGAAGAAGAAAAAATCAAGCAGCAAGAAAAATATTCCGATAAAGACAACAAGCACACAGCCGCAACCCACCGCCATAGCTAAAAAGCCCGCAGATGAAAAGAAGAAGTCAAGCTCAGGTTTGTTGAAGCCTGTGCCCGTGCGCCCGCAGGCATGGGTTTGGCTGGTTGACACTTACACTGAAATAGACAAGTTTAAAGAAGCCGATGCGGTAGTTACGTTTATCGAAGCCGATGAAGAGTTTCCGAAAAAACTGAAGCGCGAGTTTGAAATATCAAAAGCGCATCTGGCAGTCAAACGCGGCAACTTGGAAAGTGCCATTGAGCCGCTCACGCAGGCAATTGAATTTACAAAGAAGAAAAAATACAAAGCGCGTTATTACTATGTGCTTGCGCAGATTTATGAAAACACTGCTCAATATCCCAACGCGATTACAAATTATCAGGAGGTGTTGAAGAATCGTCCCAAGTTTGATTTGGAGTTTAATGCCAAAATCAGCATCGCGCGTATTGCAAGAAAAGACCGGTCGCTTTCAACAAATGAAATCACCGTGCTGCTCAAGAAGCTGCTGAAGGATGCCAAGAATCAGGACTTCTTTGACCAGGTGTATTATTCGCTTGCCGAGTTTGCCCTAAGCCGAGGCAATAAAGAGGAAGCGCTTGATTACCTTGAAAAGTCAGTGAAAAGCTCAACAACCAACGTGCTGCAAAAAGCGCTTTCCTACAATAAGATGACAGAGATTTATTTCAACGACCAGTTGTATGTAAAAGCGCAGCCATACTCCGATAGCACGATGGCGATTCTCCCTACCGATTATAAGGGCTTTGATGCCATTGCGCAGCGCGATGAAGTGCTGCGCGAGTTGGTGCGCCACTTGCAAACCATTGAAGAGCAGGATAGCATGTTGCGCATCGCCTCCATGACGGAAGACGAGCGTGAAAAGCTTGTGGATGATATCATCCGCAAGAAAGAAAAAGAGTTGGAAAGAAATGATATTGCTAACGACCCTTCGCAAATTGACCCGATGGTAAATGATAAGACGAAGCGGGAAGACCCCAATGCAACAGCTTCCACATCAGGATGGTATTTCTATAACGTCAATGCAAAATCAACAGGATTTAACAACTTCATCAAGCGCTGGGGCAACCGCAATTTAGAAGACGACTGGAGGCGCAACAATAAAAGTTCAGCCGCCTTTGATGATCAGGCAAGTTTCGATGATGACAGCTTGCAGCAAACAGCGAGCCTCTCCGATGCAAACCTTGATAAAGAAGCATTGCTGAAAGCCATCCCGCTCACCAATGAACAGGTGCAGAGATCCAATGCTTATATCATTGATGCGCTCTATCGCCTTGGAAATATTTACCGCATTGATTTGAAGAACTACAAAAAAGCGGTGGAGGCTTTTGAAGAATTGCTCAAGCGTTTCCCCGGCAACAAACATGAGCCGGAAACTTATTACAGCCTTTATCTGCTTCATGCGGAAATGGGCAATGCAGGCAAAGCTGTAGATTACAAAAACAGCTTGCTCAACAAATATCCCAACAGCCGCTATGCGCAGTATTTATTAAACCCTGATTTGCTTGAAACAGAAAAACGCAAAGACAGAAAGTTGCAGGATTATTACAGTGGCGCGTATGAAATGTATCTGAATAATCAGCTTGCAGAAGCACTCGTTACCATCAATCAGGCTGACAGCATTTTTCCGCGTAATGAACTGCAATCAAAGTTTGCGCTGCTTGAAGCGCAGGTGATTGCAAAAACGCAGGATGTGCCAAAATATCTTGATGCGCTGCAAAGCGTGATTGACGATTTTCCCACCACACCGGAGCGCAACAAAGCCGAAGAAATTCTCAACTACCTGAAGGTGAAGGAAGATTCTTCTTTCCTTATGCAAATCAACATCAGCGAATACAAATATGATGTGGATGCCACGCACTTCTTCGTTGCATCTTACAATACCGATTCGGTGAACACAAATAATTTAATCAACGCAGTTGCTTCCTACAACGACCTCAACCGCAGCCTCGAAGATTTAAAAATCAACTCCGTTGCGCTGGATGATAAACATGCGTTTCTTGTGGTGAAGAGTTTCAAGAACATGAAAACCTCCATCAATTATTACAATGCCATTTCCGCCAGCGCAGATACGTTTAAAGATTTCCCACCCGGCACGCTTGAGTTCTGCGTTATCTCCGATGTCAACTTCAACAAAGTAATCATGCACTCCGAAATCGAATCCTATTTCAGATTTTTTGAAGCGCGTTACATCACGAATCAATAAAGTGAATAGAATTTTTCTTGCTTTTGGAAAAGCGTTACAGTTTGGACTCCCTCGCCCTTGGGAGAGGGGCGGGGTGAGGCAATTCAAAGAAGCGTTACAACAGTGAATTAATAAATGAGCAACCCCAAAAAGAAATCCTCTAAAGGCAGTTCAAATGACTTGTGGAAATATAACGCGTATTTCTGGCTTTTCTTTCTCGCGTGTGTCGGCTCGGTAGGTTTGTTTTTCTATTTGATTTCGATTGATGTGTTTGGCAAGCTGCCTACGTTTGAATCGCTTGAAAACCCCAAGAGCGAGCTTGCTTCTGAAATCATCTCCAGCGATGGCGAGGTGCTGGGGAAATATTTCAGCCAAAACAGAACCAACGCAAAATACAGCGAGTTGCCGCCCAATTTGGTAAACGCGCTGATTGCGACCGAAGATATCAGGTTTTATAATCACAGCGGAGTAGATGTGCGGGCTATTGCCAGAGCTGTCAGCGGGTTAGGCAGTAAGGGTGGCGGCAGCACGTTATCGCAACAGTTGGCAAAAAATCTTTTCCCCCGTGAGAACCTCAACAAGATAAAATTGATCATTCGGAAGTTAAAGGAATGGATTATCGCGGTGCGACTGGAGAAGTGCTACACGAAAGATGAAATCCTCACGATGTATCTCAACACGGTGGAGTTCAGCAGCAATTCTTACGGTATCAAATCAGCGGCAAAAACCTATTTCAATAAGCAGGTGGATTCATTGAATGTAGAAGAAGGAGCAATATTAGTAGGGATGCTGCAGGCTCCATCTAAATATAACCCCAAACGAAATCCCGAACGCGCATTCAATCGCAGGAATACCGTGCTCGCGCAAATGAAGAAATATGAATACCTCAAGCCCGAAGAATTCGACAGCCTCAAATCGCTTCCCATCACGCTCAATTATCAAGCGCCTTCACACACCGAAGGGCTTGCGCCTTACTTCCGCGAGCGCCTGCGCCTTGAAGTGCAGCAGTGGCTCAATGAGTATGGAAAGCTGGATACTTCCCGTAAGTATAATCTCTACACCGATGGATTAAAAATTTACACCACCATTGATTCACGCCTGCAGAGCCTTGCGGAGAAAGCAGTGACGCAGCACATGAAAATGCTGCAAACAGAATTCGCCAAGCAATGGGAAAAAGATGACCCGTGGAAAGACCAGAAAGAAGAATTTCAAAAAGCCATTAAAAACTCAGAGCGCTATCGCGCCATGAAAGAGCAGGGCGCATCGCATGATTCCATCATGGCGAGTTTCAAAACAAAAATTCCCATGAGCATCTTCACATGGGAAGGCGAGCGCGACACCGTTATCACCCCGCTTGATTCGCTGCGCCATCACCGCATGTTTTTGCAGGCAGGCTTCCTTGCTGTTGACCCGCTCAACGGGCAGGTGCGCGCATGGGTGGGCGGCATCAACTATAAATATTTTCAGTATGACCACGTCACCACGCATCGCCAAATCGGCTCCACGTTCAAGCCTTTCATTTATACCGCAGCGATTGATAACGGCTGGTCGCCCTGTTTCAAGATTCTTGATGTAGCCTACACGTTTGAAGATTTTAATAACTGGACTCCGCAAAATGCCGAGCGCGAAGGATTTACCAACGAGCGCTACACGCTCATGGATTGCCTTGCCGATTCGCGCAACTCCTGCTCAGCCTACCTGATGAAGCAAATCGGTCCGCAGCCTATTATTGACCTTGTGCGTAAGCTCGGCATCGAAAGCCACATTGATCCTTATCCTTCTATTTGCCTCGGCACGCCCGACCTCACGCTGCAAGAGATGGTGGGCGCATACACCGCATTTGCAAACAAGGGCGTTTTCTCAAAGCCCACTTACATCACGCGCATTGAAGATAAAAACGGCAACGTCATCCAGGAGTTTCCCACCGAATCCATCGAGGCGATGAGCGAGCAAACCGCCTTCATCATGGTGGAGATGTTGCGCTATGTGGTGAGGCACGGCACGGGCGTGCGCCTGTGGATTCCCAAATATGAATATCAACTGCAAGCCGACATGGGCGGCAAAACCGGCACCACGCAAAACCATAGCGATGGCTGGTTTATGGGCATCACCCCGCAGCTTATCGCTGGCGTGTGGGTGGGAGGTGAAGACCGCTTCATGCGCTTCGAGAGCATGAAATACGGGCAGGGCGCAAGTTCTGCGCTGCCCATCTGGGCGCTGTTTTTCAAGAGCCTCTATGCAGATTCTACATTAGGATACAGTCAGGAGGTGTTATTTGAACGCCCGCAGGAACGCCTCACCATCGAGCTTGACTGCTCCAAGTATGGCAAGTTCGGCACCAAAGAAGACCCCTTCAAATCCCCGAAGGGTTATGGGGAAGCTGAGTTTGAGAAATAGATGATTTAGAGAATTAGGAATTACGAATTATTTTTCATTCGCCTCCCTCCACACATATTTGGCGCGTACTTATCTTCTTTCATTTGTGGCTCTGTTTGGCAGCGCTGACAGCGGAAAATCAACACTTTTTTTTTGCGAAAACAAAAAGCGCCTTCCGGTTTTAGCGGTGAGCGCTTTTGAAATTTGTGAGCGCATTACGCGCGAAGTTGAAAGACTTCTCACCATCCTTCGCGCCAAGTCTCCCTGCGGAAGAATTGATACAACCGAGGTGTTTAGATGTCTGTATCAGTAGTGCAACTATGATAGCGCAATTCAGGCTGCACTCACTGCCTGCGGGGAATCCTGCGCTAAAATGACGAGCGCTTCTTTCCCAAATCTTTCTACTTTTGTCAGAACCTCCTTCTTACCTGAATGCGCCCGACAAGAATCAACATCTTTCTTGCACTATTTTTTTCAGCGTCAGCGTTTGCGACAACGATCCCAACCGACTCAACAAACAATGGCAATGATTCCATTCAACATTCTATTTCCGGATTTGAATCTTATTTTGAAAAGGATGTAATCCAACAATCTCTGCTTGAACGGCTTTCGTTCAGAAGTATTAACCGGCTTGTGTTGTTACAGCCGGGTTCATTTTATGTCGGCAATGACACCTATTCTTCCTTCGGGTTGCTGTATGGAGAAAATGCAAATGAAAGCAAGATGATGGCGTGTTCGATGTTATGAGGAGTACTTGGATGCTAATAACTTCTATGTATGGAGAAGCCGACTGTGAAGTAGCGCAGCTTTCTTATTTCGTATAGTATCACTGCTAAAAAAGTTTCTGTTGAGAGTTATCAGCAATCTCTTTTTCATTGAATTGCTTTCCGAATTTCATTTTCCAGTAGGTATCGAGAATTTTCTTTTGAAGTTTTGATTCACTGGAAATTTCACGCGCAAGTTTTTCAAGTTGCTTGGCAAATTTCAAAGTGTCTTTTGCTTCATAATTCCCTTCGATAAGCAGTTGTTTAAGTTGCTCAACATATACGCTGAACTCAACTTTATTTCGTTGAGCTTTTACTCCTTTCATGCTTTGCGCTTTGAGCAGTCGCGCGTCAATGAGTTTATAGGTAGCGCGATAAAGCTCAAGTAAAGTTTCATCGCGTTCTTTTTTGTTTTTATATCCAAGAGCTTCAAGTATAACGCTGTCTAATTTTATCCTTTGGGGATTTACTGTTTTCAGCGAATCAAGCGCGCCCAGTTCTTCTTTGTAGTTTTTTGTTTCTCCAAGTTCAACTTCTAAATGGTCAATGTTAATGTCAGGAACAAGAAAAGCAGCTAACTCATAAGTTTCAATTTTTCCTGCGCCATCTCCTAAGTTGCTGCGCATAATCAGTTGTTGGATGAGCCAACTGATCGTTGAGTTCATGTAAAGCCAAATTGAATTTGTGTGTTTACGGGGATAGATGTTGTGAAAATTGTTGTTGGTGAAAACTTTGCCCTTGAATGTTCTGCCAAAATCGTTAATCATGTAATTGAAGGACATTGCAGGCAAGTCATGTTCGCCTAAATCATACCATAGTTTTCTTGAACTGCAAGTTGGACGGTGATGAATGTTTTGGCGTTCCCCATGCTTTATGTATTTGAATAAAAGCGGAAAGTCATTACGTAATGATTTTTTTGCTTCATGCGTCAGCACGAATTTATTTTGAACCGCCTTTTGGCTTATCAGGTAAGCGCTAACGTCTTTCGGGCTGGTAAGAATTGGTTGCAAGCATTCTTCTTCAATCAGCCACAACTCGCTGTAGCCGTTAAGCATCAACTTCAGTTTTGCATCCTTCAACTGTTTTGTAGAAGTGAACGCGTCCGTATTATTCATTGCTGCTTGTAGCAGAGCGCTGTTAGCAGTAGCTGTTTTGTCTTCTAAAATAAAAAACTCATTGCATCCGGTCTTTATCCCAAATTTTACATCAGCTAATTGTTTGAGTGGAACAAATTTGTTCGCGCCTTTTTCAATGATGTCGAAATAAACTTTTGGAGCTTTCAGAAATTGCCCCCACTTGGTAAAATTGGAGAGCGTTTCTTGTTTAACGCAATTGATGCGAAAAAAATCATTAGTCGTGTTTTCAGTTACATTCTCTAAAAATTCCTGCAACTGCGTTACTCCTTTATGGTTTTTAATTGCGTTGGCAACGGGCGCTGTGAACCAAATAAACTTTACGGTGCTGTTGTTTCTAACTTCTTCAATTCGCTGCTTCCGCAAAATAACAATCGTAGTGTTGACGGAAGCGGAAGGGAAAAAGCGTTCTACTTCACTATCCATAATGGCTACAATTTCAAAATTGCGCATCAGGTAGCGTTGCATATCAATTCCGTAATCTGTATCCAGCCAAGAGTTTTGACAGATGTAAGCAAGATAGCCGCCATCTTTTAAGAATGCGCTTGCATGGTAAAAGAAGTAAGCAAAGATGGATGTGCGCTGCGATGGTTCAAAACCACACTCAGATTTAATCAGTGCTTGAATTTTTGTTTTGCCAACTGTGCCGTGCATTGTCCCGATGTCCTCTTGTCGGGTATAGGGCGGGTTCCCTATCACTGCATCGAACTTTGGCAATGTTTTATTTTCCTTTTCACCTTGTTGATTGTGCAGTTCAATTTTTGTGTGCTCAGAAATCGCAAAAAAATCTTTGTTTGAAATGCGTGGGTAACTTGGCTTGCGCGTGTTGCGTATTGCGAGGTTAAGCATACTGAGGTATGCCGGGTAATTTGAAAGGTCGTTGCCGTAAATCTCATTTAGCAAAATATCGTGCTTTGCTCCTTTCTCCTCTTTTGCGCACAACATTTTTTTGCGCTCGTAGGCGCGAACTAAAAAAGTGCCTGAGCCGCAAGATGGGTCGAAAACTTTATCGTTGCTTTTGCGAATAGCAAAGGCATTGATTAAGTCAATTACGTGTGGCGGTGTAAAGTATTGTCCGAGTTTGTGCCGCTCATCTTCACGGATGAGTTCTTCAAAAATTCGTCCGATGATGTCAAAGGGAATGTTGCTGAAATTGTAATGACCGCCTGTGTCAAGAATTTCTTTAACTAAATCAAGAACAGCATCGCTGACAAAAGGGATTTTGAAAATAATATCGGAGCGTTCACCGATTAGGAGCTCAAAGTTTCCCGTTACCTCTTTAAACTCGTCAAAGTATTTCCAAATGAGTTCTTCCAAGCTGTCGGGGGTATTGACAGATTCGGGAACTTGCATAGGATGAAGCGCGTGCCATGTCTGATTGTCAACATACGTTTTATAAAAAATGAGTTTTGAAATCAGCATCAGCACACCAATGTGCGTGAGGTTTTCTATTTCCTCAAAGGTGGTGGGCTTATTCCATAACTGACTTTGCGCGTATCTCGTAATATCTTTTTCAAACGATTTGTTATGCTTGTATTTGTCCCAAACCTTGTTGCTGATTGGATGCGAATAAACTTCAATCAGCTTTCGAGTCTTGAAAATGAAAAGTTCATCAAGGTTGCTGAACTTAATCGGCTTACGCTCTAAAATTTCAATAGCGCGGTCAAGATAAAATTCCGCAATGCTGTGGAGTTTTGCGAGAACTTCTTTATTTGGCGCGTAGCTCTGGCTTAGTCGCGCAATGTCAGTAAGGGTAAAAAAACCTTCATTGACGCTCACTTTTTCATAGAGCTTGTCTTTGTCGAAAAATGCGCAAGCAAGAAAATTGCAGTTGCCAAAATATTTTATGTCAATGCGCTGCGCTCTTTCTACTTCCCGCATTAGAACGCTGCTGTCAAAAACACTTTTGCCGTCTTTTGCTGTCGGGTCTTTCAACTCGATAAAGAAAAGCGGAGTGCCGTTTTTATTTTTGAGCGTGATATCTGCGCGATTCTCTTCTAAAGCAGGGTAAGGCAAAATCCGACCTTCCAATCCTCTTGCCTTAATGAGTTCTGTGAAGATTGTATTGAGCGTTCCCTGTAATTGGCGTTCTATCTGCATGTGAAATCTTCAACTCAAAAGTAGGTTTTTATACCATCCTGAATAGCTTCAGTTATCCTTTCTATGAAACAGTAGCAGGTTGCCTAACATACAAAATGCGTATTCGTAATTTTCACATCACGGGTCAACATCCACGTCCACTCGCACTGATTTGTATTCTACTTTCAACTTCAGCTTTTCAATGCTTTGCACGAGTGCATGTTTATTCGCATTGAGTGCTGCCGTCTTTGGAATTTTCAAAAGGATGTCCTGTAAGTAAAGATTCTTCATCATACTGATGGGCGGAGTAACCGGTCCAAGAATTGTTCCCTGAAAATTTTCAGCGAGCAGCCGCGCGAAATCCCGTGCGGCATTCTGCACAGTTTTCCGCTCTTTGTGTTTCAGCACAAGATGAATCAGCCGCGTGTAAGGCGGATAGTCAAACTCTTTCCTGAAATTCATTTCGCGGTAAAAGAAATTCTCAAAATCATTTTTCAGGATAAAATCCAACACAGGATGTTCGGCATCAAAGGTCTGAATAAGCACTTTGCTCGCATGTCCCTTTCTGCCTGCGCGTCCGCTCACCTGTTGTATCAATTGAAAGCCGCGCTCATTCGCTCGAAAGTCGGGGAAGCCAAGCAGTTGGTCAGCGCTCAGGATGCCGACTAAACTTACCGTGTCGAAATCCAATCCCTTTGTCACCATCTGTGTGCCCACGAGAATATCAAACTTCCTGTTTTCAAAATCAGCGATGATTTGCTCGTAAGCCTCGCGTGAACGCGCAGCATCCAAATCGAGGCGCATCACGCCCGCATCCGGAAAAAAGATTTTGATTTCTTCTTCAATCTTTTCCGTGCCGAAGCCGCGAATGCGAATGTCGGTTGATTCGCACTCCACGCATTTATTCACTACTTCCGTTGCGTAACCGCAATAGTGGCAGCGCAATGTGTTGAGATGTTTGTGATAAGAAAGGCTCACATCACAGTTCACGCATTTCGGAATCCAGCCGCAATGATAACAACTCAGGTATGGGGCAAACCCGCGCCTGTTTTGAAACAGAATCACCTGCTCTTTTTTTACAAGCGTTGCTTTGATTTCTTCGAGCAGCACAGAAGAAAAGTCAGATTGCATTTTATGCTTCTTCGTTTCCTCGCGCAGGTTCACGATTTCCATGCGCGGCAGTTGCACACCTCCAAAGCGCTCGGTGAGTTTCACGAAACCATACTTGCCATGCCGCGCATTTTCATAACTCTCCAACGAAGGAGTTCCTGTGCCGAGCAAAACTTTCGCGCCTGTATCATGCGCGAGATAAATCGCAGCATCACGCGCCTGGTAGCGTGGCGCAGGGTCGAATTGCTTGTAAGAGGGATCATGCTCTTCATCAACGATTACCAAACCAAGCTCGGAGAAAGGCAGGAACAACGCGGAGCGCGCGCCAATCACGGCTTTATATTCTTTGCGCAACAGTTTATTCCAAATTTCCACGCGCTCGTTTGCCGTGAACTTAGAGTGATAAATGCCAATCGTTTCTCCAAACACTTCGCGCAGCCGCCTGACAAGTTGCGTGGTCAGCGCAATTTCAGGAAGCAGGTAGAGCGCTTGTTTCCCATTGGCGAGCGCCTCTTTTATCAACTCCATGTAGAGTTGCGTTTTCCCCGATGATGTCACGCCATGCAGGAGAACAACATCCTTTTTCTCAAACCATGTTTTTATTTCGTGTAAAGATTTCTGCTGCACTTCGCTTAAAATGTATTCCTTCTTTTCAGAAACCACAACATCCCACGTAAGCCTGTCTACTTCTTTTTTCTGCTCATGCAGAATACCTTTTTGTATCAACTGTTTAAGAGCGGCAGATGAAATACCTGATGTTTCAATGAGTTTCGACTTTTTGATTTCTGCTGCGCCCGCCTGGAGAAAAGCCATCAACGCTTCTTGCTGCCGTTTGGCTTTGTTTAATTCATCTAATGTTTTATTCAGTAGTTCTTCATCGCTGTATTCTGCGGCAAGCTCGATATAGTTCTCTGTTTTCGGCTTGTATTTCTCCACGAGTTTTTCAAACGCATACACCGCATTTTTTTCAATCAGTGATTTAATCAGCGCGTGAACTGTTTTCCTCCGCGTCAGTTTTTCAAGCTGTTGAACGCTCAGCGACTTTTTAATGCGCAATGCTTCCATCACTAAAAACTGCGCATTGTCCAGCTTCGATTCGTCTTCATCCCATTCGGGATGCAGCGCGATATTGGTTTCGCTGTCGAGCTTCAAGCCTTGCGGCATGGCGGCATTCATCACTTCGCCCAGCGTACACAGGTAGTAGGATGCAATCCATTTCCAGAACTCAATGTTATGCGGATGCACCACCGGCTCGTCATCAAGCACTTCAAGAATTGGTTTTGCTTTGTGCAGTTCCGGTTGGTTGTTGTGCAGCCTGCCGACCAACGCGGTATAAATCTTTCGTGCGCCAAACTGCACCACCACGCGCTTGCCGATAGCAATGTGTTCGCTGAATTCCTGCGGAACCAAGTAAGTGAACATTCCCGGAACGGGAAGCGGAAGAATAACGTCAGCGAAGAGCATTGTTCAAATTTCACGTAAAGGAGCGAAGGCGCAAAGCGGAAGTGTCCTGCCGGACTTGTTCCGGCATCCGCAAATTATTCTGATGAGGGGATGGCGGAACGAGTCCGCCATGACAACGAATCACTTAAACAAAAAATCAAGCGCGCCTTCGGGCTTGTAAATGCCACCCTCCGAATAGTTTCCCAACACGGGATTTTTCGGATAGAGCGGGTCTTGGTTCAGCAGCTTTTTCATGGAGGCATACACTTCGGGAAGTTCAGTATTAAATTGTTGCGGCAGTTCAAAAAAACATTCCGCGCATACGGCAAGAAACTCATCGCGGTTTTGCACGAGTCGGTTTTTTAGAAATTCAATCTTTTTGCTTTTGAGTTTCAGCATCTCCACAGTAGCAAGTTTTTCGATGATTTCATTGTTGTCATAAAAAGTGAAATCAACATGGTGTTGCAGCGCATATACTTTCAGCGTGCATGAGTTCGTGCAAGCCGAGGTTCACGCCATCATCAGGAAAGAGATAACCCTTTTCAAAGTTGTTCCACGAAAGATGAATGCTGCCATATTCGGAAACATGCCCTCTGAATTTTACTTTGTAATGCTTGTAGAGATAGGATTCGGGATACACATAAATCTGATGAAATTCTTTCAGCCGGAAATAGCTCAACCCGAACGTGAGTTGAATTGCAGAGGCGCTGATGAGAATCTTCATGCGCTCCGTAAGAATTAACCCGTTTTTAGGAATAAATTTTTTGCTTTGCATGAACATTAGCAGGCGCAACTCAAACCTGCGCCTGTTCGCATTATCCAATTTGTTGTAATAAGGAAAATACTGCACCAGTGTGCGGATAATTTCAGGAGGATGGTGATAGGAGAAAAAATTATAGCGCCAGTAAACCAGTTTATCTCTCACCGGAGAGATGATGAAGTAAGCGATACCGATGAAGGGAAGGGAAAGGAAAGTATTCCCATGAATATCAGCAGAAAGACAAACCCGAATAGGAGACCGAGGATTTCTTCCAAAGTAGTGCAGTGTTTTCCTCAAGATAAAAATATCTCAGGAAAAAATCAGCAAACTATTTTGTTGCAGTTAGAATTAAGCGGTCAGGATTTTTTCTGCCATCTCAAGCACACTCACAGCCTGTTTATGCTTCACGCTGGAAAATTCATCCAGAAATTTTTCAAGCGGATGTCCTGCTTCCAAATAATCAAAAAGGTTCTTCACGGGTACGCGGATGCCGGTAAACACAGGTGTTCCACTTAACACATCTTTTTTTACGGAGATAATATTCATGATTTCAAATTTTAAACTTCTTCACCGCTCATTGGCTATCCCCGCCAGCCGCAACCATTCCTTAGCGTCTTTGCGCCTTTGCGTGAAATCATTCTCACTCCTCCAGCTTCGCCCGTTTGAACTCTTTTGTTTCATCAAACAGCTTGCGATACGTAGCGTGAGTTTTGATGATACGCGCGCCAAGATTTTCAGCCACTTTCATCATTTTGGGATTGAAGTCGGCAATCCAGGTGAGTTCGATGTCGTCCCAGCGAAGTTGCGGCTGCACTATATAATTCGCTGCAATCACAATGCTACCTTCCACACCCTTGCCTTGAAAATCCGGTATCACGCCAAATACGAAACCAAACACTTTGCGGCATGTTCCCTTCCATCGGTGATACGCGAACTTCAACTTGCCAAATAAATCCATCTTGCCATTGACATACTTGAAATACTTGTTCAATTCCGGCAGCATAAAGAAAATCGCAATCGGCTCTTCCTTGTGATAGCCAAACCAAAACAAATCTTCCACAATCACGGGCTTCATTGATTGCATCAGCTTGGTTGCCTGCTCTTTGCTTAATTCTTTCACGCCTGCTCTGCCGCTAAACGCTTTATTATAGATGTAGCGAAAGTCTTCCGCAAACTTGTCCACGCGCTTCATGTCGAGATGGCAAAACGAAAAGTCCTTGTCTTCCATCAGCTTCTCCGATTTTTCATAAAACTTTTTCGGACGCGGCTCATTCATTCCCAATCCATAAGAATATTGATAGAAATAAACCTGAAACCCATATGCATCAAACAACTCTTTATAGTAAGGCAGGTTGTAATTTATTTGATAGGTAGGCTCGGTGAATCCGTCAATCAACATACCCCACCAGGCGTTGCGCTCGCCAAAATTCACCGGACCGTCCATCGCTTCCATTTTCCGTTCTTTCAGCCACTCCTTGCATTTATCAAAAAGCAGGAACGCAGCTTTCTTATCATTGACGCACTCAAAAAATCCCATGCCGCCCGTAGGCTGCTCAAAGGTGTATGCCTTGCTTTCATTGATGAAAGCAGCCACACGACCGATTATTTTCCCCGAAATGTCTTTTAATATCCAACGCACAGCAGAGCCGTGTTTGAAAAACTTGTTGCGCTCCGTGTCAAACACCTTGCGGATGTCATCATCAAGCGGGCGGATATAGTTGAGGTCATTTTTATAAAGCGGAACAGGAAAGGTGATAAACTCCTCGCCCACTGCTTTGGTCGTTACTTCGATTAATTGCATGGGCGCAAAAGTAGTGAACAGTCAACTCAGAAAGCACAGATTCTATTTTTCAAAGAGATTGAATCTGTTTTATGCTGCATGAAATTTTGAAAACAGTTTTTGTAATTTTAACCCTATGATTCTCGAATACATGCAAGCTGCAATGCGCAAAGCCCGCTATGAGTATTTGCCTGATGATAAGTTGTATTCTGGTGAAATCCCCGGATTCAAAGGCGTGTATGCTTCATCAAAACATCTTGAAGATTGCCGCAAAGAATTACATGCAGTGCTGGAAGACTGGCTGCTTATCAGCCTGCAAAGAAACCTTCCCATTCCGGTAGTAAATAAGATTTCTCTTAAAATCAAGAACGTGGCATAGATGCCATCGCTGAAACCCGTAAAAAGAAATGAGCTTATCCGCTTTTTACAAATGCGCGGATTTGAAGAACCGTTTGCAGGAGGGAAACATCAGTTTCTGATTAAAGGGCCACTACGCCTTACATTACTCAATCCACACCATCAGATATTGGAGTGAACCTGCTTGCTAAAATTCTTAAACAAGCGGAGATACCTAAATCGGAGTGGAACAAAATCTAAGTCAGGTTTGCTGCAAGAAAATTTTTGCGTTCAACTAAATTTCATTCAATTCCATAAATTAGTGTAATCAAAATCTCATTCCCATGAAATGTCTTTCAGTATCCTTCTCCATTCTTTTCAGTTTCGTATTAATTGTAAATGCACAGGTCAATCAGGACGCACCTTCTGTGCTTCATCAAATGGAAAACCTCAACAGCTATTGGAAAGGAAAACAAATCCAGGAGCCGATTCTAAAGGAAAAAACTTTTCTGCCGGATGATGTTTCGCTCATTCAAACGCATTTGTCGCTCGTTGAAAAAACATTGCGGGAAAAAGACACAAAGAATCTTTCAGCAGAACAACAGTACAACAGAAATCAGTGTTTGAATATTTTGCATGATTACAGGCTGAATGGTGTTTTTCCAAAGAATACACATCATGCCGCGCGCACACCTTATTTCATTGACAACTTCGGCACTGCCTGCGCAGTGGGGCAGTTGATTGTTTCAACAGGCTATGAAAGCGTTGCGCAAAAAATCCGCTCAGGAAATAATTACGCATACATCAGTGAACTGAATCAGCAATATCCTGAACTGCAACTCTGGGCTGATGCCTATGGTTTTGAAATAGATGAACTGGCGTGGATACAGCCGGGGTATTGCTTCAACCCCTGCGTTGGTTATATCCGGAATGTAAGTTGCTATGGCGTCAATGATGGCTGCATCGGCACATATCCAGACATGACCGGTGTGGGCGTTTCGCCCTATGTTTATCAAGAGCAGATGTGGAATGGCAATCAATGGGGACAACCACCCATGTTTAGTTCGGGCTTGTGCGATTTACCCGCAGGTCTCTACCGTCATTTGGTGATTGATGCCGTGAGCGATTCCTTTTCATTTGAATACACGCTCACTCAACCTGATTCTATTTCCATTGCTATCAGTTCAACCGATGATGCAGGCGGTTGTCATGGCACCGCGTTTGCGCAGGCTTCGGGCGGTGTGCCTCCTTATTCTTATCTGTGGTCAACAGGTGACACAACACAATCTATTGCTGATGCTTGCTTCGGAACCTATTCCCTTACTGTAACTGACTCCAACGACTGCGAAAAATATGCAAGCATTATCGTTACTTCAATTTCAACACCAACAGCATCAGTCACCCACGGTCCGATTATCGGAGGTGTTACTCCAACTATTGCGCGTGTTTTCGTGCGCACAGATTCTGTTGCAACTGTGGCGATTCAATTTTCCACCGACAATACTTTTTCTTCCATCGCAAAAACCGTTTCCGGGCAAACGCTTGCTGCGCGTGATTCATCCAATATCTTTAACGCAACCGGACTTGCGCCCGACACGCGCTATCATGTGCGTGTGCTTATCAACGGAACAGAATCAGGCAATCGTTCTTCCTTTAAAACATTTCCGCAAGCAGGACAGCCGGGGCATTACAAATTTTTATTCGGCTCGTGTCAATATGAATTGTCTGATTTTGACAGCTCGCTGTTTGTGCAAATGAAAACGGAAGATGCTAATATCTATACGCCCACGGGCGACTGGGGCTATCCTGACAAAGACGATGGCACAAACGATTTGTATCTCGCAAATCCACCTACCTCGTGGGCTGTTGATTACAACAAGATAAGCGCGATTTACAAGGAGCGGTACGCGAGCAGCAACAGCGCGTTTTTCATCCGCAACATCGCGATGGATTACACGCATGATGACCATGATTATCTGAATGATAATTCAGCGCGTGATGCCGCAAACATTTTTGAAATCAATCCCTTCGGGGGAAATTTTGGTGAGCCCAAAGTAGCTTCGCAACCACCGCAGGCGCGGTTGAATCTTCTGCAAGCATACCGGGAAATTTTCCCAAGCTATTCACTTGTTGATTCAACTGAAGGAATTTTTCACAGCTACGTGATGGGTAATTGTGAAGTGTTTGTATTGGATACAAGAAGCGCGCGCAGCCCGCAACATGCTGCGATTGTAGAATCGGGCGGTGAGTGGATGATTCAGGAACCCGCTGGACATTCCCTCCTTGGGCAAATACAAATGAACTGGCTGCTCAACGGCTTGCTCAACTCCACTGCCGATTGGAAAATCATTGTGTCGAGCGTTACGTTCAATGCTGGTTACAAAGCGGTGATGGACTCGCTTTTTTCAATCGGGAAAGGTTCCAGTCCGATATTGGGAGCCGATGTGGGCGGAATCTATATTTCAACCGGATTGCTTGGAGCATCACAGATGTCTGATTTGTGGTTAGGCTTTCCTTCCGACCAACAAGCGCTGCTTGATTTGGTGGAGACGAATAATTTGAAAAACATTTTCATCGTGAGCGGTGATGCGCACTCTGCCGCTTTGGATGATGGCACAAACTCCGGCATTCCAGAATTGATGTCGGCAAACCTCAAGAAGTCGAACAGTCAGGACCCGCTCATTCTCAGCAATTTCATCGGCTATCCGCTATGGAATAAAGGCGCAAGCGGCATGGGCAATCAAAATTTCAACAGCACGTATGGAAAGGTAGAAGTGTTTGGCAGCGATTCCGTGCGCTTAAGCGCGGTAGATGCTGATGGCGTAGAAGTGTGCGGGCATACGTTCAACTATGAATCTGCGGATACGAATACAAGCGTTGCGCCTGTTGCTTCAAAAGAAAAATTCAAAGTGTTCCCCAATCCCTCGTCTGATAAATTATTTGTGGAGACAACAAACCCGGAGCAACAATTCTATTTTATCCTTATCTCTCCCGAAGGAAAAGAAATCAGCAGGAAATTTTTCTCCGGCAAAGGCGAACTGGATTTAAGCGGTTTGCCTAACGGCAATTATCTCTATCGCATTCTGAATGAAAAATATTTGCACCTGAGTTCGGGCGTGGTGAGCGTGATAAAGCATTGAGGTTTAATTATCAGACTTAACTTTCATTATGCGCATGTTTATTGTAAATTTTCCCCTCAAATTAATTAGAAGAAGAGCGATGATTAACAAAGTTTTCTTTTTCCTCCTGCTTTTATCCTGTTGTCTTTCTTCCTGCAAAGACGAAGAGCAACTTGACGCAACTCTCTTTGGCACATGGAATGTAACCAAAGTGCATGGGCAGCAATATGTAAACGGCAACGCGGGACTGCAACTTACTGACAACAATCCCACCGGCTACATCCGATTTGATGAAGATGGCACAGGCGAGCAGAATTATACATTTACGCTGTTCGGCACAGCCTATCCCACCGTAAATGAATTCAGTTGGGAAGCAGATGCTGCCGAAATACGAGTTGACCGCTTCAATGCATCTGACCTTGTGTGGCGCAGAATCACCAATGAAGCCAACAAGCAGGAAGCCACCTACAACATCGTGGTGGATGCAACTCAAAACTGGGACTACACGCTTACCCTTGAGAAGTAATCGCTCTGTTTGAAACTTTTTTTCACAACACACGTTTGTGTTGAAAATATTTCTGAAAAATATTGCAGGAATAATAATTTTACTCCTTCAAATTTTTGCTAAGACATAGATGAAGAAAATCAGGCACAATGAAATCAATTCCTTCGCGCAGGGCGTAGCAGGGAATTTAGTGTCATCTCTCCTCAAAGGCGAAGTGCTTGCCTTCAACTCGCACTCGTTCAATCCCATTATCCTTCCATTTTTTATCAGGCTCTGAATCGCGGCAATGTTTCGTGCCGGAGGTTGCCAGACAGCCGAACGTGTTTTCGTTTTTTCCTGTTGCGGGAAAATTCGTTCTCATTTTTTTATTTGTTTGATTTAAAAATGTTCAGTTAGTAAATGGAAGAAAAAAAATTCAACATTCTTGTTGCAAATGAAAGCCACAGCAGCTTTGCAGAGACCATCTGCGCAGAAATTGAATCCTCTGCAAAAGCGCGCGGCACGGGAATCGCAAAACGTTCGCCCGAATACATCTGCAAAAAAATGAGCGAAGGAAAAGCGGTGATTGCTTTTTCCAACGAGGGCGAATGGGCGGGCTTTTGCTACATCGAAACCTGGAGCGATGAAACGCAGGTGGTGAATTCGGGTTTGATTGTGGCGCCTGCTTTCAGAAAAGACGGCTTGGCGAAAGCCATCAAAACAAAAATTTTCGAGCTGTCGCGAAAAAAATATCCACACGCAAAAATTTTCGGACTTACCACAGGGCTTGCCGTAATGAAAATAAACTCCGATTTGGGCTACGAGCCGGTGACATATTCCGAACTGACAACTGACGAAGCATTTTGGAATGGCTGCAAAAGCTGCGTGAATTATGAAATCCTGATGAGTAAAGAGCGGAAGAACTGTCTGTGTACTGCGATGCTTTATGACCCGGTAGAAAAGGAAATAGAAAAAGAAGCGAAGGTGGTTGAAATGCAACGCAAAGCAGGTCTGTTTAGACGACTGAAACAAGTCGTAAATTTTCTTTTCTTTTAAGCAACAATTCCTGAGATGAAAAAAGAAAAAGTAGCGCTCGCCTTCAGTGGCGGGCTTGACACGTCCTTCTGTGTATTGTATCTGAAGAACAAATTGAATCTTGAAGTGCATGCGCTCACCGTGAACACAGGCGGATTCAGCGAGGAGGAAATAGAAAAGATAAAGCAACACGCGCTTGCGCTTGGCGCTGCATCCTTTCAATGTGTGGATGCGAGAGATGAATATTATCAAAAGGTGATTCGCTTTTTGATTTTCGGAAATGTGCTGAAGAACAACACATACCCGCTTTCTGTCAGCGCAGAACGTATCGTGCAGGCATTGGCAACTGCGCGTTTCGCGAAAGAAATCGGTGCGGAGCATGTTGCACACGGCAGTACGGGAGCAGGGAATGACCAGGTGCGCTTCGATATGGTGTTCAATATTATTCTGCCAAATGCAAAAATCATTACGCCCATTCGTGATTTGAAATTGTCGCGCGAAGAGGAAATTAACTTCCTGAAAGAAAATGGCGTGCAGATGAATTTTGAAAAAGCAAAGTACAGTATCAATAAAGGAATCTGGGGTACATCGGTAGGCGGCAGAGAAACATTAAACTCAAAAGATTCTTTACCTGAAGATGCTTTTCCTACACAACTTTCAAAAAAGGAAAATCAAAACATTACTCTGCATTTTGACAAAGGCGAATTGAAAGGAGTGAACGAGCAGCAATTTGAAAATCCTGTTGTCGCAATTCAAAAGGTAAACGAAATTGCCGCGCCTTTCGCAATCGGCAGGGATATTCATGTTGGCGATACGATTATTGGTATTAAAGGTCGTGTTGGATTTGAAGCTGCCGCACCACTCATTATTGTGAAGGCGCATCATCTTTTGGAAAAGCACGTGCTCACCAAATGGCAGATCTATTGGAAAGACCAAATGGCTGCGTGGTATGGCAACTGGCTGCATGAAGGTCAGTATCTTGACCCGGTGATGCGCGATATGGAAGCATTCATGGCGCACATGCAACAGAATGTTACAGGCGATGTTTTTGTCACGCTGAAGCCTTACCAATTTTCTGTAACGGGCATTGAATCAGCGCATGATTTGATGTCAGCTAAATTCGGAAGCTATGGCGAAATGAATCGCACCTGGAGCGGTGATGACGTAAAAGGCTTCACCAAAATTTTCGGCAATCAAGCGAGCATTTATTATCAGGTGAACAACGAGACCATAGAGTGAAGAGTAAAACTGCTCGGATTCCCTTTAGGAGCGGGGTGAGGCTTTCAGCCGGCATCATCGGCAGCGGAGGCTACACAGGTGGTGAGTTGATTCGCTTGCTGGTAAATCATCCGTCTGTTGAAATTGCTTTTGCGCATAGTAAAAGCAATGCGGGTGAATTTATTTACAAGGTGCATACTGACTTGCTTGGAGAAACCGATTTGAAATTCACCAACAAAATTGGAAGCGATATTGATGTTTTATTTCTCTGCACGAGTCATAACGATTCAAGGAAATTTCTGGACGCAAATTCTATTTCTCACAAAACAAAAATTATTGACTTGAGCCAGGATTTCCGGCTGAAGAAAAATAACGGAATTAAAGGGAGAG
This sequence comes from Chitinophagales bacterium, assembly GCA_034440455.1. GTDB lineage: Bacteria > Bacteroidota > Bacteroidia > Chitinophagales > CAIOSU01 > JAWXCB01. The sequence continues at coordinate 66,470 of JAWXCB010000066.1, forward strand.
AATTTATCTACGGTTTGCCGGAATTGAATCGCGGTGAAATAAAAAAGTCAAACAGCATTGCCAATCCCGGATGCTTTGCGACTTGCATTCAATTGGCTTTGCTTCCGCTTGCGAAACAAAAATTATTAAACGGAGAAGTTCATGTTTCTGCAACAACCGGCTCAACCGGTGCAGGACAAGCGCCAAGCGAAACCACGCATTTCAGTTGGCGGCAAAATAATCTCTCTGTTTACAAAGCTTTCGAGCATCAGCATTTAAATGAGATTGGCGAATCGCTTAAACAACTTCAAAAGAATTTTGAGTGTGAAATCAACTTCATTCCGCATCGCGGAAGTTTTACACGTGGAATTTTTGCCGGAATTTATGTGAACTCTGCTATGAAGATTGACGAGGCGAAAAATCTTTACCGGAAATTTTACAAGGAACATCCTTTCGTGTTTATCAGCGATGATGCGGTGGACTTAAAACAAGTGGTAAATACCAACAAATGCTTTCTGCATTTAGCGCGTCATGGCTCCAAAATATTCATCACCAGCGTGGTTGATAATCTGCTAAAAGGCGCGTCAGGACAGGCTGTGCAGAATATGAATCTGATGTTTGGTTTGGATGAAACGACAGGATTGAAATTAAAAGCAACAGCGTTTTAAGTTATAGGTTGTAAGTTGTAAGTATGCAGAACTATAAAGATTTCAAAGTTTGGACAAAAGCGCACTCGCTCACTTTGGATGTTTATAAAGAAACAAAACAATTTCCAAGCGAAGAAAAGTTTGGCTTGACTTCGCAACTAAGACGCGCTTCGTCTTCCATTCCTGCGAAGATTGCAGAGGGCTGCGGAAAGAATACCAATGCGGAATTTCGCCACTTTCTGAATATCGCGCTTGGTTCAGCAAATGAAGTTGAGTATTTTTTGTTGTTGGCGAAAGATTTGCACTATTTACCAGAAGAAAATTTCAACGTATTGACAATTGATATTAATTCGATAAAAGCAATGCTCATTGCGTTAATCGCAAAAGTAAAGGCAACCTTAATCCCTAAAACTTAAAACCTACAACTTCTCAAAATGAATCTTTTTGATGTTTACCCTCTGTTCGACATCACACCTGTAAATGCTCAGGGATGCTATCTCTGGGATAAAAATGGCACGAAGTATCTCGACATGTACGGAGGTCATGCGGTGATTTCTATCGGGCACAGCCATCCGTATTATGTCAAAACGATTTCAGAACAATTAGAGAAAATCGGGTTCTATTCCAATTCTGTGAAAATTCCTTTGCAGGAAGAATTAGCGCACAAACTTGGTGAGTTGAGCGGCTACCCTGATTATCAATTGTTCCTTTGTAATTCAGGCGCTGAAGCAAATGAAAACGCACTTAAACTTGCTTCGTTTCATAATAAGAAGAAACGAATCATAGCGTTCAACAAATCATTTCACGGACGCACATCCCTTGCGGTTGCTGCAACTGATGACAAGAGTATTCACGCTCCAGTAAATGAAAATGAGAACATCATTTTTCTTCAGTTTAATGATGTGGAAGCATTGCAGAGAGAAAATGGAAATGATGTTTGTGCGGTAATCATAGAAGGCATTCAGGGAGTGGGCGGTGTGAACATCCCTACAAATGAATTTCTCAAAGCCATTCGCTCATGGTGTACTCAGCATGGCGCTTTGATGATTTTGGACGAAATTCAATCTGGCTATGGGAGAAGCGGAAAGTTCTTTGCACATCAGGCAATTCTCTCTGTAAAAGAAAACAGTCCGGCCCCTCCTCTCCCTTGGAGAGGGCGCGGGGGTGAGGCTCCAGACATCATAACAGTTGCAAAAGGAATGGGCAATGGATTTCCTGTTGCAGGTGTTTTGATTTCTTCCGAAATAAAACCCAAACATGGAATGCTGGGCACTACATTCGGAGGAAATTATCTTGCCTGTGCTGCTGCAATTGCTGTTTTAGATGTAATAAAAAATGAAAAGCTGATTCAACATTCGACTGAGATGGGTAACTATCTGATGAATAAGATTTCGGCTTTTGAAAGCGTCAGGGAAGTTCGCGGGCTTGGATTGATGATTGGAGTTGAATTGGAAATTCCATCTGCAACCATTCGAACTGAATTACTCAACAAGCATCATATTCTGACAGGCTCATCCTCTAACAAAAACACAATCAGGATTCTTCCTCCACTCACAATCACGCAGCAGGAAGCTGATATTTTTCTAAACGCATTTAAACAGGTTTTGAAAACAACAATGATTCCCGCGCAATGAAGCAATTTACCTCCGTTCGTGAATCTTTGTGGGAAGACTCCGAAATATGATTTGTGCTGACATTTTTCCCGCAACTATAACCCGATATTTTAAAAACAAAACGTTCCCTGTGTTCTATTTCAGAGAATCAAGCGCGGTGAAAGGGTAGGTAAGTTTTTTTAAGCACTCTGGGAAAATCTATTGTATTGGCTGCTATCATGTGTTGTGCGCGCAGGAGGTGAAACACAAAATCTATTCGGTTGATGATAAGAGCGCGGCTGATTCGCCCATTACGGTGATGCAGAAAATACAAAGCGGAACAGAACTGGCAATTGGAAAAGTGGTGAGCGGCAAGCTGAACTATGCCAATGACTTTGCGTTTTCGGAAGTGGAGATGCCGGATGTTGCTTTTGCTCCTCTTGATAGCATACCATCAGAATTGCGGTTAAAAAGATATTGTTTCTCATGTTATAGGTTTTGATTGATACAGAATTCGCTCCTTAATTAATCTTCACAAGGTAGTCCATGATTGTTTGCGCGTTGCGACAAAAAGTTGAAAAAAAAATGCAAACTGCCAAATAGCGTTATCAACAATCATAAAATGAAATATTCAAAACAGATTTTGCTGGCTTGAAAAAACGACAAAAAATGCAGTTGCAGAACAGGCGGGAAATAAAGGCGGGAACTATCATATTCAGAAATCTGCCAATTTGGATTACGTTATTTTACGTAATACTTTTTGTAGGTGTTTTCCCGTAAGTGTTTTAGGGTAATTTGAGTATGGATAAATTGCCAATTTTGATTCCATTTTTTAGTTTGCATTATTCCCGCGAGATACAATTCAGAGGGAGGTGGATGCTTCCATCATCCACAGATTCTTGGCGAAGAAAGAATAATTGCACGTTGCTCTTTTTTGATACATTTGTCGCTTCCAAAAAATGCAACGCTTTTGAATTTTCTGTTTTATCAAGCTGCCAAAAAAATTCCCGCGCAATGAAGCAATTTACCTCCGTTCGTGATATGCATGATGTAAACAAGTTTGTGCAGGAAGCACTTGCTCTCAAACAAAATCCACTGGTGCATTCTCAACTTGGAAAGAATAAAACGCTTGGATTGATTTTTTTGAATCCAAGTTTGCGCACGCGCATGAGCGCACAGAAAGCAGCTTACAATCTTGGGATGAACGTGATTACGGTGAGCATGGATAAAGAAGGCTGGTCAATTGAATTTGAAGAAGGCGCTGTGATGAACGCAGGTAAAACAGAACACATCAAGGAAGCGGCTGCGGTGATTGGGCAATATTGCGACATTGCCGGAATCCGTTGTTTTCCGGGATTGACTGACCGCCATTTCGATTATGGAGAAGTGGTGCTCAATCAATTTATCCGTTATTGCAATGTACCCGTGGTGAGCCTTGAATCGGCAACGCTGCATCCGCTACAAAGCTTTGCCGACCTCATCACCATCACAGAAAATTGGAATAAGCCATTGAAGCCGAAAGTTGTGCTTACCTGGGCGCCTCATATCAAAGCGCTTCCCCAAGCTGTGGCTAATTCATTTTCCGAGTGGATGACTGCCGCTGAAGTGGAGTTTATTATCACGCATCCTGAAGGTTATGAATTGGATGAAATCTACACAGAGGGCGATACGGTAACTTATGATCAGGAAAACGCGCTGTTAAATGCAGATTTCGTTTATGTGAAAAACTGGTCGTCTTATCGTGATTACGGAAAAATACTTCCGGTTGAAAAAAACTGGATGCTCACCAATGGTAAATTGGGAATAACGAATAATGCGAAAGTCATGCACTGTCTTCCGGTGAGGAGAAATGTTGAATTGCCCGATGAAATTATGGATGGAGAGAACACGTTGATTTTAAAACAGGCAGAAAACAGGATTTATGCAGCTCAAGCAGTTTTGAAAAAAATGTTAGCAGAAATTTGATTTCAACCTTTGTAACTTTAAGAACATGAAGCACATCATTGAAATTGACGACAAAAGCGTAGCTGGAAAACGAATTGTCCGCCATTTGAAATCAGTAGCGCAACGGAACAAAGCAGTGACTATTCTCACGCCATCATCGCTTCAGGCAAAGGAAGATGCTGCGCTTGCACACTTGATCAGCGAGGGTTTGAAAAGTGGTATTGCAGATAAAAGCCGTGTGCTGAAAAAATTCGGCATCAAGCTATGAATATTGAGTTTACTCACCGGTTTGAAAAAGAAACCGATGAGATTACTGATTCCAAACTGCGGGAAAGAATCAAAAATATCATTGAGGCGGTGCAAATTGCTGCAACTCCGCGTCAGATATCACAGTTAAAGAAACTCAAAGGCTTTAATAATTTTTATCGAATCAGAGTTGGCGAATATCGGATAGGCATTCAGATTAAGGGCGATACCATATTTTTTGCCGCGTTCGGTTTAAGGAAAGATATTTACCGCAGCTTCCCTTAAAAATGGAAATATTACACATCATAAAAATCGGTGGTGACATCCTTGACGATGAACAGAAGTTGCATTCTTTTTTAAAAAATCTTGTTAAGGTTGAAGGAAAGAAAGTTCTTGTTCACGGTGGAGGAAAACTCGCAAGTTCGCTGAGCCTGAAACTCGGTATCGAACCTCAAATGCACAATGGCAGGCGCATCACTGATTTGGAAACCGTGCGCGTGGTAACGATGGTTTATGCCGGATGGATTAATAAAAGTATTGTGGCAGAATTGAACGCATTAGGCGCAAATGCAATCGGACTTTCAGGAGCAGACGCGCAACTTATTCCGGCAGAGAAAAGACCTGTGCGTGAGATTGACTACGGTTATGCAGGAGATATTTTGCAGGAGAAAGTGAATGGAAAGTTTCTCGCGCTATTACTTGAATCGCACATGCTTCCCGTAATAGCACCCATCACCGCGGATGACAAAGGACAATTGCTCAACACCAACGCAGACACGATTGCATCTGTATTGGCAGTTAGGCTCGCATCCCGCTATGAAGTGAATTTGATTTATTGCTTTGAAAAGAAAGGTGTGTTGCTTGATGTCAGCAAAGATGATTCGGTGATAAAGGATTTGGATAGAAATCGGTTTACTGAATTATCATCACAAGGTATTTTTGATAAAGGAATGATTCCGAAATTGGAGAACGCTTTTGATGCGTTGGATAAAGGAGTTAATCGTGTATTATTAGGTCATGCGGATGCAATTATTTCATTGACCGCGCAAACACAACATGAAGGAACGCTCATCCATAATTGAACTATCAGCATCTCAGCTTTCTGATGTAGCGATTGATTTGCTTAAGCAACTGATTGCAATTCCTTCATTCAGCAGAGAGGAATCAGGCACAGCGGATTTGCTCCAGAAATTTCTCGAACAAAAAGGAATTCTTGTCAATCGGAAGATGAATAATGTTTGGGCGAAAAATCTTTCGTTCAACGCTTCAAAGCCGTCCGTCTTGCTGAATTCGCATCATGATACGGTGAAACCAAATTCCGCCTACACGCTAAATCCCTTTGAGCCGATTGAGAAAGATGGAAAACTTTATGGTTTGGGCAGCAATGATGCAGGCGGATGTTTGGTGTCGCTGCTTGCCGTGTTTTTACATTTTTATTCAAAAGAGGATTTGCCGTTCAATCTCATTTGCGCAGCAACTGCAGAAGAAGAAATTTCAGGTGTAAATGGCATTGAATCTATTTTGAATGAACTTGGAAATATTTCTCTTGCTATCGTTGGTGAACCCACACAAATGAATCTTGCTATCGCAGAAAAAGGATTACTTGTGTTGGATTGCATCGCACACGGCAAACCCGGACACGCAGCCCGCAATGAGGGTGACAATGCGATTTACAAAGCAATGCGCGACATCGAATGGTTCAACACATTTCTGTTTCCAAAAACTTCCGAACTGCTTGGTCCGGTGAAAATGAATGTAACGGTAATTAAAGCCGGAACACAACACAACGTAGTTCCCGGAACTTGTGAATTTGTGGTTGATATTCGATTGAATGAAAAGTATTCGCATGAAGAAATCTTGACTATCATAAAACAAAATGTGGAGTGCGAAGTGAAGCCTCGTTCAACGCGCATCAAGCCTTCCTCAATTCCAGCTTCACATCCGATTGTGCGAGCCGCAGAAAGTATTGGCTTGAAAACATTCGGTTCTCCAACAACATCTGACCAGGCGCTCATGAATTTTCCGTCTGTGAAAATAGGTCCGGGTGATTCAGCAAGGTCGCATAGCGCTGATGAGTTTGTTTACGTGGAGGAGATAAAGGAAGGAATTTCAACGTACATTCGTCTCATAGATTCTTATAAGAAAATTCACGGATGAAACTCTGGCAAAAAGACAACCACAAGGAAAGTGACAAATCAAAAATCGTAGAGCGATTCACGGTTGGTAAAGACAGGGAACTTGATTTGGCTTTGGTACAGTATGACGTACTCGGCTCAAAGGCTCATGCAGAAATGCTTTCTAAAGTCGGAATCATCACGAAGGCGGAAAACAAAAAATTGCAGCGCGGTTTGGATGATATTCTAAACGAAATCAAAAAAGGCAAATTCAAAATTGACGATACGGTAGAAGACGTGCATTCGCAAATTGAATTCCTGTTGACGGAAAGAGTAGGGGAGGCGGGAAAAAAAATCCATACCGGACGCTCGCGCAATGATCAGGTGCTGCTCGACATCAAGTTATTTGTTCGCCATGAGCTAAAGGAAATCACAAAATCAGTCGTTCAGCTTTTTGACAAGCTGATTTCATTAAGTGAACAGCACAAGGATAAACTGCTTCCCGGCTACACGCATTTTCAGCTTGCCATGCCTTCTTCTTTCGGATTGTGGTTTGGCGCGTATGCTGAGAGTTTGATAGATGATATGGAGTTCGTTGTTGCCGCTCACAATATCGCAAATAAAAATCCGCTTGGTTCTGGGGCAGGTTATGGCTCTGCATTTCAGCTTGACAGGAAAATGACAACAAAATTGCTTGGCTTTGAAAGCATGAACCACAATTCTGTTTATGCGCAAATGACGAGAGGCAAAACGGAGAAAGCTGCTGCAACTGCTATTGCAGCAATTGCGGCTACTCTTTCAAAATTTGCTTATGATGTTACGTTATATATGAACCAAAACTTCGGCTTCATTTCATTTTCCGAAGAACTTACTACCGGCTCCAGCATCATGCCGCACAAGAAGAATCCAGATGTATTTGAGTTGGTTCGCGCAAAATGCAACAGGCTGCAAGCGGTTCCCAATGAGTTGACTTTACTCAGTAGCAATCTCCCTTCCGGCTATCATCGTGATATGCAGCTCACAAAAGACATTTTATTTCCGGCTATAAAAGAAATCAAAGATTGTATCGCTGTTGTATTGTTTGCGTTGGAGGATATGCGTGCGAAAGATAAAATCCTCGATGACCCGAAATACAACGAACTGTTCAGCGTGGAGGAAATCAATAAAGAAATTATCAAGGGAACTCCTTTTCGGGATGCATATAAAATTGTCGGAAAAAAAATTCAGGAAAAAAAGTTTAACCCGGAGAAAAAATTAAAACACACGCACGAGGGAAGTATTAAGAATTTGTGCAACAAGGAGATTAGCCAACGAATGACAACAGCGAGCAAGAAAATTCTCAAATAGAAGATATAGCAAGATTCTTCGCTGCGCTTAGAATGACGAAAGCTTACTTTTCGATTACAAAATTTCCAATCACCAAAGCATCCAATCCACTTGCGTAAAAGGATGCGATTGCATCGCGCGGAGTGCAAACAATCGGTTCGTGCGACAGATTAAAGCTTGTGTTGAGAACAACTCCATGTCCGGTTTTTTCTTTTAGGTTTTTCAGCAAACGGTAATACAAAGCATTCTGAGATTCATTTACGGTTTGAATCCTTGCAGTTCCATCCACGTGGGTAACAGCAGGAATTTTCGACTGCATTTCTTTCCGCACATCATACGTGATAGTCATGTAAGGCGAAACGGTTTGCTTTCCGACAAAATATTTTGGCGCATCTTCCTCCAAGATGCTTGGACAAAACGGGCGGAACGAATCCCTGAATTTTATCTTCTGATTCACGAGGTCTTTCATTTCAGCAACTGCGGGATTTGCCAGAATGCTTCTATTGCCCAATGCGCGCGGACCATATTCCATTCTGCCCTGAAACCAACCGATTACTTTATTCTTTGCAATCAACCCGGCAGCAACTTCTGCGGGGTCATTTGTTTCGCGATACTTTAAATTGCAACCGTCTAACGCTGCTTTTATTTGTTCGTTAGAATATCCATTCCCTAAAAACGTATTATTTGTTTTAACAGGAGTGATTCCCTTTTCAAGTCCGGCTAACCAAGCAGCGCCAAGAGAAATTCCCGCATCGCTGGAAGCAGGTTGAACAAATAATGCGTCCACAAAATCGGCATTCATGATTTTTTGGTTCATCACGCAGTTTAATGCCACACCGCCTCCCATACACACGTTATGCAAGCCGGTTTTCTCAACATAGAATTGCAGCATTTTCAACGCTGTTTGTTCGAGATGCCGTTGAGCTGAAGCAGCGATGTCTTTGTAAAATTGAGCGTAGTCGGATTTAGGAAGCCTTCGAGGACTTCCAATTTTATCAAGGAATTTTTGATTAAAAATCATTTCATCACGATGCGGGGAAGGCGCTTTGGCGCCAATTGAAACGATATACTCGGTATTGAGCTTTAATTCGCCATTTTGAAAATCAAGCAGCCAATCAAAATCAAACTTTGTTTTGTCGCCATAAGGGGCGAGTCCCATTAGCTTATACTCATCGCTGTCTTTTACAAAGCCGCAATACTGTGTGATAAGCGAGTAGAATGTTCCGTAGCTGTTTGGGCGGGCGAAGCGCTCAAGCAGTTTCAGTTTCCCGTTTCTCACCTCGCTGATTTGAGTTGAAATTCCATCGCCTGAATTATCAAGCGTAACTACAAGCGCATCATCAAATCCTGAAGCATAATACGCGCTCAGGCTGTGGCAATCATGGTGATGATACCGGTGAATAGGAGGAGCATATCCGAAATGATTGATGAAATAACTTTTTATACGATCTTCAATTTCAGGCTCCCAGGTGGAGCCGTGAAAACCAATGCAATCAATATCCTGAATTTTCAGTTGACCAAAATCCAGCGCTTCTTTAAAGGAAAGGAACGGAAGTTTCCCCGCTGAAAATTTGATGCGGCTCAATCGCTCTTCTTCTATAGCGAAAATCACTTTGCCGTCAATCACGAGGCAGGCGCTCACATCCTGATAACCCAGGCGAAACCCGCCATTAATGCCTAATACAACCATAACTTGTGGCGGTGAAGATAATTAGAAATTGAGAATCGGGAAGCGGAATAGTGATTGTCTGTCGTGCATATTTTTTTGCAAAAAAACCTGCCGGCATTCTTTCTTCTCAGGCTCTTTTTGTTCCTTCTGCTTACGGTCTATTTTGAGTAGAAATTTTTGGAAACGCCTATCGCGCATGCAGGTGATTCTAAAAGAAGTCAGGCAGGCAGCATTCTACTCCACCGTCACTGACTTGGCAAGATTTCTTGGCTGGTCAACATTGCATCCGCGCATCACCGCGATGTGGTAAGCGAGCAGTTGAAGCGGAACAACGGAAAGAATAGGCGTGAGCGGCTCTTCGGTTTCGGGAATTTCAATCACGAACTCGGCAAGATTTTTTATCACCTCATCGCCTTCGGAAACAATGGCGATTACTCTGCCTTTTCTTGCCTTCACTTCCTGAATGTTGCTGATGATTTTGTCATAGGCGCTGATATTGGTGGCGAGAAACACAACGGGCATCGCTTCATCAATCAATGCGATGGGTCCGTGTTTCATTTCAGCGGCAGGATAGCCTTCGGCATGGATGTAGGAAATTTCTTTCAGCTTTAGCGCACCTTCCAATGCCACAGGGAAATTATATCCACGACCGAGATAAAGGAAATTAGACGTGTCTTTAAATTCTTCAGCAATCTCTTTGATATGCTCGTTGTTTTGCAGCAGGCGTTTTATTTTATCGGGAATGGCATCAAGCTCATTGACGAGTTGCACAAAACGCGAATCGCTGATAGAGCCGTTTTCATGCGCGAGTGAAAGCGCGAGCAGCGCAAGCACCGTTACTTGCGCAGTGAATGCTTTTGTAGAGGCAACTCCGATTTCAGGACCCGCGTGCGTATAAATTCCCGCGTGTGTTGTGCGTGGTATTGAGGAGCCAACTACATTGCAAATGCCGAGAATGGTTGCGCCTTTTGCTTTTGCTAATTCTATCGCGGCAAGTGTATCAGCAGTTTCGCCTGATTGTGAAATGGAAAGCACGATGTCATCTTCGAAAATAATCGGGTTGCGATAACGAAACTCCGAAGCATAATCCACCTCAACAGGAATTCTTGCCAAATCTTCTATGAGATATTCGCCCACCAACGCTGCATGCCAAGAAGTGCCGCATGCAGTCATCAAGATGCGTTTTGCGTTTGCAAGTTTGTGATGATATTCTTTTATTCCCATCAGGGAAACCATTCCCTTTGCGGCATTCAATCTGCCGCGCATGCAGTCGCGCACGGAAGTAGGCTGCTCATAGATTTCCTTGAGCATGAAATGGTCGTAGCCGCCTTTCTCCAAAGCCTCAAGCTGCATCTCCAACTCCTGCACATAAGGCGTTTTGTGCGCATTGTGAATTGTTTTGATGCTCAACTGCCCTGCGCTTGTCACGAGCGCAATTTCTTCATCATTCAGATAAACAACATTCTTTGTGTGTTCAATAATAGGAGTGGGGTCACTCGCGAGAAAGAATTCATTCTCGCCAATGCCAATCACGAGTGGGCTTCCTTTTCTTGCCGCAATGAGCATGTCAGGATTATCTTTTGAAAGAACCACGATTGCATAAGCGCCTACTACTCCATTAAGCGCCATGCGCACGGCTTCGAGCAAATCAACATTGCTCTTGGTCTTAATATCTTCAATCAAATGCACGAGCACTTCAGTGTCGGTATCGCTGGTGAAATGATGCCCGCGGCTTGAAAGCTCTTCCTTCAGCGAAGCATAGTTTTCGATGATGCCGTTATGGATGATGGTGATGTTTCCAGATTCAGAAATATGCGGGTGAGCGTTTGTGTCGTTGGGAGGACCGTGCGTAGCCCAGCGGGTATGCCCGATGCCGATGGTTCCGGTGACATCGCTGCCGTTGATATGCGTTTCAAGGTCGGTTACTTTTCCTGCGCATTTATAAATTTTCAAATCAGCATTAAGCAGAGCGACTCCCGCGCTGTCATACCCGCGATATTCCAGACGCTTTAACCCGCTGATGAGAATCGGGTACGCTTGCTTCTTTCCAACATAGCCAACAATTCCACACATGATTAATTAATTATGTCGTAAACCAAATTCAGTTTTATCGCATATTGCGAATGGTTGCCGCCCCCCGCCACGATGCGGTCGGGAATCTGATAACGCTTGTCGGGCAAGATAAATATACCATAATCCGCGCGAATTTCTGAAACTACTTCCTGATAGTAGCGCGCGAGACTGAATTTGTACTTAATTAACTTTTGCCCCGTGAGGCTGTCCGTTTCTTCTTCACGGTCGCCACCGAAAATTGAGGTGGGGAAAACCTGATCGGACGTTCCACCGATAAAGTTGCCATCGGCATCACTTATCGCCAGCGTGAGTTGCGCGGGAGGTGAAAACACGCTGTCTCTCCCATCGGCAGCGGGCACAACAGTAACCACCAGTTCGGCTTTGTTGATTAAAATATTTCCGAGGTTGCGCAGGTTGGGAACTTTCACTCTTGTATTTAAGCCCGCCAAGCCCTGAATGAAAACGAGGCTGTCACCGCCCGTGCTGATGCTGGAGTTGCGGTAATCATGCTCGTAATGGTTCACGACCAAAGGCGCGGCAGCGGGAAAAGTGTAAAAGGTGTCGGTGCCGTCAGTCTTGTGATAATACACCGTGATGCGCACGCCATCCTGATAAGGATTGAACGCTGCCAATCCCTTGCCACCGCCCGCTTTGCTTGCGGTGACGTAAAGCCCTTTGAAGTATTCCTGAAAACTTCCATTATCGGCATAGTCAGAACTGCCTGAGGCGATGATGAATTTTTGCCCGAAAGAATCATTCAGCCTGATGCTGAGCGAAGGCGCAGCCTTGATACCGCCTACGGTGATGCTGTCTTTGGTATTAGGAATAAAAGTTTTCGCGCCTACAGGGTTTTGATAGACAGAAAGATTTGTGTCGGAAAAATATTTTACGGAGTCGTCAATATTTTCTGCCATTTCAAATACTTCTACCGTTTGCGGGGTGCGCAAGTCGCCATACGTATTGAAATACCACATCGTGAGCACCACCGAATCGAGCGATACAGTATCATCATCAAAGGTGAGGTTGTTGTCTTCCAAATCAAACGGCATGTAGAAGCTTGCGTTTGTATAACCTAAAGCGGGGTCGTGCATGGAGCCAAGCAAACAGAGGGTAGCCGGGCTTTGGTCCACTGAATCTTCGCTTATTGTTTCAGCTTCAATAGAAAGCGTGTCGGTGAAGCGCAGGTCAAGCTCATCATCGGGAAGCAGCCTCGTGTCTTCAAGCGTGGGTTTTTTGCAGGCGGAAAAGCACAGTCCTGCAAGCAACAAGAGGGTGAGGGCGCGGTGCAAATTCATCCTGTTTGTTCCGGCTTATTTGGTCTTCAGCAGCGTTTGGTAAAATTTCTGATAGTTTTCCTTGTAAGTTTCTACAGGCTGAAAATCAAGCATGGGCGTTTTATTCTTTTTCACTAACGCTGCAATGTCTTTAGATATTTTCTTGTTGCCGAAAATTACAGCATCCGAATAATTCGCTCCACCCATATCAAGCCCGGCATTGTTCGACTTGTCGTAAAATTTAGCTTCTGCTTTTTTATCCCCTTTCACCACGCCAATCTTTTTGGGGAATTCTTTTGAAAGCGATTCGCTGAACTGGTTGTCATACACCGAATAAATCACCTTCGTATTCTTAAACACGGGGTCATCTTTGTATTGCGTCTTGAGGTAATAAGGAATCAGGCTGGTCATCCATCCGTGGCAATGAATGAGGTGGGGAGGCCAGCCGAATTTGCGCACCGTTTCCAACACGCCTTTGCAGAAGAAAATCATGCGGTCTTCATTATCTTCATAAAACTTGTTCTTCTTGTCGCGAAACACTGCCTTTCTTCCAAACAACTCTTCATTATCCAAAAAATAAACCTGCAACCTGATGCCCGGCAGCGATGCTACTTTAATAATAAGCGGATAATCTTCATTGCCCGTAGAAATATTAATTCCTGAAAGGCGCACCACCTCGTGCAGCCTGTTTCTGCGCTCGTTAATACTGCCGAACTTCGGCATCAGCACCCTAACATCCATTGTTCCACCGAAAATGCTCTGCGGCAAGCCTGACGTGACTTCCGACACGATTGAATCTGCGATATAAGGCTGCATTTCTTGAGTAACAATAAGAATTCTTTTCTTTTCCATGCGATACGATTTAGGTTTGCTGAATAATGCCTGTAAATTTGCGACTGCAAAAATAGTGAAAATCAGCGATTTCTTAACCGATGCATTCAATTTAACCCCTTGACATCCAACCGATAAGTAGAATATGCTGATTTTTAAAACAACGGAATCCATTGGCGACTCGCTTGCAAAATTCAGGAAGGAAGGCAAAAAGATTGCCTTTGCGCCCACGATGGGCGCACTGCATGAGGGGCATCTCTCGCTGATAAAAAAGGCGCTGGATGAAAACGATGTGTGCGTCACCAGCATTTTTGTGAACCCCACGCAATTCAACGACAAAAAAGATTTAGACCGCTATCCCCGCCCGTTTGAACACGACCTTGAGCTGCTCGTGAAGTCAGGCGCGCACATTTTATTTTATCCCGAAGTGCAGGAAATGTATCCTTCGGGGTTAGAGGTTCCGGTGCTTGTTGACTTTGGTTACCTGCTGGAAACGATGGAAGCTGTTTTCCGCAAGGGGCATTTCGAGGGCGTGTCCACCGTGGTGAAGCGCCTGCTCGACATCGTGCAGCCCGATACATTATATATGGGGCAGAAAGATTACCAGCAACTGCTCATCGTGAAATACATGATAGCAGAGTTGGCATTGCCCGTGCGCCTTGTGATGTGCCCCACCGTGCGCGAAGCCGATGGGCTTGCGATGAGTTCGCGCAACACGCTGTTAACCCCAGATGAAAGAGCAGCCGCAGCATTGATTCCGCAAACATTGTTTCGCGCAAAAGAAAAAGCATTTGATGAAACCTTTGAAGAGATAGAGCAGGAGAGCATCGAGGAAATTGACAGCAACCCGCTGTTGAAAACAGAATATTTCCGCATTGTGGATGCTAAAACGCTTGCCCCCGCGCAAAACATGAAACGCAACGCGCCCATCGCCATTTGCACCGCAGTGAAAGCAGGCTCCGTGCGCCTGATTGATAATTTGATTATTGCCTAATATTGCCGCTTTCAACCCCTATGAATATTGAAGTAGTAAAATCGAAAATCCATCGCGTTACGGTGACGCAGGCTGACCTGAATTATGTCGGCAGTATCACCATTGATGAAGACCTGATGACAGCCGCCAACCTGATTGAGTATGAAAAGGTGCAGGTGGTGAATCTGAATAATGGCGAGCGCCTTGAAACCTACGTGATTAAAGGCGCGCGCGGCAGCGGGGTGATTTGCCTCAACGGTCCGGCAGCGCGCAAAGTGCAGGTGGGCGATATTGTTATCGTGATGTCGTATGCCTCAATGGATTTTGAAGAAGCAAAAAAATTCCAGCCGGTGAATATCTTCCCCAAGGACAATAAGCTAACCTGATTTTTTCCCTTGAAAAAACACCTCGGCACTGCAATCAAATTCGCGCTCTCGCTTGGGGTGGGCATCTTCATTGTTTGGTTCACCTTCAGCCGTTTAAGCCAGGAAGACCGCGACATTATGCGCTCTGCATTTGCAAACGCCAACTACTGGTGGCTGGCACTGGGCGCAATGCTCAACCTGAGCAGCAATTTTTTCAGGGCTGAACGCTGGCGCATGTTGCTCAAGCCCCTCGGATACCGCCCTCATTTCCTCAACACCTTTCTCTCCATCATCGTGATGTATTTTGCCAACCTGCTTTTTCCGCGATTGGGCGAGGTGCTGCGCTGCGAAATTTTAAGACGCTATGAAAAAATTCCTTTAGACAAATCCATCGGCACCATGGTGACAGAGCGCGTGGTGGATGTGCTTTCGCTGCTTGTCGTGGGCGGTGTGTTGATTTTGGTGGAAAAAGAACGCTTCTACCAGAGCTATGCTGAAACGCAGGAAAAGCTGAAAGGATTTGGCAACTCGCCCGTGTTCTCTTATATTTTTTATGGCATCGTTGCTGCGGTTATTTTATTTGTCGCCTACAAAGTAATCACCGACAAAACGTGGATTGGCAGGCTCACGAATTTCATGAGAGGAATTTTAGAAGGACTGAAATCTGTGTTCAAAACTGGCAACATGCCGCTGTTTCTTTTTCACACTGCCGCCATCTGGGCGTGTTTCATCTTCAACACGTATGTATGCTTTTTTGCATTAACTGAAACAGCCGGGCTGAGCGTGCTTGCCGCTATGGGCGCCACTTTTTTTGGCGCACTTGCCTACACCGCAGTGCAGGGAGGCGTGGGCGCTTATCCCCTTATCATTCAATATTTTTTGCTTGCCTACGGAATACAGGCTACCACCGGCTTTGCCTTCGGCTGGCTCGCGTGGAGCTTCGTCACTGCGATGGTGCTTGTTGTCGGCATGATTGCCCTCATCGCCCTCACGCTTTTCAACCGCAGCGATGACGCCCCATGAGCTGATACAAGCAAAAATTTTTACGCCCGCGCAGTTGCAGCGCTCGCTCAACCTGTGGCGCTTTTACCAAAAACGCATTGTGTTCACCAACGGATGTTTTGATATTCTGCATAGCGGGCACGTGCATTTATTATCACAAGCAGCCGCGTTTGGCGATATTTTAATTGTGGGGTTGAATGCCGATAGCTCCGTAAAAAAACTGAAGGGCGACAACAGACCGCTGCAAAAAGAAACCACCCGCGCAAGTGTGCTTGCTTCGCTGTTTTATGTGCAGGCTGTTGTGTTGTTTGAAGAAGAAACACCGCTGCGGCTCATCAGCGCCATCGCCCCCGATGTGCTGGTGAAGGGCGGTGACTACAAAATAGAAACCATTGTGGGCGCTGATTCCGTGTTGCAACGCGGAGGCAAGGTGGAAATTATTCCGCTGCTGGCAGGCGTTTCTACCACGAGTGTGGAGGAGAAAATGCTGAAGGGAAAGCAGTAGGAAATAGATTGTGTTACTCTCTTGACGGGGCGCTACCAATGCGACACGATAAACAAATGAAGTAAGTACGCGCCAAATCACTTGTCAGCAATTCGTATTCAAAAAAACTGCCGACTGACGACTGCCGACTAACTCCTACACATCCAGCTTCGCATACTTCGCGTGCTTTTCGATGAACGCTCTGCGCGGGGGCACATCATCGCCCATCAGCATAGAGAAAATGCGGTCGGCTTCGGCTGCACTATCGATGGTAACCTGACGCAGGGTACGAGTTTCAGGATTCATCGTGGTTTCCCACAGTTGTTCGGCATTCATTTCACCAAGACCCTTGTAGCGCTGCACGTTCACGGATTCTTCCTTGCCGCCTTTGGCGAGGTCGTGTATCGCCTGGTCGCGCTGCTGGTCGTTCCAGCAATATTGAAACTCTTTGCCCTTCTTCACCATGTAGAGTGGGGGAGTGGCAATGTAAATATGTCCGCGCTCAATCATCTCTTTCATATAGCGGAAAAAGAAGGTGAGGATGAGCGTGGTGATATGGCTGCCGTCCACATCGGCATCGCACATGATGACTACTTTGTGATAGCGCAGCTTGGTGAGCACCAGCGGGCGTCCTTCTTCTTTGTCATTGCGATACACGCCAAGGGCGGTGTACATGTTGCGGATTTCTTCGTTGTCGTAAATCTTGTGTTCCATCGCCTTCTCCACGTTAAGGATTTTTCCGCGCAGCGGAAGAATCGCCTGAAACTCGCGGTTGCGTCCCTGCTTGGCGGTGCCGCCTGCGCTGTCGCCTTCCACTAAGAAGAGTTCACATGCTTCGGGGTCGTTGTTGCCGCAGTCAGCCAGCTTGCCGGGCAAGCCTGAGCCGGTGAGTACGTTTTTGCGCTGCACGAGTTCGCGGGCTTTGCGCGCTGCATCGCGGGCGGTGGCGGCAAGAACCACTTTATTAATAATGAGCCTTGCGTCTTTTGGATTTTCTTCAAGGTAGCTTGCGAGGGCTTCGCTCACGCATGATTCCACGATGCCCATCACTTCGCTGTTGCCGAGCTTTGTTTTTGTTTGTCCTTCAAATTGCGGCTCGGGCACTTTCACAGAAATCACTCCGGTCAGCCCTTCGCGGAAGTCATCGCCCGTTACTTCAAATTTCAGTTTCGAGAAATGTCCGTTCTTTTCACCATAAGTTTTGAAAACGCGGGTCATTGCTTTTCTGAATCCGGCAATGTGCGTTCCACCTTCAATGGTGTTAATGTTATTGACGTAGCTGTGGATGTTTTCGTTAAACGTGGTGTTGTATTGAAAAGCTAATTCAACGGAAACATTGTCTTTCGCGCGTTCCACATAAACGGGCGAAGAGGTAAGCACAGGGCGAGTGCCGTCAAGGTATCTTACAAATTCCACCAAGCCGCCTTCGGAAAAAAAAGTATCTTCTTCGTAGTTGCCCGCTTCGTCTTTTTGGCGCTTGTCGGTAATCATCATGCGGATGCCGCGATTCAGATAAGACAGCTCGCGGAGGCGCGATGAAAGCGTTTCATAATTGTAAACGGTAGTTGTGAAAATCTCTGCATCGGGGCGGAAGGATACGATGGTGCCTGTGCGCTGCGTGTCCCCGATTTCGCGCGTGGGATATTGCGGCTTTCCTCTCTCGAACTCCTGTTCAAAAACCTTTCCGTTGCGATGCACTTCAGCGCGCAGCCACACAGAGAGCGCATTCACGCAGGAAACGCCCACACCATGCAATCCGCCTGAAACCTTGTAAGTGTCTTTATCAAACTTGCCTCCCGCATGCAACACGGTCATCACGACTTCAAGTGCGGAGCGTTTTTCTTTCTTATGAATTTCAGTTGGAATGCCGCGCCCGTCATCTTCCACAGTCACGGAGTTATCTTCGTGTATCGTCACGTTGATATTACGGGCGTAGCCTGCAAGCGCTTCGTCAATGGAATTGTCCACCACTTCATACACGAGGTGATGCAATCCTTTCACGCTCACGTCACCGATATACATCGCGGGGCGTTTCCTTACCGCTTCAAGACCTTCAAGAACCTGGATATTTTCAGCAGTATAGGTAGATGGTGTTTGAGTCATAACGAGTGTTTCTTCCATTTAAGTGATAATGTGTTTTCCAGTTGATAATCAATTCAATTCGTCCACAAAAGAGGGCTATCAAAGATAGGGATTTTCCTCCATTAAATTGAGCTTAAAATTCAATTCCGGCAAGGTTTTTATCAACAATTTCGTGCGCAAAAGTGGCGAGTTGTAAGTTTTAAGTTCTAAGTTTTAAGTTTGAGTTTGCATCGCGCGGATTTCAACGAAATTCGTAGCGAATTCTTATAACTTAAACCTTAAAACTTAAGACTGTATGAAATTATTTCTTGCCGTTTTCGGGGTGTTGCTTACCGGAATTTCCGTTCTTTTTGCCCAAAAGCCTGCTATTCCTCTTGATGAAACAACGAAAAAAGCGGTTTATACCGAAGTGGTGCAGGCGGAGGGAATCACGCAGGCTGACTTATATAATAGAGCGTTGGCTTGGTTCAAAAGTTATTTCCCAAATCCCGCCAGCGTAATCAAGGTACAAGACCCCACTACCGGAGTGGTGAGCGGGCAGCACGGCATCTATTTTTACAAAACTCTTGAAGACGGCAAAGAGTTTAAAGTGGGGCAGGTGCGCTACACGGTTGAAGTGCTGGTGAAGGAAGGAAGATATAAGTTCACTATTGATGATATTTTCAAACTCGAATCCCCGAAAGTATATCTCGAAGAATGGCTTGATGAATCTGACCCCGATAAAGTAAATCGCTTTAATTACGCCAGCCAGATGGACAAAAACATGCAGGAACTCATCGCAAAGTTGAAGATTGCGATGAAGACGGGTAAACAGGCAGAGAAAGAAGATTGGTAGGACTACTGACGAATCATAGACGCTTCCTGCTCAAGATTAGTTTTCGCACTTTGTTGAGCAGAATCTAAAGTGCCATTCATTAAATCAGTTTGCTCGTAAGGGTCATTTTCCAAATCAAAAAAATGCTGTGCGCCTGTTTCGGATTCAATGAGTTTGTAACGGATATCTCTTATCGCCCAACCGGTGATATTTTGGGAAGCAACTTCGGAATATGCCACTATTCTCTCGCCATCGCTATCATCTGATAAAAGTGTTTTGAAACTGTAGCCATCATGCTGCTGCGTGATGCCTGTTCCTGCAATTTCTGCAACTGTTGCAAATATGTCCGTTGAGTTAATTAGCGCGTCTTCCCTCTCCCCGATGCGCGAAACTCCCGCTCCTGAAACAATCAATGGAACATGAATCCCGCCTTCATAAAGCGAACCTTTACTTTTTGCAGGAGCAAAAGGCGCTTGGACCGTTTCTCTCGGAGTGCCGTTGTCGCCAATAAAGAGAATCACCGTATTGGCGCGTTCCTCGTCAGTCATTGCATCAAGCAGCCGACCCACTTCATGGTCAAGCGCTTCGAGCATTGCAAAATAATAAGGCTGTGGATTGGCATTTATTGAGGCTGTGTCACCGGCAAGATTATCCCGTTCATGTAGCGAATCAGGCGGAAGGTGAAAGGGTGAATGCGGAGCAGTATAGGCAAGCCACAAAAACCATGGTTGACTTTGCGTGTTTATCCAATCTATTGCAAGATCGGTGAAATAGGTCGTTGCATATTCGTTGCTAATTGCCTGAATGCTTCCGTCAGTCGTGAGATTCCAATTCCAGTAATCCTGCATTGCACCGCTGAGAAAGCCGGCATAATGCCCCACACCCATTTGATTTGGGTTTGAAGCTCCGCCATTTGAAGAGCCGGAAAGATGCCACTTGCCGATTACGGCATGGCTGTAGCCCGATGCTTTTTCATCCAGCAATTTTTGAATGGAAGTTTCAGACAGTGGAATTTGATTGCTTCCTTCAGCAGAAAGCACTCCTGTTCTTACACCATATCGTCCAGCTAAAATTGTAGCGCGCGTTGGGGAGCATTCGGGATTTGCATAGAAATTATCAAATATTAATCCGTTGCTGCAAAGGGATTCAAGGATAGGCATATCAGGCTTCTGCAATCCTTCCGAATAACACGGGCACGCATCAAACCCAAAATCATCAGCGATGATTAGAAGGATATTTGGAGTTGTACTTACTGAAGGCACTTCTTCTTTGCATGAATGAAAAACGATTGAGAGAATAAATAATAATGTTACCGCTGCTTTACCGCGCATACGTTGAAAGTTAGTTTATTGAAATCCCCCAACATCAACATTGCGCTGCACTTCCAGACGCATCGTGTTCAGTTCCAACGCGCAGAGATTTCCTAAACCCTCCGTTCCAAAGTAAACACAGCCGCCATCAAGGTCTAAATCTTTTGAATGGGTGTCTATCGCTTCTTTGATTTTATCAAGCACGGTGGGCGTATGTCCATGCACCATCGTGCGGTTGCCGATTTTTTCAGGATAGATGTAAGTGTTGCGCAGCCATAACATTCCCTCGGTATCCTCAAGCGGGTTTGCGATGTCGAAATTTAATCCAGCGTGAACCACAATGAAATCATCCATCAGGTGGTAGAAATCCATCGTTTGCAGAAACTCCCGGAAGTGTTCAGACACCTCCTGCGCCTCACGCACGCCAAAACTTTGCAGCGTGGACATGCCTCCGTTGTAAAACCAGTCTTTCTTGATTTGCTTGTTGAAAATAGATCGCAACAGCATCTCCTCATGATTGCCCTTAATGAAAATGGTATTGTAACCCATGAGCCGCAACTCCATTAAATAAGAAACTACGCCTTTGCTGTCGGGACCGCGATCAATGTAATCACCAACGAAAATGATTTTATCCTGTCTGCCCGGCTGAATTTTATCTTCCACCAACGCCCTGAGCGTTTTCGCACAGCCATGCACATCGCCAATCACCCACCGTTTCGTTTCGCTCATTTCGCTTTGCCTTGTTTAGCCACGCCTTCAATCGCGTTTTTTATTTCTTCCGGGTCGCCTAAGTAATAATTTTTCAGCGGCTTGCAGTTGTCATCCAACTCATACACCAACGGAATTCCCGTAGGAATATTCATCGCTACAATTTTATCATCCGCGATGTTGTCAAGATGCTTCACTAATGCCCGCAAGGAGTTTCCGTGCGCGGTGATTAAAACGCTCTTTCCTTTTTGCACATCTGGAAGAATGGTGTTTTTCCAATAGGGAACAAAACGCGCAACCGTATCTTTCAAACATTCCGTAAGCGGAATTTCGTTTGCGACAAGTTCGCGGTACCGCCTGTCATTGCCCGGATAGCGCTCATCGTTTTTCTCCAATGGTGGAGGCGGAATGTCGTAACTCCTGCGCCAAATCAGCACTTGTTCATCTCCATACTTGGCAGCGGTTTCCGCTTTGTTCAATCCCTGCAACGCGCCATAGTGCCGTTCATTCAGTTTCCACGAGCGATGAACCGGAATCCACATTAAATCCATTTCTTCCAGAGTAAGCCAAAGCGTTTTAATAGCGCGTTTCAACACGGAAGTATAAGCGACATCAAACTCAAAGCCTTCTCGCTTCAAAAGCTGTCCTGCTTTCTTTGCTTCTTCAACTCCTTTTTCAGAAAGCGGCACATCTTTCCATCCTGTAAAACGATTTTCTTTATTCCAAATACTTTCTCCGTGGCGGAGCAGGACGAGTTTTTTCATGCTTATAAAAAGTTGCGGTAAATTTACAGGAATTCGGTTGTTGGAATTGTCATTCCGGCTTCATGCCGGAATTCGCTACTAATAAATAATCAGGGGATGCCGGAACAAGTCAGGCATGACACTAAAACTCCAGCACCAACCCCACCGGGCAATGGTCAGAGCCTTGTACATCCGCCTGAATAAAAGCGTCTTTCACATTTGCTTTCAACTCTTCACTCACAAAGAAATAGTCAATACGCCAGCCCACGTTGCGCGGGCGAGCGTTGAAGCGTTGGTCCCAATAAGTGTATTGCTCCGGACTTTGATTGAACATGCGCAGCGTGTCAATATATCCGTGTGCAACCAATTTATCCAACCATGCGCGTTCAATCGGTAAAAAGCCCGAATTGGTTTCGTTTGGCTTAGGACGCGCCAAATCAATTTCTTTGTGCGCGGTGTTAATGTCGCCTGTGATAACGATTTTCTTTCCTTGTTTGCGTTGCGCTTCGCAATGCGCTAAGAACGCATCATAAAAACCGAGTTTGTAATTCAGGCGTACTTCCGAGCTCTGCCCGTTAGGAAAATAAATTCCGTAAAGCGTGAATTCCGGATATTCTGCAATCAGAACCCGACCTTCCCGTTCAAAATTTTCATTGATAGTTTTTGCAACGGATATTGGTTCACGTTTTGTAAACAACGCGACACCGCTGTAGCCTTTCTTTTCCGCAAAATCAAAATACCTATGATAGCCGTCAGGCTTCACCAACTCAGCAGGAATTTTTTCCTGTTGCAATTTGGTTTCCTGCAAACAGACAACGTCTGCATCTTGCGCTTGAAACCATTCGGGAAATCCTTTTTTCATCACGGCTCGCAAGCCGTTGACATTCCAGGAGAGAAGTTTGTAGCGGGTCATTTTTTACTTTCTTTTTTCAGGTTAGAGATTCTTCGCTACGCTCAGAATGACGAATCAGGTTATCCATGCATTGAAATTATTTTTCTGCGCAGCAGTTATTTTTTCCTGTCGCGCAATCGAATAGTTCAGGTAAAATAAATTTCCATCAGCCATGATTGTCACTTCACGCAACCGCTTCCCTGTTGCTACCGTGAACGCCATTTTTTTCTCATTGGAAAAATGCGCACACCAATCGTTCAGATTATTTTCCACACGCATTCCATTCAGGGCAATGATTTCGTCTTGCAATGTCAGTCCTGCTTTATCGGCAGGCGAGTTGGGGAAAATCGCAGCGACAGTAGTTTTTTCACCCGCAGCCTGCGTTTTAAAACCAAGTGTAGTTTCCGTGTAAGAAGTTTTTTTCAGCGCTTTCAATTCAAATCCGATATAATCAAGGCAAGCAGTAAGTTGTGGTACATACAAAGAAGCGCCATTGATGTAGTTATCAAAAAACTCATCAAGCGCGATACCTGCAACTTTTTCCGCAGCCGATTTGTAATCGCTTTCCGAATAGCCTTTTTGCTTTTTTCCAAATTCATCATTGAGCAGGCGCAACACATCATCCAATGATTTTTTGTTGCTCGTGTTTTTGCGAATCAACATATCAAGCATGAAAGCGCACAACGCACCTTCGGTGTAGATGGAAGATTTACGTCCCGGAACACCCGGCTTGTAGCCATCAAGCCATGTATCAAATGAGGAATCGGCAACCGAAAGATTCAATCGTCCGAAGTTGCTGAAATGCTTTTCTAAAAGTTCGTTGAAGGTTTTCAAATACTGTTCCTCTTTGAAAACTCCTGAGCGTAACAGCATCAAGTCGCCATAGTATGTTGTAACGCCTTCCGCTACATAACCCAAGCGCGAATAATTTTCGCGGCTGTAATTATATGGCATCATTTCCACCGGACGAATCGTTTTCACATTCCACGCGTGAAATAATTCGTGCGAACTCACGCCAAGCATATCTTCATAGCCCTTTCCGCTGAACATGCCGTAACCCGGACCCAGAGCAATCACTGTCGAGTTGGTGTGCTCCACTCCGTGATAAAATTTTTCAGGCAACGCGAGAAACAAAAAATGATATTCACTGAATGGAAAACCGCCAAATAATTTATGTTGGACTTCGGTGAATTTTTTAAAATCAGCAAGCAGCATTTTCCAATCAGGACGCGCTTCACCCTGAAACCACAACGTGAAAACTATTCTCTCTACTGAGTAACTGCTTTTTTGCAACGTAGGGCTTGCAATAAATGGAGAGTCTGCCAACGCATGATAATTGCCTGCTGAAAATTTATGCGGACTGATTTTTTTTAAGCCACAAGCCAGCGCATAGTTTTTCGGTATCTGCAACTCCAAGTCGCATGGCTCATTGATTCTTTCGGGAACATAGAGCAGGCAATTCACTCCATTGACATACAAGAATGTTTCATCCAAAAATGTGGAGCCGGCATTCAACTCATTGGCATAATAGCTGTATTCAATATGAAGGGTGCGTGCGCCTTTTGTTTGAATCTTCCAACTGTCTTTCGCAGTTTTTTTGAAACTCAGCTTTCTGCCCGATGAATCTTTCGGCTGAAAGGTTTTGATGTTTTGCGCAAAATTGCCCAACTCATATCTGCCCGGACGCCATGCAGGAAGTTGCACGTTTAATTCTTCTCCACTCAAATTCGGAATCGTGAAACGGATATCAATTAAATGCTGGTTCGGATTTTTATAGGATAAAGTATAGTGCATGTAAAAGTTGTAATCAGTTTATAAATTTTCCAGCCTTCCGCCATCTACCGGAAGATTAACTCCATTGATGTAGCCGCCTGCCGGTGAAGCGAGGAATGCAGCGGCTGCCGCCACTTCCGAAGGCTCGGCAAATCTGCGGAGCGGAACTTGTTTTTTCATTTGTTCTATCAGGTAATCGCGGCTCTCTCCGGTTTTGCGCGCTTTATCATTAATGATTTCATCCAAACGGTCTGTCATCGTTGCGCCCGGAAGAACATTATTCACAGTGATGCCCCATTCTCCCAATTCAAACGATAATGTTTTCGACCAATTCGCCACCGCACCACGCACGGTGTTCGAAACTCCCAGCCCTTTTATCGGAGCTTTCACTGAAGTAGAAATGACATTGATAATTCTGCCGTAGCCCGCCCGCTTCATGCCGTCAACTGTCAGTTGCACGATTGTTTGGTTGCAGATAAGATGATTTGTGAATGCTGCCAAAAATTCTTCCGCTTTCGCATTCACAGCAGGACCAGCCGGAGGTCCGCCTGTGTTATTGATAAGAATGTGAATCGGCTTGCGCGTGTCGGCAAGATATTTTCCAACAGCCGCTTTTAATAATTCAGGATTGCTGTAATCCACTTCGATATAATCGTGCTGCTGCCCTTTGCTTTTATCTAATTTGCCTGCAACTTCCTGCAACAACTCAACACTACGCGCAAGCAGCGTAACATTTGCGCCCAGCAGCGCAAGTTCAACAGCAATCGCCCGTCCGATGCCTTTGCTGCCTCCGCCTACGATGGCATTTTTTCCGGCAAGATTTAAATCCATGCCGCGAAGATACTGATTTACGTTACTGTGATTTGAATGACACTTGCTGTAATTTAGTCAGCAAACTTTTTAGAATGCCCATCCAATCGCCTTTCAATTTCAAGCAGTGGATTGACGAGCACCGCCATCTGCTGAAGCCGCCTGTGGGGAATCAAGTTGTTTACAAAGACAATAAAGATTTTATCGTGATGATCGTGGGCGGACCTAATTCAAGAAAAGATTTTCATTTTAACGAAGGCGAAGAATTTTTCTATCAGATAGAAGGAAATATTATCGTGCGCATTATGGAAGCGGGAAAGCCGCGCGATATTTCAATTAAGGAAGGTGAAATCTTTTTACTTCCTCCGCGTACACCGCATTCACCGCAACGTGGACCGAACACTGTCGGGTTGGTGATGGAAAGATACAGACGTAATGGAGAGAAAGACGGCTTTTTGTGGTTCTGTGAAAATTGCTCAAACAAATTGCATGAGGAATATTTTGAGTTGACTGACATTGTAGCTCAACTGCCTCCGCTCATGAAAAGGTTTTATGATTCCGAAGAAAAACGAACCTGCAAAAAATGTAGCGCATTGATGGAGCCACCGCGTAAACCTGAATAGTTTCCAATGCTGAAGATTGACATACATACGCATATTCTTCCTGAAAAATTTCCGCGATACGCAGAGAAATTCGGCTATGATGGGTTCGTGCATTTGGAGCATCACAAACCTTGCTGTGCAAGAATGATGATTGGCGATAAATTTTTTCGCGAGATAGAATCTAATTGTTGGGATGCTAATGTGCGAATGAAGGAATGTGACGCGCATCATGTGGATGTGCAAGTACTTTCGACAATTCCTGTTTTGTTTAGTTATTGGGCAAAGCCAAACGATGCGCTGGAAGTCTCGCGGTTTTTGAATGACCATATCGCGAGCGTGGTGCATGAAAATCCGAAACGCTTTATCGGTTTAGGAACAGTTCCATTACAATCTCCTGATTTAGCAATTAAGGAAATGGAACGCTGTGTGAAAGAACTTGGATTGGCAGGAGTTGAAATCGGCTCACATGTGAACGACTGGAATTTGAACGCACCCGAACTATTTCGTTTTTATCATGCAGCACAGGAATTAGGCGCAGCGATTTTCGTGCATCCGTGGGATATGATGGGCAAAGAAAAAATGCCGGATTACTGGCTGCCGTGGTTAGTCGGAATGCCTGCGGAAACTTCACTTGCAATTTGTTCGATGATATTCGGAGGCGTTTTTGAAAAGCTGCCGAAACTGCGCGTTGCGTTTGCGCATGGCGGTGGCTCGTTTCCCGCAACGATTGGACGAATTGAGCACGGCTTCAACGTGCGCCCTGATTTGGTTGCCAAGCATAATGATGTAAATCCGAAAAATTATCTCGGGAAATTCTGGCTCGACAGTTTGGTGCATGATGCGCAGATGTTGGATTATCTTGTGCATCTTGTCGGTGCTGATAAAATATGTCTCGGCAGCGACTATCCTTTTCCGCTTGGCGAACACGAGCCGGGCAAGCTGATTGAATCCATGCCGTTCAATTCGCAGGTGAAAGAAAAATTACTGAGCGGGGCTGCGCTGGAATGGCTGGGGATGAAAACGGTACAATTTCAAAAATGAATCCATCACTTAGAGTGCACACATTACTCCACGTTCCTTTTGAAGGCATCGGCTGCATTGCCGACTGGATTGCTAAAAACAATTTTTCGCAAACCGAAACCCGCTTGTGGGAAAACGCGAATCTTCCTGCGTTGGAACATTTCGATTTACTCATTATCATGGGCGGACCGATGAGTGTGGATGATGAAAAGAAATTTCATTGGCTGCATCATGAGAAAATTTTTATCGAGGAAGCAATTAATCAGGGAAAACAGGTGCTTGGAATTTGTCTCGGCTCACAGTTAATTGCAAATGTGCTTGGAGCGAAGGTTTACCAAAACAACTTGAAAGAGATTGGCTGGTTTCCGGTGCGCATGAATGAGAATGCGGATAATACATTGCTGCATTTTTTTCCGAAGGAGTTCATCACCTTCCATTGGCATGGCGACACGTTTGATTTGCCGCAAGGCGCAACGCATGTAGCACAAAGCGAAGCATGTTTGCATCAAGCGTTCACGTATGGCGACAATGTGGTCGCGCTGCAATTTCATCCCGAAATGACACAAGCTTCCATGCGCGAGATGCTGAAAGAAGGAGATGCCGAATTAGTGCCAGCAATGTATGTGCAACCGGCTGAAGAAATTCTTGCTCAACTGCACTATGCTGATGCGCAGAATGAATTGCTGAATCAGATGCTGGATAAAATGGCTGCAAATTTTTACCGCCAGCAATTATTGCATGTGTTATGACCTACGAAAACAACATCGCTTTCGCCCTCGAACAAGACCGCGCGGATAAACTCCATTCTTTCCGAGAAAATTTTTTCATTCCACATCGTGATGGCAAACCTCTGATTTATTTCTGCGGAAATTCACTCGGCTTGCAGCCGAAAACCGTTTCTGAAAAAATTCAGCAGGAATTACTCGACTGGCAGCAACTCGCAGTGGAAGGACATCTGCACGGAAAGAATCCCTGGTTTTATTATCACCATTTTTTTGAAGAAACGAGTGAACTCGTTGGCGCGTTGCCCAATGAAGTTGTATTAATGAATGCGCTCACGGTGAATTTGCATCTGCTTTTAATTTCATTTTATCAACCGAAGGGCAAGCGTTTCAAAATCATGATGGAGACAAATGCTTTTCCATCTGACCGCTATGCAGCGCAAACACAAATCAAACTGAACGGGCATAATCCGCTGGAAGGCATTATTGAATTAACTCCGCGTGAAGGAGAATACACTTTGCGCACGGAAGATATTCTTTACGCCATCGAAAACCACAAAAACGAACTTGCGCTGATTTTGCTTGGGAGCGTGAATTACTACACGGGACAGTTGTTTGATATTCCGGCAATCACAAAAGTAGGTCATGAAGCGGGTGCAATGGTCGGCATTGATTTAGCACATGCTGCGGGAAATGTGCTTTTGCAATTGCATGATTGGAATGTTGACTTTGCCGCATGGTGTACTTACAAATATTTGAACTCAGGTCCCGGTGGTGTGGGCGGAGCATTCGTGCATGAAAGACATTGCGACAATAGTGAGTTGCCGCGACTCGCAGGCTGGTGGGGCAATGAAGAAAAAACGCGCTTTGAAATGCCGGAGCAATTTCGCCCGCAAACCGGAGCGGCTGGCTGGCAAATCAGCAATGCGCCTGTTTTCCCAATGGCGATTCATAAAGCCTCTTTAGAAATTTTCAAAGAAGCAGGCATGAAAAACCTGCGGGAGAAAAGTGAAAAACTTACTGGATACTTGGAATTTATCTTAAATGATGTAGCCAAAAAATCAAAACAGCAATTCAAAATCATAACACCCGCAGATAAAAATCAGCGCGGCTGCCAACTTTCCGTGCAAGTCGGCAAGGAAGGAAAATACATTTATGAGGGTCTGAAAAAAGAAGGAGTGATTGTTGACTGGCGCGAGCCTGATGTGATTCGCATGGCGCCTGTGCCGCTCTATAACACGTTTATGGAAGTATTTGAGTTTGGGGATATCCTTCAGAAAATCACTCGGTAGGTTTGCAGGAATTAATTATTTGGCAAACACGAAAAAAATGGAAAATCTAAGTAAGAGTGCGTAATTTAGGTAAAGGCGGTTCCGAAGAGGAACTTCTGAATTGAGTATCCATTAACTAAAAAATGAGCATGAATCATACTTACCCTCTCCAGACTTTCCGTTTTCCATTTTATTTAATTCAGGACATCAAATAAAGTTGGTGGATTCAGGGGATGGGTTTTTGTTAAAAAATCCGGGGCCTATGAAAAAACATCTACTCTCCTTAATTCTGATTTTACCTTTTTTGATTTGCTTCTCTCAAGGTGAAGTAAAAGAAAATTCTGTTTCTGAATCTTCTGAAAGCGATGTTTTAAAAATACTTTTTCAAGACAAACAGGGACCTTACAGCAATTTTACCATTGAGCAGGAAAACCTTACGCTCAGAACTGAAAATTCCAAACATTTTCTAAACAGCGATGGAAGTTATTCAGCCCTGATTGGCGCAGGTGCGCTTCACTATCATGAGAATGGCGAGTGGAAAACTATTCTTTCACACATTTCCGCTAATAACACACAGGAATATACAGATAGGGCTTTTGCCGCTGTTCATAATCAGCACAAAATATATTTCCCGCTTGTCCCCGGGAAACCGATTTTCACAAAAATTAAAGGTCAGGAATATGCTGATTGGGAAATGCCCGCCATGTTGTGGCTTGATGCAAACGGCAATTTTTTAGCAGAAGTAAAGCCATCGGCAACTTCCAAAGGGAAGGCATTGAAAGATAGTTTAGTGTATGCTGATATTTTCCCGAAGATAGATGCGGTAATCCTGAATTCAACCACTTCTAAAAAACTCAGCTATATCATTAATGACCCGTTAGCGTTTGCCAACAAACCATTAGGCGCGGTGTATTTAGCTTTTCGGGAAGATATTTCCACCGGCAGCGGATGGAAGATGACCGGCACAAAAGGCAACAGCGAGTTAATCGCATTGAACGATTCGAAACAGCTCTTGCAAAATATGCTGTTTAACAGCGCTACCGGAGAAGCGATTTTAGAAATCAGCAGACCACTTTTTCATGAGCGTATTTCTTCAGGCTCCTGCACCGAACCGGGATTTGATACAGCGAAAACCAATCCTGACGGCTATCGTGAAGGAGATTTTCTTGTGGAACAAATTGGCAGGGATTCTTATAGAACCTACATTTTGATACCCCTAAATTGGCTAACAGTAGCGGGACGAAAATATCCTGTTACGATTGACCCGATAACCAATTACTATCCAGGGGGCACATGGCCCACACACACAGCAAATCGCAGCGGCAATTCAGGAAATTGGGCTTGTTATGTGGGAACTTATGCAGGAAGAACCTACGTCTATGATATCAGCTACGGGTGGGTGGATGATAGTTGGCCATTCAGCAATCCTTACATGGATGGATATGCCTCTTTTGATATTTCTGCAATCCCGAACAACGCGACTATTAATTCAGCCACCAACTATTGGTATCGCTATGGCGGCAGAACATGCGAAAATGCAATTACGCTCAAGCACGGCAGGGTGCAGAATAATGAGCATCTTGCCAATCAACCTGATTGCAATGTTGATGGTGTAAGGACAAGAAACAACAACGCGTATTACAACGGCACCGGAAAAAATTCGACCGGTTGGCAAAGCCAGTCAGCCAGCACTTCAGATGTAACCTCAGCATTATCGGCTGACCAGATTACAATGGGCTGGGCATATAATGGCGGTGATGATTGCTGCACTGGATGGATAGGGTGGCCGATTGATGCTTATACATGCACAGGCAATGATGGAGATTATCATCATATTTATGGCTACCAAAATTCTACCTACAAGCCGTATATCAGGATAGATTATTGCGTAAAGCCCACCATCTCCGTTCATCCATCCGACAAATACATTTGCACCAGCGGCACCATGACAGCATTGAGCGTAACAGCCGCTGGCACTGCGCTCACTTATCAATGGCAGGTATCCAACAACACCGCCTGTAGCGGGGCTTCCGGTTGGACGAATATTTCCGGAGCAACTTCAAGTTCCTACACGCCTCCCAAGATTGCCGGAACTCGGCTCTACCGCGTTGTCGTTACCTCATCCGATTGTCCGACAGGACTTTCCGGCAGAGCAATAAATTCCAACTGCGCAAGGGTTACGGTGAATACAATGGATGGCACCAGCAACGCGCCTGTTGGTTTTCCAGCTCCGCATGGAACTGGCGATAATCCACCTCCAATTGTGTTTTCCAATTGTGGTGGCTTGGTTTTGCCCGGTTCACAACACACAGTGGGCACTTTGCAGCCACCAGCCATAGGGGCAGTGAATAATATAACCAATTATGCGTGGTCGATTTCGCCCGCGGGCGGTTCATTCTCAGGAAGTACTAGTTCCGTCACGTGGACAGCTCCTGTTACGGTAGGATTTTACACCATTACTGTTACCTATACCACAGGTTCACCTTCTTGTGGCACCTTCCAGTCTTCGTGTACATTAGAAGTGGGTTCGCCCAACTGTAATTATGCTTATGTGCGGCCAGCAGCAAATGGAGGTGAGGATGCTACGGACAAAGGTGGGCCAGATAATCCTTATGCCACGTTGGCTTACGCAGTTAGCCAGCTAGGTGGTAGAACACATATTAGAATGGCAACAGGCACTTATACAGAAACACAAAGGGTGAACATACCTACTAATGTAATTATTGAAGGCAGATATGATGCGGCTAACGGATGGAGAAAAATGAGTGATGGTAATACTGCCATCACATTCACCAACAACACTGCTTCAGTTGCACCAATCAATGCACCCACAACGGTTCAAGTGGATGCAGATACACGCCATTTGATTGGTATGGCTGCCAACGGCACGTCTGGGTGGATATTGCAGGATATTAACGTGACAACAAATGCTGTGACTGGCACTTCCTCCAATGGACGGGGAAGTTCCAATTACGCCCTCAGGCTTAGCGGGGCATCCAACTATAACATCGTTAGGTGTCAGATTACTTCAGGAGCCGCCAGCAATGGCACTGGTGCAAGCACAGCAGGATGGCAAGGAAGTGCCACTTGGAATGGAACGCCAACAGACCCTTATGACGGAAACCGGGGTTCGAATGGAACGCAAGGCGGTGATGGTGGAAACGGTGACTGTGGTTGTGGCGATAGCAATGGAGGCGGTGGTGGTGGTGGTGGATCTGCTGGCAACGGAGGTAATAGTCCTGTTGCCAATGGAGGTGGTGGAAGTAATGGAGGCGTAGGTGGCAGAGGAGGAAATGACCATGGCGGCACTCAACCAAATGGAGTTGCTGGGTCTGGTGGTGGTGGAAGTTGTGGTGGAACAGGAGGTGGTGCTGGAACAGGCTGGAATGGAGCAAATGGAGGTGGTGGTGGTGGTGCCACTTGTAGTGCTAGCGCAGCATCAAATG
Source organism: Chitinophagales bacterium (assembly GCA_034440455.1). Lineage (GTDB taxonomy): Bacteria > Bacteroidota > Bacteroidia > Chitinophagales > CAIOSU01 > JAWXCB01. Next base: position 99,182 of record JAWXCB010000066.1, read on the forward strand.
GAACTACCCCCACTGTTCGGACTTATGCCTCAGGGTTCTACCTTCCCGCTAATGGAACGAATGGAGTGGCCGGTAGCGGTGGCTCTGGAGGCGGTGGTGGCGGTGGTGGTTCTGCTGATGATACCAATTGTGATGAAGCTGGAGATGGAGGTCACGGTGGCTCTGGAGGAGGAGGAGGTGGTGGTGCTGGTCGCGGTGGATTCGGTGGTGGCGCATCATTTGGCATTCTCATTGTAAACAATGGCGCTAATGGGTTCATTACAAACAGCATCATATCTACAGGTACAATCGGTAGTGCAGGAATTGGTGGTGAAGGAGGAGATGGAGGAGCAGGTGCTGCTGCAAAAGCAGCAAATGGCAGAAACTGCGATGCAGGAGATGGAGGAGCAGGAGGAGCAGGTGGAAATGGAGGTAAAGGAGGAAACGGAGGAAGTGGTATCAGTGGTATTGCTTATGCTATAGCGAATCTGAATGCAGCAGGTAATGCAACATCCGCAGTTCCCGCGCCCCCAACACTTTCGCCTGCAGCATTTGTTACCGTTAATTTGTCAACATCTGGGGGTACTACTCCAGTGTCAAGCCCAATAATCCGTGTGCTTCACGAAAAGACCAAGCCTTGTATCAATTCTGAAATATCTATCTACAAAGCATCTGGCACATGGGCCATTCCTACAGGTTTGTCCTTTGTTAATGACCAAAACGAGACTGGGGGTGGCACATCTTATACTACTGCATCTGCAACGGTCAAGGTCTATTCGGCCACTTTGAGTGCCACCTACAATCTGACCGCACCTATTGACTTTTCTGGCTTTGTGCGTATGGCTGCGGATAATAGACCATTGCCTACTATAACTATTGTTCCCAACTCGCTCTGTGTCGGAACTGGTGCAGCCATCCAACTAACACACACTAATCCATGGAATACTCAGGTGGCCTATGAGTGGGTAATTTTCAGTGCCGCAGGAAACGATGCCAATACCGCGCTTATCACCTCCACGCAGAACAATCCCGTGGTGGATGTTTCTTCACTTGCTACTGGCGGTTACAAGGTCAGATATCGGGTTCAAGAAATATGCTGCGGATGGAGTCGCCCCAGATATACCACCTTCACGATAGTCGCTCAACCTTCCCAGCCCAACAATCTTACAAAGACTACTGCATCAAATTTCACACACGCATGTGAAGGAGTTACCGGCTTATCCGTAAATGCCGCCACAGGAAGCACCGGAGGAGCCGGCACATGTGTTTACGAATACAGTTATGAAAATACCGATGAAGATTGGTCTGATTGGCAAACGACAATACCCTCGGTTACGGCCGGAGCAGCGCCAGGCTACGTGAGAATTAAAGCCCGCAGAAATTGCGATGGAGTTGCCTGCGCCATCTCATTGGAAACACCTTCTGTGGAATGGGAAATTGTAAGCCAGCCGGCTGCGGGCGGAGTGGCGCGCGATAATCCGGTGGAACAGTTTGTTTGCAAGGGAGTAGATTTAACTCCGATAGTTTCCGGAGGCAGCGGTGGAATATCTGCTACGGACGAAATCCAATGGAGAAAAGGGACAACCGGTAGTTGGAACGCATACTCCTCTGCCATCTCTACCAATACGCATGGAGCTGGCGAATATTATTTTCAAACCCGCAGAACATCCTCCGGTCCCGGATGCAGCAACAGCGCATGGGAACCTTCCGGCAACGGCTCGCTCTTATGGTTTGTTGACGAACCCGATCTCAGTTCAATTAATGCTTCGGTAAATCCCGATATCGTAAGTGGAGACTATATGTGGAATGGGAACACCAGCGCTAACTGGCACACAGCTTCTAACTGGTATGTACATAACGGCACCAATTTCAATTCAGCAGCTACGGTTCCAGACAACACAAAGAACATTTATATCGTTGCTGATGGCACTGCGGGTCAATGCGTAAGCGAGAGCAACATCGCCACCATCAGCGCTGCCGCTAATGCCAAGAACGTGTATCTTGACAATGACGCAACTTTGATTAGCGCATCAAGCAATGTGCTGAATGTGTCGGGCAACTGGATAAGCGAATCAACATCTACCTTCACTTACAACACCGGCACCGTAGCCTTTAAAGGGAATACGAACAACACAATTACCACAAACGGTAAAAAATTCTATAACACCGACATTGATAAAAGCACCGGAAACAAAATCACGCTCAATGACAACTTTGAATCCGTAAATAAAGTAACCGTAGTGTCAGGAACATTTGAAGTTCCTGCAAGCATAACAGGTAAAGCGAAACAAGTGGAAGTGAAACCAAACGCCACTTTGAATATTCTAACAGATGGAGTATTCATGGTGAATGATTGATTTTAAGGCAGTTCTAAAAATTCTACCATTGACACCCTCGACTTCTGGAGAGGGATGGGGTGATAAAAAAACAATTTTTAGAACTGCCCTTTATATTTCATCTTCCGGTGCTTTATTTTCATTCTCTGAAATGTTGTCATTCCCGTTCGTTTTATGAAATCCCCCTCCATTATCGGCTCCGGCTTAGTCGGCTCGCTGTGGGCGAGGGCGCTAACCCGATGTAATCCGCATGATGCCCGTGACGCTGTATAATACTTTTGTGGAAGTATTTGATTTTGAGCAGTTTCTTGAAAAAATGAATGTAGGACAGATTGCATGGCTGTTTCAATGTCCCCCTTTGCGCAAGCAATGTGCGTTGGCGAAGGAGGATGCGGTTGACTTGAGCGTTTGCAGGGGGATGATGCAATTTGTCCTACACCCGAAAAAATGATGTAATGAAGTAGCTTGTCAAGAGTGAATAACTTTGTTAAAATAACTCGCCATGAAAAAACCCACAATCGCGTTGACGGAAAATGTAAATGAAGCAGAGGTAAAAATGGCTGTTGCCGCAGTTTTATTTGAACGAGGATTTTTTTCATCAGGACAGGCTGCTGATTTTGCCGACATCACAAAAAGAGAATTTTTAGAGAATGTCGGAAAATACGGAGTTTCAATATTCGGAGAAACAGAGGACGATTTGAAAATGAAATAACGAATGGAAAAAGTTGTTATTTCAGACACGAGTTGCCCCATTGTGCTTTAACAACAGAATGGCAAAAAGTAAAACCGATTTTTCTTCGTGGCACGTATCAGTGGCAGCCGAAGCACTTGCTTCAGGTCAGCTTGCACGAATTGGTTATGATATTTCAGTTCAGTATGGTGCTAATCAACCTGAATATGACTTACTGATTTCTAAAGGTAAAAACGACAGCCCTCTTAAGATTTCTGTAAAGGGCAGCAAAGACGGTTCTTGGGGACTAACACAAAAATTTGTTGAGAAAGGTAAAGCTGACTATATAAACTCTATTGATAAATGGTGTCAACTACATGGAAAAAGAACAATACTTTGTTTTGTTCAGTTTAAAGATTTAATGCTTGATGAATTGCCAAGAATTTATTTAGCTACTCCAAAAGAAGTAGCAGATCATTTAAAGAAAGCAGCTAAAGGACGAGGCGACACAATTCTCTACGAAAACCATACATGGAAGCTAAAAACTGCCGCTGGTTATGGAACAACAGAAAAAATTCCAGAAAACTGGAAATTCTCAGTGCAGCGAGTAGATGGACTCTATAAACAACAATGATTGATTCCATGAAATCTGCATCCATCATCGGCTCCGGTCTTGTCGGCTCGCTGTGGGCGATATTTCTCGCGCAGCGCGGCTACAACGTGCGCGTGTATGAAAAGCGTCCTGATATGCGCAAGCAAAGTATCGGTGGAGGTCGCTCTATCAATCTTGCCATGAGCGATAGAGGTTTGAAAGCATTGCATACTGTTGGCTTGGAACATGAAATCCGTAAGCTCACGATTCCCATGCACGGCAGAATGATTCATCATCTCGATGGCAGAACGGAATTGCAGCCGTACGGAGATAAGGGGCAATTCATCAACTCTATTTCACGAGGCGGGTTGAATGAACTGCTGATGACCAAAGCGGAAGAATCAGGCGCGGTGATTGAATTTGACCAACCCTGCTTCGGCTATGACTTTCAAAGAAAAGAAGCGAATCTCAAAAATGGTTTCACGCAATCCGATTTGCTTTTCGGCACAGACGGTGCATTTTCCGCGCTACGCAGTACGCTCGAAAAAACTGACCGCTTCAATTACTCGCAAACCTATTTAGAACACGGCTACAAGGAACTCCATATTCCACCCAATGCAGATGGCAGTTTCAAAATGGAGAAAAACGCGCTGCATATTTGGCCTCGCAAAAGTTTTATGCTGATTGCGCTGCCGAATCTGGATGGCAGTTTTACGGTTACGTTGTTTCTTGCGTTTGAAGGAGAATATTCTTTCACCAATCTCACCGACAAAAAATCTGTTCTGGATTTTTTTAATCAGCATTTTCCTGATGTGGTTCAAATGATGCCTGATTTGGCGGAAGATTTTTTCACCAATCCAACTTCTTCATTAGCCACCTTCCGCTGCTATCCGTGGTCACTTGAAAATAAAGTTTTGCTGATTGGCGATGCTGCGCATGGCATCGTGCCGTTTTACGGACAAGGCATGAATGCAGGTTTTGAGGATTGCACGATTCTCAACAACATGATGAACGAGTTCAAAGACGATTGGCAGAAAATCATTCCGACATTTCAAAAAACAAGAAAACCCGATGCGGATGCAGTCGGTGAATTAGCATTACGCAACTTCATCGAAATGCGCGATTTGGTAGCCGATAAAAAATTTGTGTTGCGCAAAAAAATTGAAAAGCTGCTCCACGAGCGGCATCCGGATAAATATTTGCCGCTATACGCAATGGTGACATTCAGCGAAATGCCTTATTCAAAAGCGTTAGCAATTGGCAAAGCACAGGATGCTTTTTTTGAAAAAATCGGTGAACTGGAAAATATCGAAGCGCAATTACAAACAAGCACGGGCGCAACGCTCATTGATAAATGGATGGACGATTTTCAACGACTTTTTCAATAACTTTAATAGCAAAGCAAGCAGCGTAATGAGTATTACAGAAATGAAAACAAGCCTGTTAAAAAAAATTAACTCTGTTGACGAAAGAAAACTTGAAGAAGTTTACGGAGTGTTGCTGAACTATCTGAACGGCAGCGAGAAGGAATGGAATAAACTGACGAAAAAACAACAGGCTGGAATTGAGAAGGGCGTAAGTCAGTTGAATGCTAAAAAAGGGATTCCGCATGACTCTGTAATGCGGAAACTGCGCAAAAAATATGCTGCGTAAGGCGATAATCTGGTCTCCGCTTGCCGAGGAAGATTTATCCGCAATCGCAGGGTATCTATCTGAAAAATGGAACGCGGCTGTGGTCAATAAATTTCTCGACAAGATTGAAAGCAGATTGAACTTAATTACAAAAAGACCTTTCGTGTTTCCGCTTATCCATGAAAATATGGGAATTCGTAAATGCGTTATTGCTAAGCATAACACGCTTTATTACAGGGTAAACGATGAAGCTGTCGAAATAGTCCGTCTGTTTGATGTGCGTCAACAACCAGAAAAATTGGGATTCCGAAAAATAACTATGCGCTTGCATTCTATTTTTATCTTCTTCATTTTTTTGTCTGTGATCCCTGCAAATGTTTTTGCACAGCAGATTCTCGGTGAAATCATCGTTCAACTTGAAAAGGGAATTTCACCGAATCAATTGTTTGAGAAATCATCAACCTTAAAGCCTGCAACGCAATTACTTTCCAAAAGCTGGAATATCTGGCTACTCACCGTTCCGCAAGGAGAAGAAGAAAAAGTTTTAAAAATATTACAGAAGTTTCCGCAGGTGAAACTTGCGCAATTCAATCACAAAATTTTAAAGCGCGCCACCATTCCCAACGATACACTTTTTCCCAATCAATGGAATCTTGACAATACCGGACAAGCAGGCGGCACACCCGATGCAGACATTGACGCGCCCGAAGCATGGGAAATAACTACAAGCGGAGTGACAACTGCGGGCGACACGATTGTAATTGCAGTAATTGATGAAGGCTTTGATTTGCAGCATGAGGATTTGCATTTCTGGAAAAATAAAAACGACCCGCCCAACGGAATTGATGACGACCTCAACGGCTACATTGACGACTACAACGGCTGGGATGTAGCGTCACATTCTGATTCCATTCCGATTGATTTTCACGGAACGCATATTGCCGGAATTGCGGGAGCAATCGGCAATAACGATGTTGGCATTGCAGGCGTAGCATGGAATGCGCAGCTAATGCCTGTGAGCGTTTCCGCATTCACAGAAGCGCAGGTTGTGGAGGCGTACAGCTATATTTATGACATGCGCAAAAATTACAATCAAACAGGTGGAGCAGAGGGCGCATTTGTTGTTGTTGCCAATTCTTCGTTCGGCATTGATTTCGGCAAGCCGGAAGATTATCCGATTTGGTGCGCAATGTATGATTCGCTGGGTACAGTCGGTGTGTTGAGTGTTGCGTCAACAATGAATCTCACTACGGATGTAGAAATTTCTGGCGACATTCCTTCCACCTGCACAAGCAACTATCTCATCATGGTGACGAACACCACGCGCTATGACACAAAAAATACTTCGGCTGCGTTTGGCTACACTTCCATTGATTTAGGCGCACCCGGCTCAGGAATTCTTTCAACCGTTCCGGGAAATGGTTATGTAAATTCCAATGGCACATCCATGGCTGCGCCTCATGTTGCAGGCGCAATTGCGCAGCTCTATGGCTTGCCTTGTTCGCATTATCAAAATCATTTGCAAATGAATCCTGCTGCATATTCGCTGATGATGAAAGAATACGTGCTGCTCGGAACGGACATTTTAATCGGCTTGGATGGACTGACTGTTTCAGGCGGTAGGTTGAATCTTAATAACAGCATGAATATCTATTTCAATGACTGCATCTCCTGCATGACGTTAAGCGCAACGCAAAGCATGGCGAGTTGTTCCGGCACTGCGGATGGAGAAATCACTGTGAATGCGGCATTCGGCATTACGCCTTATCGCTTTGAGTGGTCAACAGGCGATACGCTGAATTCTTTGAGCGGATTGGCGAGAGGAAAATATTGGGTGAAAGTCAGCGATGCGAATGGCTGCGAAAAGAATGAATACTTTGAAATCACACAGCCGTTTCCGCTTGTGGTGAATGTGATTACTGATTCGGCAGTGAATGGCGAAAATGGCTCTGCGGCAGTGTTTGTGAGCGGAGGCACACTGCCCTATTCCTATCAATGGAATGACTCGCTCAATTCAACAGATGCTGTCATCAATGATTTATTTCCGGGTGAATACTTTGTGACAGTGACAGATGCAAACGGATGCTCACCCGTGAAGTTGGTAACGGTAGGAAACATTGTCGGAATTTTTTCTGCTGCGGAAAATACATTGAATATCAAAGTGCATCCAAATCCGGTTTCCGGAATTACCTGGATAGAAATTTTTTCAAAAAATGGATCTCCGACACAATTATCTGTTCAGGATATTTCAGGAAAAATTTTGTTGGAGAAAATAATCATGGGTGAAAAATTTCCGCTTGATTGTTCTGTTTTTCCGCAAGGAACGTATTTTCTGAAATTTCGGAATAACGAAATGACCGGCATAAGAAAAATTATTCGCCTCTGATTTCAGTTCCTTTCTCTTTAACTTTCGGAAATCAAACACAACACTTCTGACTCCCGCTCCTTTGGAGAGGGGCGGGGTGAGGCTTCTATGCAAAAACGCTGGCTCATTAATCAACCTGAACACGAGCGTGTTCTTCAGCTTCAACAGGAGTTGAAGATACATCCTGTGTTGTGCCGCATGCTCGTCAGTCGCGGCATTCATACGTTTGATGAGGCAAAACTTTTTTTTCGCCCGCAGTTAGAATATTTACACGACCCGTTTCTGATGCAAGACATGCGCAAAGCAGTGGAGCGCATTCAAACCGCTATTCGCAATGAAGAAAAAATTCTCGTGTATGGCGATTACGATGTGGACGGCACGACTTCCGTTGCGCTGATGTATTTGTTCCTCTCTGAGTTTTATAATCGCGTTGACTATTATGTGCCGCATCGCTACAGGGAAGGCTATGGCATTTCAAAACAAGGAATTGATTACGCGCATGAAAATGGCTGTAAGCTGATTATCGCGCTTGATTGCGGAATTAAGGCGGTGGAGAAAGTGAACTATGCCAATGAACTTGGCATTGATTTCATCATCTGCGACCACCACTTGCCAGGCGATGAATTGCCGCTTGCTCATGCGGTGCTTGACCCCAAGCGCAACGATTGTAATTATCCTTACAAAGAATTAAGCGGGTGCGGAATCGGGTTCAAATTGATTCAGGCATTTGCGCAGCATAATGATATTCCGTTTGAAGTTGTAGAAAAATATCTCGACCTCGTTGCGGTGAGTATCGCTTCGGATATTGTTCCGATTACGGGTGAAAACCGTGTGCTTGCTTATTATGGCGTGAAGCGCATCAATGAAAATCCGCGCAAGGGAATCAAGTCGCTGATTGAAACGGGCAAGCTGAAAAAAGCGCTCACGATTTCTGACATTGTATTTGTGTTAGGTCCCCGTATCAACGCTGCCGGAAGAATGGACGATGCGCGCAATGCAGTGAAACTCCTCATTTCCGACACGCATGAACTCGCGACAGAAAATGCTGAGTTGCTCAATCAAAATAATACCGAGCGCAAACAGGTGGATAAAGACATCACGGCAGAAGCGCTCGAAATGATTAATGAGAGTACAGAATTACAAAAGAAAAAAACAACCGTTCTTGCTCAACCGCATTGGCACAAAGGAGTGATTGGCATTGTTGCTTCGCGATTGATTGAAACGTGGTATCGTCCTACGATTGTTTTTACAGAATCAAACGGGATGATGACTGGTTCAGCGCGTTCGGTGAAAGGATTTAATATCCACGATGCTATCAAAGAATGCAGCGATCTGCTCGAACAATTTGGCGGACACATGTTCGCTGCAGGTTTGAGTTTGAAGAAAGAAAACTTTGAAATATTTCAGCAACATTTTGAAGAAGTCGTCAGCGCGACAATCACCGAAGGCTCGCTTACGCCCGAAGTGGTGATTGATGCGGAATTGAATTTCACGGACATCAACGAACGGTTTTTTAATATCATCAACCAGTTTGCGCCATTCGGTCCCGGCAATATGAAGCCCGTGTTCGTAAGCCACAACGTGCGCGACCGCGGCTATTCGCGCATCGTGGGTGACGACCACCTGAAACTCGAGCTCACACAGGATGAAGGGCGCTACTGCAAGGGCATCGCATTCGGCATGGGTGATTTGGCTGGAAAAATCTTTCACACCGGAGTTGAGAAACGCTTCGACATCTGCTACACGCTGGAAGAAAACGAGTGGCAGGGAATAAAGAATATTGAGTTGAATGTGAAGGATATTAAGCTGCCCGATGTTTCACTGATTCCATCACTTCAAACGATGGAATCAGTTACAGAAAGTTTAAACATGAAATCAGATGGAAACATTTGAAACACTCACAGAAACTATTGAAGCCTTGCGCAAGAAAGGTTATATAGAGGACTTTAACCTGAAAGAAAACTGCCTTGAATGTAGTCAGGGAAAATTCAAACTTTTCCATAGCCAGTTTCAAATTGACAGTTTTTACAGGTTTGAGGGTATGACAGACCCATCAGATGAAATGATTCTCTACGCAATTTCCTCTCCCGAATTGAATTTAAAAGGAACGCTCGTGAACGCTTATGGAATTTATTCCGATGCAGTGGCGGATGAGATGGTAAGGAAGCTGAATGTGCGCTAACATTTTCAGCATACAAAGAATAGGAGAGGGTGAGCGGTGATACCCATTCCAACGGATACCCCCACGGATTTAGGCACTCCAAATTTCGTACTGTTTCCCTGCTTTTCTTTGAACGCCTGTTATCGGTTGCCGTACTTGTCCCGCGAATCCAGTAGTTTTTGTTTCTATTTCAAAAGGAAAATTAATTTCCTTAAGTCTATCTAACCGCCATTTATTTTTCTCTGAGGTATCATCTTCTTTGTAACGATATTTAGTAAGTGCTTACCAGTATAATACTTTTTTTATTTCAGGTTTTTTTCGTTCCTCCTTTGTAGGCATCTCAGTCGGAAAAAACTTTCTAAAATTTAAATACTCTTGGATTTGCTGTTCAAACTCTCGTTTGATCTTATTCAATTTATAATCTTTGTTAACATACTGTTCAAGAAACATAACCTTCTCAGGGCTTCGTTCCTTCCCTTTCTATCTAACCATGTGGTCGTTCAGTCTGTTACCCAAACTTGCAATTTCTTTATCCTTATCAACTTGAGAAGGAATAGTTATGAATCTTTCGTGAGTTTCATAAAACCTAATTAGGTCACACTGAAACTGCTTCCACATATCCTCTCGGAAAATTGTTTCCAACGGAATACCCTCTTTTATCAATATCTCGTATCGGCTTTGTTGCATGAATCTATATTTGGAACACACTCCTCCTTCCTCAAAAAATCTCTTAAGCTGCTTTTTTAACCAC
>JAWXCB010000067.1:0-4248 GCA_034440455.1 Chitinophagales bacterium
CGCAGGCTTTGCGTGTAAGCTGACTTGGGCGTTCTGTATTTTGATGCAGACATTCGTCTTCACAAGCGCGGAGGTCGAAAGACCTCTTTCCGTTATTACAAACGTAAAAATATTTTCAGGAAAAAGCTTGATTTTAATGACAGTACCTTGACACAACGAGGGGCAAAAATGTAAAATGATAAGCGTTATCTAAATGAGCGGAAGCTCAGGGATGAAAAGTACAAGCGGACATGCTTGTTGCACAACTCAATAAAGTCCGCCTGAGGCGTACTTCATTCATTTATCATTTCAGGCGATGATTTTTTTTGCGTACATCGCAGCTATGCGGTGAATCTGAATCATCTTGAGGCGAATAACAGCGTTACGCTGAAAGTAGCAGGGAAAGAAATTCCATTGCAAAAAAACGATAGACAGGAATTAATGGACAAAGTGAAGTCGTTATCCTGAATGAGCTTCGATTGATTATTATAAGAGTTCTTTGAACAACTAAACGAACCGATGAGAAATTCTAAATTATAAATCTGAATCTCTAAACAAATCCTAAATCAATCCTAAATTCCAAACACGTGAAAATGAGCTGTTTCCTTAATTTAGAATTTTGAGATTAGAATTTGTTTAGCATTTTGATATTAGGATTTTGAATTTGAAATCAGTTTTTCAAACCACTTTATAAGTTTCCTTTCATCTCCCTTATCCAATCTTCCACCGCCTTCACGCCTTCTTCATGCACGAGTTTTCTGCCAATCTCCGGCATCATAATTCCCGGGTCGGTTGACTTCATGCGAAAAGTGAGAATGGATTCATCGGGCTTGCCCGGCAGAATGCTGTACAGATTATTTCCAGAACCTCTGCCCGCGGCAACAGGTGATTTATACACGCCAAGCCGTGTAGGATTTGTTTCATGCACATTCAGCATTAAGCCCGATGTGTTTGCCGGTCCTGTGGCGCTGTGGCAATGTGCGCAGTTAATATCTAAATAAGCGCGGGCGCGTTGTTCTGTGGTGCCGTCATTGGGGTTTTCCCAATCAGGCGCTTTCGGGCAGTCGGCAAGATTTTCGGGAAGACTGTCGAGAATGCCAGCGGTGTTCCATTTTGTAAGTTGATTCAGCTTTCCTTCAGAATAGGTAAACTCGCGGTTCAACTGACGCGCAGAAGGTCCAATCGGACTCATCTTCGCATTGCGCACATGGCAGCCTTTGCATTGATTTACATTGGGAACAGAGTAGGAGAGTGTTTTCGTGCTGCCGTCAGAATGAATCCAGGAGATTTCCTTTCTTCCCCCGGCAACTTCAAGAATCGCTTCGGTTTGCTCATCATTCCAGATATAGGGCAACGCTTTCCATCCTGCTTCTTCATGGATGAGCAGGCGCGTTTCTAAAATTTTTCTTCCTTTCGAATCATCTCTGAAATCATTCGGATAGAAAAAATTTTTAATAAGCACCGTGCCGACAGGAAAATCAAATTCACTCGAAGCGTTGTACACTGCTTTTTGCCCTGCGGGCACTTTTACAAATCGCGCTTTGTGCGCGTAGTCTGAAAAGAGGGGCGTGTTTAAATCATACGGCAAAATGCCGTGAGCGGGAATCAAATCAGCGAGTGCGCCTTTGAAGAATCCGTAATCAGTCAGTTTCTCCAAGCCGAAGGAAGCGGAGGATGAAACAACATTTTCGGCAACGGCTGTTTTGTCAGCGGGTGAGTTTGTGCAACTGAAATAAAATACAACAAGCAGGGAGAGAACAAACAAAAAGCAGATTCGTCTTTTCATTTCATTTTACAAATTGAGTTTCACCGGTTCGATTTTTGTGCCTGCGCAATTGAACTCCGGGTCATCGCGCCTCACATTTTTAAAACCGTTTGCCGCATCTGCATCAACAAATGAACCGCCTTCATTGTTTTGTGCGCAAATGCGATATTCCTCTTTGTACTTGCCGTCTTCGCCCACGGCAGTGGGGTCAAGAAATCCATCATATAAAATGGAGGGCACATTAAACCAAAATTTCAGGAACAATAACCTTCCCATCTCATAGGAAAGCGCAGGGATGCGCCAAAAATTTTTCTTATAGCGATTATCATGAATAGAAATGGTTTTCGGATACAAATCAAAATCAGGGTCGTTGAATGGATGCTTCACCAATTTGTAACTGGTGATGGCGGTGCCAATCGTTTTGTTGTTCACGATGAAGTTGTTAAAAATCTCCACGTTGTCAGTCGCAAGAATCATAATGCCGGTGCCGGGCGGCACTTCATGCACGATGTTTCCTTCGGGCGCAAAATTCTTGTAATTGTTTTTCCAAATGGTGTTGTCATACACGCGCACGGTGTGTCCGCTCTGCGGCAATTCGGGCATATCGAAAATTAATATGCCGCCCGTGTTGCAATGCGCATAATTGTGATACACATCAGCGCGGATGCAGTTTTCAATTTCAATGCCCGCCACATTATGAAACGCTTCGCTGTTGCGCACAATCACATCGCGCGATTGCCCCACATAAATGCCCGCATCAGAAGCGCCAATGGCGATGCACGATTCAATCAACACGCTGTCGCAGTCAACAGGATAAAAGGCATACGAGCCGTTTTCTTTCTTGGGCTTGCCTGTCCATTCAGCGCGTACATTTTTAATGATGAGCTTGTTCGTTTTTTGAATTTTCAATCCATCGCCTTTTGTGTCCTGCACGGTCAGGTCTTGCACGGTGATACTTTCGCAGTTGTTGATTTTCAATCCTTCCGCGCCTTCCTCTTGTCCTTTGAAAGAGAGAATTGTTTTATCGCGCCCCGCGCCCACTATCACAATGCGTTTCCGCCCATCAAGCGTAAGGCTGCCCTTGAATTTAAAATACCCTTCGGGAATGCGAATCGTGTCGCCATCAACGGAGAGAATGAGTTTTGTTTGCAGTTCTTTTTCAATATTCTGCCATTCAACATTTTCAGTTGAACATGCGCCAAACAGAAATAAAGCGGGCAAAAGGAGGAGATATTTTACCATGATCAATAAGGGAATTTAAAATTTGGAATGTTCCCAAAGTTAGGGAGTGAGAGCGAGCAAAAAAATAGCACAGCCGAAAAAAGCAGGGCTATTTTGAAATAGAGACTAAACGGAGGCGCAATCTCAAGGCAACACGCAGAGGATTGGCTTCAGTGGGCGGGTTTGATAGGTGAAAAGGGAGCTGCGCTAAAAAGGCAAATCGCGGTGAATCACCATGCGGCTCCACCGAAGGAAAATGATTGCATCTACTTGTACAAAATACATAAAATTGTCATTAGATTAGCGGAGAAGAAGATACCGATATAAACGAGTTGGCGGAAACCCTAAGAACGACCGTATAAACATAAATCGACATAGGACTTGACATCAATCAACGACATAAAATTGACCATGTTAAAGAAGAACATTGAAAGAAATTTTGGTTTAAAAAAATTTACTTTTACATTTGTGCCGTTCATTTTCCAAACGACCTAACCTCAATGGTTAATCTAAAGTCAAAAGAAAATGAGCAAACAATCAAACAACATCAAGGTTTCCGTTGCTGAAATTATTCAGCTTTTTCAAACTGCACCTGAACAGGCATATGAGCAGTTAATTTTTTCAAGCTACTATTTTCACAAGCAATCAAAAAACTTTTGGGATGCTTACATGAAACTTGACCATGACAAGTTGGGCAAACAATTTCCTGATTCAGTTGACACTTTCAATAAAGCCGTTTGGCTTAAACTATTTTATGACTTGAACGAAGTTTATAAAACTGAAAGAGCAAAGAATATTGAAGGACTGATAACTTTAAATCCCGATGAAACTTCATTTACCAAATCTCTTTTTCTTTGTTTGGAACTTGGTGAGACAAGCAACCAACCATGCAGTTTTCCAAACTATTCAGAGGAATCACTTGAAGCGATAAAGATTTTATTGAAAGAGATTTTTCCCCCACTGACATCAGAAAACAAAACTTCTTATTCATTAGAACTTGCACAACTTTCCAATAACCTTATCAAAAGTCAAGTTGACATCGCCTTACTAACAGAGTTCCTTGACGCTTTTGTTTGGGCTGGCTTTGAAATGATAAAAGAGGATTGTTCAAAAGGATTTGTTTTGAGTTTGCCTGACGGCAAACTAAAAACTGAAAATCTTTTTGTGCTTAATCATCTCAAGACTGGAGTTTTCGGCAAACCTGACCAGGTAATTTCGGTCAAAGCTGACCAGGGCATTTCGGAGCAAACTGACCACCCCATTTCGGTCTAAACTGACCACCC
>JAWXCB010000068.1:0-26718 GCA_034440455.1 Chitinophagales bacterium
ACCGTTATTGGAAAGATGTGCTGGATGATTTGAAAAATAACCCGCCTGAAATCAACAATTATGGGGAAGTGATTGAAGCAACAGGACCCATGTTGCTCACGCGTATTTACTTCGCAAATAATTATCCTGACGTTGTAGCGCCTGAGCGGATGATGTTTCATCCCGCTGCGCCAAAAACAAAAAAAGAAAGAGAGCGGTTGGAGCAAAACGGCATCACTTACGGCATTCACCACGGCTGGGGAAGCTGGAAGGAGCGGCTCACATGGACGCATGTGAAGCGAAAAGTGAAGCAGTGGATGAATTCCGTTATTGCTTAAATGCTGTTTTGTTTTTTAAACCCGTAAGGGCAATGCCTGCAATTGTTCTTGCAGCAAGAACCGCGTTTCAAATGATACTGAGCCGTGAAAACACAAAGACCATTTTCGATATAGTAATCAATGTCCTGTTGTAATTCCGTTTTCGGAATGTCTTTGACTTTATTTTCAGTATGTTTTTTTTCGGAGTTCATCAATCAAACCAAAACTCCCCGGGAATAATCCCAGCGTAGAATGAATTGAGCATTGTGCCGTCAGGACTATAGCTATACACCACACCGCGCTGCACAAAATCAATCGCATCGGAAACATAAACTGTGCTGGTTTCAGGGTCAATGCCGATGCCGTAAAAGTTGTGGTTGCCCTGCGGGATAAATGCTGTTGCAGGTAAAAGATTATCTGAAATAGCCATGCGGAAAACGCTTTCGTTTAGAAAGTAAAGCGTGTCTTGTGTTGCATTCATGCGCAGCCGCCACGGACTATCTGTAAGATTGGGAAAAGGAAAGGATTGTTCCACTTGCAGCGTAGCAGGATTGATGCGATGCAATCCGCCAAAGAAATTTTTCTGCTCATCCCCACTGCATAGCGTCCAAAGTTTTCCGTTTTTATCTTCTGCAATGGAAACGGAAGCATAGCTCACGAGAATGCTGTCTTCCAATTGGTCGGTTGTTGCGTTGATAGTATAAACTTTATCGCTGCGCAGATTAGTAACGAATACTTTCCCGTTTGAAAGCAATAGTTCTTCCGTCCATCCTTCAAGCGGAATTAAACCTGTCACAGAATTATTGTTCAGGTCGAGAATAGAAACTCCATCAGCGCTTTCAAAATCGGTTACGTAAGCCTTGTTATCATTAATAGGTAAGAAGTAGCGTGGTGAACCAAGCCCGGTAATGATTGCCGATGAAACAAAAGTAACAGGGTCAACCACTTCGATTTTCTGCGAATTGTTTACCACCAGATACGCTTTGCCGTTGAAGATATACATGGACTGTAGAATATCTCCAAGCGGACGGTTATTGGCTGGTGCAAATAAATCTTCAGTGGCAACTGCATTAATTTTGTCGTAGTAACTCACCTTTGCATTGCCAAATTGATACGGACCTTCATTGGTGATATAAACGCCATTGCCAATGTTTGCGGGTGGATTGTTCTCCGGTTCTTTTTCGCAGGAGGAAAAAAAGATTGTAATTGAAAGCAGAAAGTACAATCGAAAAACAATTCCACCTTCCAACTGGCGGATGGAATTACTGAACAAATTTTTCTTTGTCATCAGATAACAATCATTTTTTCTATCCCAATAATATCTTCCGACTCAACCTTCATGAAATATATTCCTGAAGGCAAATTCATCTCCGGCAATTGTATTTCGTTTAATCCCAAATTGGAATTTGTATTTCCAAACTGAAATACCTCTCTGCCTGTATAATCCAATACCGCAATTTTCACTGAGGAAGCTGTGGAGGAGTGGAATCGCACAACACTATTGCTTTGAATTGGATTTGGAAAAACTTCAAGTTGAATTTTTGCAATCAATTCACGTACGCCTGTTTCAAGCTGATGAATCACACCCACCGCATCCAAATCAAACCCACTTGATGCAAAAGTGGTAGGCCAGAGGTCGTTCACTTTATTTCCGTGTTGGTCATAAGTGGTGTATTGATTTTGAATGCATCCCACCACGTCAATGATTTTAATATGCGTGATGTGATTTACATCCAAGCCAATTTCACTCGCCAATTCATCCAACTCGAAAGGCGTTCCATAGCTTGCACGGTATTTTCCTGCAAGGTTGTTGATTTTAGTCGCGTCAATACTTCCAAACGAACCAACCTGAACAGTATCTTGTGTGAGGGAAGTGGCAGGAAACCTGAAAAAATGAATTCCATCAGAACTCACCTCCACAAAAGCCAGTTCTATAAAATCATCTGTGATTCCATTTTCGAACACTGCGAAGTCCCAGCCCGCCTGACTGATAATCGGCTGCGCGAATGTGAGCATTGCGTAACCGCCATCACCAAAACTCACCACTCCGTTTTGTCCGGCTTGTCCAAGCGCAGAAGAACTATCACCTATTTCGGCATATCCCGAATCAGGAACGGAAATGTTTCGTAGCCCGCGCACTACATTGCAACCCGTTGCCCATGCAACAAAAGCGGAACTGTCTTTATGAATTGCAGTAGAACCGACTTGTCCGGCTGGCGGGGCAAACTGTGCTGATGCAGAAATGATTACTCTGGTTAAAATAGTAGTCAAGAATAAAGACCTCATACCTATTCTGTTTTATTGTTTCAAAAAATTTCCTGTTGCTGAAAAATTCTTACTTGAAACAACTGTCCTGTACAATCCACTCTTCAAGTCAACGATGGAAATTTGTTGTTTGCCTGTTGTAAATGTTTCGTTGGCTACCAGTTTTCCTGTAACATCAAAAATCTGAATTGCAGTTTCTTCATTCACTAAATTTTCCAAGCTAATGGTAATGAAATCAGTTGACGGGTTAGGATAAATTGAAAATGTATTCTTCGGCAAGCTGCTTTCAAAAATTCCAACTGAAGCATCGGTAGTTGTAAAATTATCAACGCAGAAAAATGCGGGTGTATTCATTCCGAATGAACCGACATCGCTTGAAGTTAACTTGAATTGCAAACTGTCCACGTTACCAAGAGAAGTAAGGTCAATCCATTCCCATGTTTTCACAATGTAATCCTGCGCATTGTTTGAGTCGCGAAAGTCAGCAAGATGAAAATTCACGCTGTCGCCAGAAAGCGCACCGTTGTGCCAATTATAAATCGTGAGCAAAAACCAATCTTCTCCGTTAGTTCCGTCAGAAATTCCATTTGCATCATTAGGGGAACCGAATTGCTTTGCAAAAGCATCTCCATCTTTCATACTTAAATAAGCATAAGTGCTGTTTGTAACATATAAGCCACTCACGGCTTTTCCTGCAGCATCTCCTGTAAGTCGCACAATCGCATCCTGCTTTCCAATAGCATAGTTGGCAGAACCATAAAATCCAATTCCCGTGCGGGCACTGTATTGATTTCCAAATCCGGCAGTGGCGCTATCGGTCATGTTGGTATATACAAAACCACCACCCCAGAATCCTCCAAACGAAGTATCGTAAAAAGAATAAAACTCAGCATTGCCACTTGAAAAATAAGTGCCGAGTGGTTGTGAAGCTCCATCCGAAAACGTGTCAGGTGATAGCGTTAGGTTTTCAAAATAGGAAACAGTTTGTGCATTCATGCTGATAGCACATGTTGATGCCAACAGTATGCAGATAGTTTTGAGAAAATTGGTTTTCATTGTTTATGGGTTTTTATTGTTTGAAAAAGGTTTGCTGAATTGAATGGTGATTCCCCCGCTGTAAGAGCGCAAAGGCATTGCTCGACTTTGAATTACCTGATATTGTTCGTTGAATAGATTTTCTATTTCTGCGAATGCCGACAACTCCCACGATTTGATTTGAAATTTTTTAGAGAAGAGGATGTTTGCTAAATCATAAGTGGCAACCGATGCGGAATTGTCTGTAGTGATGTATCGGTCTCCGGTATAACTATGTCTATAAGTGAGCGCGAACCCTTTATATTCAATGGAAAACTTTCCGAGCAACTTTACTTTCGGAACATAAATCAATTGCTTTCCTACGGAAGCATCATTGGATGTTTTTGATTTTTCATTGGTGGAAAGCACATAGTTGGCAAGAACAGAAAGCGTGAATTTTATTTTCTTGATTTCATAACTAAAGCCAGTACTTGTTTCTAACCCGCGACTCCACACTTTCATGATGTTTTGTGGAGTCCAATAACCTTGTGAGGGTAGCCAGATAATCCAGTTGTTAATATTACGATTAAAGAAAGTCGGCTCAAATGTGAAAGAAAATTTTTCATTTTTTGTTTGTGTAAAAATTCTGAGTCCAACATCTTCGTTGAATCCGTTTTCTGCAAGCAAATCGGGATTTGCACCGGGAATCCAATATAAATCGTTGAACGTAGGAACGCGGTAAACACGCGCTATGCTTGCTTTCAGCCACAGCCATTTCAACACATTCAAATCAGAGCCGACAGAAAACGTAAAAGGCATGAATCTGTTTTCCAGCAATTCCTGTCTTGCTGATACGCACAAAGCATATTTTTTATTTACGGTGGTGAACTTGTAAGAAGTGAATAGCGCAATTTGATTTCTCTGCTTTTGCTCCGGATAGCCTTCATCTGCGCCTACTGACGATACAGAGGCTTGAATAAAAGTATTGTTGATGCCGATGTTCAGGAAATGAGTATTGCCGTAAGTGAATTTCGTTTCCGCTTCTGTTATTACGGATTGTGAATGGCTGTATGCGGAATAATCATAAGCAACATCAGAGTAAGTGATGTTTTCATCAAAGTAAGCAGCACGGATGAAGATGTGTTTTTTCTTTTCAGAGAACTGCCATTCTGATGTTACGCGATAGCTTTCATCTTTTTGATTCGATTGATTCGTTGCTTGCAACATCGTAGGCGGAATATTTCTGTCGGTATATTGATACCAGAAAAAAAGATTTAGCTTTTGTTTTTTATTGAGGATGAAAAAGTTATCTGATATCACACTGAATTGCTTCAACTCATTATTGGGTTGCTTCACTTCAGGATTTTCAGGCAGGAAATAATTGTGAAAAGGAAAGTCATTCTTCGCGCTGTTGTGTGAAAACTTTAATCCTGAAATCCATTTCTTTTTACTGATTTCAAAAAATATTTTTTCGTTGAAAGTTTTAAAACTGCCCGCATTAAAACTTGCTGATACGGTAGTCCCTTTGTCAAAAACAGGAATGTTGTTTAAATGAATCGTTCCTCCAATGGCTCCACTTCCCCAAAGCGCGCTGGTTCCACCATGCTGAATTTTTACGGAGTTCGTTATCCCTGCAGGCACGAGCGAGAAGTCCAACAGCCCGTTCATGGGGCTGTTGATGTTGAATCCATTCCAGAGTGTAGCGGTTTGGTAAGCGCTGCCCCCACGAAATGAACTGGTGGCAAGACTTCCTAATCCGTAGGTTTTAATGAATAGCCCGGTTTCGTCAATCAGTATATCAGTGAGGTTGTCGTGTTCGTATTCTTCTAAGGCAGCTTCGTCAAATGATTGAATTTTTGTTCCGGCAGAAAAATTTTCAAGACGAGAATCATTGATGATAACTTCTTGGATATTTAATGTTGTGTCGCGCTCTCTGTTTTGGGCAAAAGAAAAAAGCGGAATTGAGGAAGCACCCCAAAGGAGAGCTGTCGCTGAAATTATTCTCGGATAAGATTTGAACAGAAACATAATTGCAATACAGTCGTGCGCTGCATTTCGCTTGAACATTAATTAGCTTAATGTTCTTTACAACAAGCATGTTTCGGGATGGAAATAAAAGGAAAAACGAAAAAGGAATCTCTTTTTCATTCAGGACTTTTGCTTCATAACCGCGAAAGCATTCGTCTCAGATTTACAGGTAAAGTATCCTGGCTTGTAACATTACCGCCATCCTTCTCATCCTGATTTTGTCAGAACAATGGATTTAATTGGCGGCAACTTTATTCGTTACTTACAGTTGCGCGACAGCCCGTGATTTGCACACGGTTCCTTTTTATTTTGCTTGTTGCAAAACCCGTAAAAGGAGAAATGGTGTAAAGAACGATGTGCCAAAAGTAATGATTTCTATGTTGATTCAAAAAATGCAAACA
Organism: Chitinophagales bacterium; assembly: GCA_034440455.1. Classification (GTDB taxonomy): domain Bacteria; phylum Bacteroidota; class Bacteroidia; order Chitinophagales; family CAIOSU01; genus JAWXCB01. Next base: position 6,005 of record JAWXCB010000068.1, read on the forward strand.
AAAAAGCCCTTGAGAAATTTTTCTCAAGGGCTTTTTTATTTAGAGAAGCGAAAGTTACATCGGAGTTTCTTTCGCTTTCGTTGCAAACTGAATCATCGGTTCGCCAATTACGCCAATCTTCTGCATTGCTGCCTTTACTTCAGCGCTCTCAGCGTGCATTTTCAAAGTTGCCATATTCGTAGCGGTGTATGCTAAAGCTACTTCAGTCGCATCATCAAGATTACGCGCAATAATCACGGTGGAAACTCCTCTTGCTTTCCGGAGTGAATCATTCGCAGCGTACACCTTGCTGAACATATCGTAATCAGGCACTTTGGCAACGATGAACAAGCGATTGTCTGAACTGCCGCCCGCTGCATCATCCGAGAATTGAAATTCATAAAACTTCACTTCGGGCTGGTCGGTTACGCCAGCTTCTGACATCACCTTTTTCAGTTCTTCAGAAGCAGCATATTGTTTGGCTGCTTCTATGCTCGGAACAGATACTGTGACCGAAACATAATTCGGGTCGGCAGCATCTTGGAAAACGCTCAGCACTTTCATTCCTGCCGCTTGGCGCATCTGCTCATCGCGGTCGAAGAAAGGTCTCCACACAGCATAGTCTTTCACGTGGTGGGAAACTACCATTGCAATTTTCTTTGTTTCAACAGGAGAAGTTTGCGTTGCGGTTGAATCAGCAACGGCAGTTACTTCGGTTGTTGTTTGTCCCGATTGGTTACAAGAAATAAATGCACCGGTGATAAAAACCAGCGATGCGATACCTAAAGTTTTCAGTTGATTCATGATTTTAGTTTTGGTTTTGGCTGCGAATGTAAAAATGATTTTTAAAATAGCAATCACTACTTGTTGACAAGTGTTTTTAACAACTCCCAATCCAATCCGTCAAAACTGCCTGAACTCATCATTAGCAGGTTTGAGCCTTGCCAATGCAGAGATTGCAGCAATTCCACGAGTTTGTCTTTTTCAGTAATCACGATGACACTGTCCTTTCCAAAAGCAGCCTTTACTTGCTCTGGGGATAGATTAGGCATGCGCTTCATTTCCAGCGTGTGCTGGTTGTAATAAACAATAGGAACGTCTGCTTCGTCCATGCAGCCTGCATATTCTTTTAAAAATTCAAGATTCAGGCTGCTGAACGTATGCAACTCCATACACGCAACTAATTTGCGTTCGGGAAATTGTTCTTTCACCGCTGCAACTGTTGCTTTTAATTTAGAAGGCGAGTGTGCAAAGTCTTTAAACAAAGCGGAGTTTTCATTGTTGAAAACCGTTTCAAGTCTTTTTGATGCGCCTGTGAAATTTTCAATTGCCTTGAAAAAAAGAGGATTTGGAATTCCGAGTTGATTGCAAATCAGTCGCGCTCCTTCTAAGTTCTGTAGGTTGTGTTTTCCGAAAATCTGCAACGGATATTCTTTGCCGGCAAAAATCATAACTGTTTCCCCATTGGTAATATCATAGCGGGGAGTAGAGTAGGAGACTTTTTTAAATTCCTTTCCAAATTCAGCTACAAGTTTCTTCAGGATTTCATCTTCATCATTATAAATCAGCACTCCGCCCTTTTCAATTGTTGCAATAAATTTTCGGAATTGATGTACATAATCCTCAAAAGTCGGGAACACATTAATGTGGTCCCACGCAATGCCGCTGATGATTGCGATGTGCGGCTTGTAAAATAAAAACTTGGGGATTCTTTCAAGTGTGGACGAAAAATATTCATCGCCTTCCAGTACTGCGATTTTCGCTTCGTTGGTCAGTTTCACCATCAAATCAAATCCTTTGATGCGTGAACCAACTAAGTAATCGAAATCTTTTGCTACGGATTTCAGCACATGCAGCACCATCGAAGTAATCGTGGTCTTGCCGTGACTTCCGGCAATGACAATCCGTTTCTTGTCTTTTATTTGCTCATACGTATATGCAGGAAAGGAGTAGATAGGTATTCCTAATTCTTTTGCCTTCAACAGCTCGGGGTTATCTTCCTTCGCATGCATTCCAAGAATGACTGCTTGCAAGCCTGCATGAATTTTTTCAGGAAACCAACCGATTGCTTCGGGCAGTAATCCAGCTTCTGCAAGGTTGGATACGGCAGGTTCAAAAATCTCATCATCGGAGCCTGTAACATTATAATTTTTCTGTCGTAAACACAGCGCAAGATTGTGCATGACGCTGCCGCCAATGGCGATAAAGTGGATGTTCATGACACAATGATGGAAAAAATTAACGTACTTTTGCACGATTCTTTTTCAAATGTGCGTTAATAAGATTGTAAACGCATTTTTTAACACATAAAATCAGAACAATGAAGAAGACCCTGTCAAAGAAAACCGCGCTTGTAACCGTATTAGGAATCGTAATCCTCAGCTTTACTTCCTGTGCAAGGGAAGGTTGCCCTGGCATGATTACTAAGGAGAATCCGAAGCCTGCGCAGGAAAAGTGCATGTAATTCATGCGCTGGAAACAGTTGACAACGGCTGACACATTCAGCCGGTTGTTACAGGATTCATTTCATTTCCCCGTCATCATCTTTAAGCACAGCACACGCTGTGCGACAAGTTCGGTGGCGCTCAGCAGAATTGAGCGCGACCGGAAAGATGCACACGGGGAAATTGAGTTTTATTACCTCGATGTGATTCAATACCGTGAATTATCCCGAAGCATAGCCGAACAACTTGAAGTTCCGCATCAATCTCCACAAATGTTGCTGATAAAAGACGGGAAGTGCCTTTATCATTCTTCGCATCTTTTCATTTCTTTGGATGAAGCGGCAAGAACTTTAGCAAAAGCCGCATAAAATTCAGTTTCTCACTTCCTGATTTCCGATGTTTGCATTCTAAAATCATATCAACGATGTCCCATCCCTGGCACGATGTTTCTCCCGGAGAGAATCTTCCCAAAATTGTTACCGCCCTCATTGAAATTCCGCGAGGCAGCAAAGGAAAATATGAAGTAGATAAACCAAGCGGACTTATCAAACTCGACCGTGCTCTCTATTCATCTGTGCATTATCCCGCGAATTATGGTTTCATTCCCCAGACATACGCGGGCGATAATGATCCGTTAGATATTTTGGTCATTTCACAAATTGAACTACCACAGCTTTGCCTTGTGGAAGCTAAAGTGATTGGCGTGATGCGCATGAAAGACAAAGACGAGGTGGACGACAAGATAATTGCTGTAGCTCAACAAGATATTGCAGTGAATCATATCAACTCGCTGGAGGAACTGCCTCCGCACACTACCATTGAGATTAAAAGATTTTTTCAGGATTACAAGATTCTGGAAAACCGGAAGATTGAAGTAGAAGAGTTTTTCGGGAAAGAGAAAGCCTATGAAATCATCATGGAGAGCATTGAATTTTACAAGAAAAAATTTGGTAACAAATAGCAGAGGTATCTTTGCTCGAAATTTATTAGCATGACAATGGATCAACTTATCGCGGGCTTTTCGAATCAATTGCGTGAAGCAATCACTATCGGCAAGGGCGCTCAACTCACTCCTCATAATTTTCCCATTTCAAACATCGTAGTTACGGGGTTGGGTGGCTCCGGCATTGGGGGTGATTTGGTGAATGAATTTATTGCAGATGAATTGCGCATCCCGTTTGCGGTGAACAAGGATTATTTCCTGCCTTCTTATGTCAATAAGAATTCGCTCGTCATTGTCTCTTCCTATTCCGGCAATACCGAAGAAACGTTGAATGCCTTACAGATTGCGCTCAACAGAAAGTCGAAGATTGTGTGCGTGAGTTCGGGCGGCAAGATTATCCAGATTGCGAAGGAGAAAGGACTGGACCACATCCTCGTACCCGGTGGAAATCCGCCACGCGCTTCGTTGGGTTATTCATTCGTGCAGCAGTTGTTTGCGTTGCATTATCTTGGTATTATCCCCAACCAGTTTGAGCAGGAATTGAAGAACGCCATCGCGTTGCTTGATGCAAACCAAACTGCTATTCGTGAAGAAGCGAAGAAAGTTGCTGTGCAACTCGACAACAAGATTCCGATTATTTACACAACTACTCCGATGGCTTCTGTTGCTGTGCGCTTCCGTCAGCAAATCAATGAAAATGGAAAGATGCTCTGCTGGCATCATGTGGTTCCTGAAATGAATCACAATGAGTTGGTAGGCTGGCGCAAAAAGAGCAGCGACTGGGCGGTGGTGTTCCTGCGCAATGAAAACGATTATTCACGCAACAACCAGCGCATCGCAATCAATAAGGAAATCATCAGTCAATATTGCGACACCATCATTGATATTAACTCAAAAGGCAATTCGCATATAGAGCGAGCGCTGTATCTCATTCACCTCACGGATTGGGTTTCCTTCTTCCTTGCAGAACAACAGAAGTTGGATGCCACGGAGGTGAAAGTGATTGATTTTTTAAAGAACTCTTTGGCGAACGTGTAATCGTCCTGTTGAGCGCAGCGAAACATCTCACACTTAGTTAGGAGATTCTTCGCCCCGCTAAAAGCAAAGGGGACTCAGTAATGACGACTATCTTTATACTTCAACTGTGCAACACATAATCTTCCACGACCTCGGTTTAATTGCTTACAAGCAAGCCTGGGATTATCAGGAAAATTTGTTCAATGAAATCATTGCGCAAAAACTGCACAACCGCGACACAACTCCAAACTCTAAACTTCAAACTTCAAACTATTTAATCTTCTGCGAACACCCGCCAGTTATCACCCTCGGTAAAACAGGCAAGGACAACAACCTGCTGATGAGCGAAGCATGGCTGAAGCAAAAGGGAATTGATTTCTACCACATCAATCGCGGGGGCGACATCACGTTTCATGGACCGGAACAAATCGTGGGATACCCGATTCTCAACCTTGATAATTTTTTCACCGACATTCATAAATACCTGCGGCTGCTGGAAGAAGTGATTATTCTCACGCTTGCCGAATATGGCATCAAAGGCGAGCGCATCGCAAAAGCAACCGGTGTTTGGATGGACGCAGCTATTCCAGGAAAAGAGCGAAAGATTTGCGCGATGGGCATTAAATGCAGCCGCTGGGTTACCATGCACGGCTTTGCGCTGAATGTGAACACGGATCTTTCCTATTTCAACTATATCGTGCCCTGCGGTCTCACCGGCAAGCAGGTTACCTCCCTTGAAAAAGAGTTGGGAACGAAAATCCCCCTGGAAGATGTTAAAGAGAAGTTAAAAAGCCACTTTGAACAACTTTTCAGTGCGCAACTCGTCCTTAATAATGCCGAAGTTGTAAAATGATTCAACCGCAAAGACACAAAGGAGCAAAGTTTTTCACCTCGCGTTTCTGCGCCTTTGCGGTGCAACAAGAACAAACGAAATGATTAAAGACATCCCGTTTAACAAAGTAGAAGACATCGCAGTAGCCGTAGCCCCAAGCACGGAAGGCGACAATGCAGAGTGGGTAGTATATCTCGTGAACATGAAAGACCGCCCGATTGATAGCGTGCTCATTAACTCAAAAGGCTATGGCACGGTGGAGGGCAAAGAAGTGAAGACATCTTCCCTGCGCCAGTTTTTCGACAAGATTGAGGGGCGCGACTTCGTGCAAATCGAAATACTCCCCGAACAGCTCATCGGGCTTTCCAACCAATTTTGGGTCAGCTTTTGGCAAGACGGCATCCTCTACGACAAGCAATACATCTTCGTCACCGAAAGCCTCGTGAAGGATAACCTCATCAACATCCCCGTGCTGAATAGGAGAGGGGTAATGATTAAGTAAATTTGATGATTTGGTAATTTGTTGATTCGCTGATGAAAAGCCAGCAACATCACCAAATCATCAAATTACCGAATCATCGAATCAGCTAACTTTGCAGCATGATGGAAGAGCAGGCACTGGAAAACGATATTAAAGACGACCTCTACGAGCATTACCGCTTTGTGGTGGATAAGGGGCAGGAGCAACTGCGCATTGATAAATACCTGCTGAACCGCATTGAAGCCATCAGCCGTAATAAAATTCAGAATGCCGCCCTTGCCGAATCCATCCTGGTGAATGGCAAGGCGGTGAAGTCGAACTACAAGGTGAAGCCGCTGGATGTAATCACCATTGTGTTTGGCACACCACTGCACGAAATGAAATCGGAGCCGGAAAACATTCCGCTCGAAATCGTTTATGAAGATGAGCATCTGGTGGTGATTAATAAGCAGGCGGGCTTGGTGGTGCATCCGGCACCGGGAAATTACACGGGCACGCTGGTAAATGCGCTGCTCTATCATTTCAAAAATCTTCCAACGGGAAAAGACGTTACCCGCCCGGGCTTAGTGCATCGTTTGGATAAAGACACTTCGGGGCTGATGGTGGTGGCGAAAGAGGAAATGGCGCTTACGCATCTTGCAAAACAATTCTTTAAGCGCGATATTCAGCGCAACTATTCTGCGCTGGTGTGGGGTGATTTTGATGAGGACAGCGGCACAATTGAAGCGAACATCGGGCGCAACCTGCGCTTTCGCAAAATGATGGATGTGTTTCCTGAAGGCGACCACGGCAAGGAAGCCATCACCCATTACAAAGTGCTTGAACGCTTTGGCTATGTAACGCTGCTTGATGTGAAACTGGAGACAGGGCGCACACATCAAATCCGCGTACACATGATGCACAAGAGGCATCCGCTGTTTAATGATGAAACGTATGGTGGCGACAGAATTGTGAAGGGTACGATTTATACCAAATACAAGCAGTATGTAGATAATTGCTTTTCTATTCTTCCACGACAAGCATTGCATGCGCGAACGCTGGGATTCACGCATCCGGCAACGAAGAAGAAACTTCTCTTTGAATCGCAACTGCCCGCTGATTTTGAGAAATTAGTTGAAAAATGGCGCGGGTATTTTAATTATTCGCTTACGGAGCGGTAGTGGAGGGGAAGGGGAGTGTCTTGGCTTAGTCATGCTGAGTGAAACAAAGCATCTCAACGGTCAGAAAGTCTGAGATTCTTCGTTGCGTATGACTCCGCTCAGAATGACGAACTATTCAAACGAATGCACTACCAAGATTTTCCATTCTAAATTCCCTTTGATTTATCTTAGCGCGGTTTTTAAAAATAGCCCTCATTCAAATTTGTGAAAGCATCTCCCCGGGTTGACGTAGTTGTGCTAAACTACAATGGCAGGAAGTTTTTAGATGATTGCTTTCAGTCGTTGAGGCAAACGGATTATTCCAACTTTAAAGTTTATCTGCTCGATAATGGTTCTACTGAAGATGATGCAGGCTATGTGCGCCAGCATTATCCTGAAGTGGAAGTGCTGCGCATCGAAATTAATCAGGGCTTTTGCGCAGCTTACAACATCGGCTTTAAATTGTGCAACGGAAAATATTTCGTGTGTTTGAATAATGATGTAAAGGTGAAGCCCGACTGGCTCGCGCCCCTCGTGCAGCTTGCCGAAAGCGATGAGCGCATTGCTGCTGTGCAGCCTAAACTACTTTACTTTTTTGATGAGCGTCAGTTTGAATATGCCGGGGCATCAGGCGGCATGATTGACCATTACGGGTTTCCGTTTGCGCGTGGAAGAATGTTCACCACGATGGAAGAAGATACGGGGCAATATGATGACAGCGCAGATATTTTTTGGGCAACGGGCGCAGCGTTGTTCCTCCGCAAGAGCGCGGTGGAAATGATAGGCGGTTTTGATGAAACGATTGTGTATCACATGGATGAAATTGATTTATGCTGGCGGTTTCATTTGATAGGCTATACATGCAGGGTGGCTCCGCAAAGTGTGGTGCTGCATGTGGGCGGGGGCACAATCATTACCGATAGTTTCAAAAAAATGTATTGGAATCATCGCAACTCTATTTACCTGATGCTGAAAAATTTCAGCTTCTATCATGCGCTCACCAAAACAGCGGTGCATGTATTGTTTGATTATGTTGCGGTGGCGCAAAGTATCGTTACGCTAAAATTCACACGAGCAAAAGCCGTCTTAGCCGCGCACTTCTGGATTGTTTCTCACCTGCCGCTGATACTGAAAAACAGAAGCCTCGTTCAGGCTGCAAGAAAAACAAAGGATGAGGATATTCTGCGGATGATGTTTCGCAAGAGCATCGTTGTGCAATATTTTCTTTTCAAGAGGAAAAAGTATTCGCAGTTGAGTTAGCCGCAGCGATGGGTTGGTTTATTGAGTGCCCGCATTCCAGCTATTATTCACATCACCCACCTTCACTCCGATAAAATTCTGGTCGGGTTGGTCGGTTGTTATGTTTGTGTAGGTTCTTGTTCTCGGAAACGGAAAGGGATTAAAAGGCGGATTGCCGAAATCATGGTCGCTATTAACAAATTCCCATAGCCTGCTATTTGATGGAGGAAATTTTGCGGTGTTACTTAACACAACAACCCTGGTAGGCGGAATGTCTGCTGTTGAAACAGTGCCACTGTTATTTGCATCCGCTGCAATGATTTTGTAAGGCGAATCAAGGCGCGGACTGGCAAGCACATGTCTTCTTATCAGCGAGATGTCAACCGTGGTGACGCCATTGTTGGTTACAATATCATTGTTTTTAGCAGGAGTGATGGTGTAGTTTCCGCCCACATTTACCGTGAAACTGTAAAGCCCGTTTGCAGTTGTGATAACCGTATTATTTGCATCGCCAGAGAGAATCACTCTGACTCCCGGAATTGCTACAGGGGTTGTGGCAGCGGTTTGAATTTTTCCTGAAATAATTACCGTGCAAAGAACTGGCGTATAATTACAGCCGCCTGCGCCATCGCAGGCATCGCTTGTGCAGAGGTCGCTATCATCGCAACTGTAATCAGAGAAAGTACATTCACCGTTTTCGCAGCCGTCAGTTGTGCAGGAACTTTCGTCATTGCAGATTATTTCGAGATAAATACATTCACCGCTAAGGCATTTATCAGCGGTGCATAAGTCTTCATCATCACAGAAAACAGGAACAAAGGTACATGCACCATCAGCGCAAGCATCATTGGTACACAAATCCTCATCATCGCATATCATGGGTGTGAATACACACACGCCTTCATCGCAAGAATTTGTCGTGCAGGCATCGTTATCATCACACGTAACAGGAGCATAGATACATTGCCCGTTATGACAGGAATCAATGGTGCAGGGATTTTCATCCCTGCAAATGATGACTGAATAATGAATCGCCAGAATGCTGTCGCATCCGTTGGATGAAATGAGCGTGTCAAATTGCGCAGCCTGTGGAATATCTCCCGGGCAAATGAATGAATCCACTTCAGTAACGGGAACACACGATGCAATTTTTGCGAGCCAGAAATCAGTGCCGCCCTGATTGCCGCTCACATCGAAATTATTCGATTGAGAATTTCCTGCAAACACAAATCCGCCTCCCGATGCAAATGCAAGAGAAGATATTTTGTCGGCAGCACTACCTCCCAATGTTTTTTGCCACACAATATTCCCAGAAGCATTCAGATTTACTGCCCAGCCGTCATTGCCGCCATGATTGCCCGTTACGTTTCCATTTGTTGAAGCGGCATAACCCGCTACAATAAATCCGTCTAAATTATTTGTGATGGAAAATGCTTCATCGGCAGCAGTTCCGCCCAACGCTTTCTGCCACAGGATTCCTCCGCCTGCATCCAACTTCACCACCCAATAATCAAGATTGCCATGATTGCCGGTAACATCGCCATTGAATGATGCAGCGCTTCCGGCAACAACACAGCCCCCATCCATTGTCAGTTCCAGCGCATTCGCTTTATCAGAACCGCTGCCGCCCAGCGCTTTTTGCCACAATATATTTCCGACTGTATCCAATTTCAACACCCAATAGTCAAACGAGCCGTGATTTCCTGTTACATCTCCATTTGTGGAAAGCGCATAGCCGGCAACCAAATAATTTCTATCAGCAGTTTCGCGCACAGAATAAGCGACATCACTCAAATTGCCGCCCAATGTTTTCTGCCATTGCAAATTTCCGTCCGCATCTAATTTCAAAACCCAATAGTCGTGGAAGCCGTGATTGCCCGATACATCTCCATTGTTTGAAAACGTAGAGCCTGCAACGATAAAACCACTATCTACAGTTTGTCTTATTGAATATGCTTCATCATTGCTGCTGCCGCCAAATGCTTTCTGCCACAACAAATTTCCATCCGTATCAATTTTGATAATCCAATAATCGCGTGAGCCGTGATTGCCCGTTACGTTTCCATTTTTTGAAGCGGCATATCCTGCAACAACATAATTATCGTCATTGGTTTGAATCACAGACGTAGCAATATCGGTAAGAGTGCCGCCATAAGTTTTTTGCCAAAGCACATTTCCGGCAGCATCAAGCCTTATCACCCAATAATCTTCCGCGCCCTTGTTTAATGTTACATCGCCATTGTTTGAAAGCGTGTATCCCGCAACGATAAATCCTCCATCATTTGTTTGCACGATGGAGTTTGCTTCTTCGTTTGCCCCGCCACCCAAAGAACGCTGCCAGGCAAGGTGTGGTAGCAAATTACATTGATAGATGCACGTTCCGTTTACACACGCATCAATTGTGCAGAGGTCAGTATCATCGCAGTTCATGGGCGAACTGGAACATACGCCTGCATTGCATACATCATCGGTGCAGGGATTTCCGTCAGCGCAATTTTTTGGAATGAATTCACACACGCCATCGGTACATCCATCAATCGTGCAAAGTTCATTATCATTACAAAGAATGGAAGTGTAAACACAGTTGTCATTTACGCAGGCGTCACTGGTGCAGAGTTCATTATCCGTGCAGAAATCATGCACACACTCCCCCTCCACACACGCATCAATCGTACAGGCATTTCCATCATTACAATTCATCACGCTATTCGTGCAGCCTGTGAGTATATCACAATCATCCGTGGTGCAGATTTCCTCGTCATCGCAATTCAACGCAGCATGAAAGCAATTTCCCAAAACGCATTCATCCGTTGTACAGGCATTATTGTCGTTACAATTTTTCAAGTTAAAAACACAACCTGCTGAAATACTGCAACTGTCCGCAGTACAGACATCAGCATCATCGCATACTAAATCAGTATGAATACATCCAAGCAAAGCATCACACGCATCGTTTGTGCAAGCATTACTATCGCTGCAATTAATTTGCGTAAAAACGCATCCCGTCACAAAATTGCAGGCATCGCTGGTGCAAAAATCATCGTCATTGCACGTGATGCTTGTAAATACACATGCTTCATTTACGCAGTTATCGGCAGTGCAAGCATCATTGTCATTACACACTAAATATTCGCACAGGTCGCAAACGGGAAGGTTTGTGTTTGTACATCCTGTAAGGGGAACACACGCATCGGCAGTGCAGGGATTTTCATCATCACAAAGGTTTTGCAAAATCACGCATTGTCCATTCACGCAGCCATAATTCAGCGTACACGGGTCGTCATCATCAGGACATTCAACTGCTGTGTAATTGCATACGCCATTGGAGCAGTAATTCAAGGCGCACGGATTCAGGTCGCTGCATGTATAATGAATTCTGCCATTCCACTTCCACGGCTGCGAAGGAAATCCAAACGGATAATCATTGCCGGTACCTTCTTTCACCCGCAGATTTGCATCCTGCGCAGTTACGTTCCCGACAAAAGAACCAACTGTGAAGCGGATATTCCTGCCGTTTGTAATCGTGATATAAAACGAATATGTTTCGCCAGCGGGAATTGTGATGTTCACCGGAATGGGAATCGGTGTCGAAGTATTTGTGCCGTTTGATAAAACACCGGTTGCGCTGCCCAATAGATTCCATGCACCCGTGTTCATTTCATAACCGACATGTGTTCCCGGCTTGTAATAAATTTTAAAATCAGAAGTGTCTTTGAAATGCCCTTCAAACGAGAGAATCTTGATAGTATTCACCGCAGTTACGTCAAACATGCCACCGTTTTGTCCTGTGTTTCCTGTGAGAAGAGTAGTAAGCGTGTTATTGCATACGCTGCAATTCGGAATCGCTTCTTGACTGCACACGCCATCGTTGCATATATCAATCGTGCAAGAATTGCCATCTGTGCATAACGGCTCGCTGATGCAAATGCCATTCACACAGGTATCGCTGGTGCAGGGATTCTCATCGCCACAAGCATCCGCAGTGCAGGATGAACTTACGCAGATATCATCAAGCGCGATGTCACTTTCAAAATCCGAACCTGCCTTTCCCGCAAAGCGGAAATGCACAATATCATTTGCATAAGCCTGCAAGTTGATGTTCGCGTTGTTCCAACTTTGTCCCTGATTGCCGCTGATGTTCCACAAATTTGTCCAGGAGCCGGAGCCAATCGGATTTTCAATATCAACAGAAAGATTGCCCATCGTGGAGCCGAGCATGTGATACCAGAAATTGAGCGAAGGATTTTCAACCGTGTTTAAGTCATATCCGGGTGAAAGCAGAAACGCAGTTTGAAAAAAACAGGAGGATGCTTCAACAAACAAATATTTTCCCGTGCCGCTGGTATGGTCGCCATCAGGACCCGTGTTTTCCGAAGGCGTTGAAAAATCAGCCACGCTCCAATCGCTGTTATCATTAAACGGATTTTCCCAACCCGGAGAGGTGAACGCGCCATCGCAGGTGCCATTTTGCACACATGCAAACAGATTATCACCACAATAATTAAACGCATCAAAACTTTCGCACGAGCCGCCTGTGATAGTGGGCGTAATTCTGAAACGGTAAGGTCCAATCAAATTTGTTTCTCCTTCCGCGCAGGTTTCTTTGATGTAAATATCATACTCCACATCAGCGAGCAGATTATTCAGCGCAATATTTAATGCCGCAGGATAGCTGCCGGAAATTGATGTTCCGCTGCCCGGAAGAAATCCGGCTTGTCCGTATTCAATTGTATAGCCAACGCTTGCATTGCCGGGCAGCCAACTCATCGTTGCGGAGTTGCCGCTATTTTGCGCCACGCTGAGAATGCGCGGGTCAGCACACGCGGAATTTGTAATGCCTGAAAGAATAAGTGAAAACGGCTGACCGCCACCGCTCAATGTTCCTTTATGATTTACAACAATGAGGTATTCGCCTGCTATAGGATTTGCAAGAAAAATCTTCTCCACGTTGTCTCTGAAATTATCTCCGGTGGTTGCTGCGAGCGAGGGTTGCGCGGGTTCAAGCACATAAGGCATATAAGTGTCACCCGCATGAATAATGCGCATATCCAAATCGTTCACAAGATTGAGCGTGGGAATGTCGTGTCCTTCGGATTGTGGCGCTCCGGGAACATCCGTCCAGCATATCGTTGCCACTAAAGGCTGCGAGCCGTTGATGGTAATGCTGTGCGTAAACGTTGTTCCGTTGTTCAAGGCGTTTTCCTGAATGTGCGATTCAAGATTTGCATCCTCTGAAATCAGACTTGCTGCTTTTCCCGTATTCATCATTCCCCATCCAAACATATAATCAGGACCTTCTGCTGCGCCCGCTTCGTCAGCAGTATGCAGCACCAAACCACGCAGCGTTGCAGCGCGCATGTAATTTCCCGGATGAATATTTTCATAATGCTCCTGCAACAAAATACACGAGCCAGCCACATTGGGTCCCGACATGGAGGTGCCGCTGAATGTGGCATAACGGTCATCGCCTGTTGCAACCGCAGAAAATAAATTAATTCCATTGCCGCAGATGTCGGGCTTTATTCTGCCGTCATCGGTTGGTCCCCATCCGCTGAAGCCCGCCATCACCACGCTTGCCGTGCCATTGTAGCCACCGGGAATATCATTCACCGCGCCAACGGTCAGAATATTTTTTGCGTTTGATTTTGTCGGAAGACAATCATAGCCTGTGCCGCTGTTGCCATCACTTGGATGCGTGTCCGTGAAACTGCCCAATCCCAAATGTGTGTGTGGTGTGCCGGGAGGCGGTGCGTTATCATCACGGTCGTTGCCTGCTGATTTCACAATGAGATAGTAAGGCGCATTGTAAGCAATTTGATCCCATGTGCGCGTTTCCAAATCATACCACCCAAAGAGATAGGATTCGTTTGCATTGTAGTTAGGATTGCCATACCAGTTCCATGAGCCATCATAGAACCATCCCGCAACCGTTCCATAAGAATGGTTGGAAACCAACATGCCGTTTGCGCCTGCGGCTGCCATTTCAGAATTGTCAAGATTCCAGTCATACGACCACACGGTAGCTTTTGGGGCCATGCCCTTTGCAAGACTCTGTGGAGTGCCATCGCCAATCATCGTTCCGCAAACATGCGTGGAATGGTTGTCGAAATAAGGCGTGTTGTCTTTGAGTAAAACTCTTCCCGTCAATTGCTCATGCGTAAAGCGCGCTGCGCCTGCATCCCATTCGCCCAGAAACATTCCTTGTCCCTCAAGCGATAAACCCAAACTACCTCCGGGATACACGGCTTTTGTGTTGGTTGAAATAGCGGCATCGGCATTATCTGCGATATAATAAACGGGATTGCCCTTCGCATCAAGGCGGATAAGTTCCACCACTTTGCCCTCCCCTAATTCAATGCGCGTTTTCCAACCTTGCGTTTTTGCTTTGGCGAGGGCTTTTTCTTTTTCTTCTAAATTTTTTACGCGCAGCGAATCGGAGAATTGCAGTAAAAGTTTTGTCTTCGTGTATTCAAGCGTTTTATCTTTCGCACGGTCAACCTGCGTTAATGCAGAACTGCAAAAAAGAGTAGCAAAAAAACAAAATGCAAGATGCTTGGCAGGCATTGGGTTGACTCAGGGTGATGTAAAATATGGAATTTCCGTGGGAGAAAAAAGTTTGAGGTTTATCTTAGATTAGCCCCGTTGAAATTGAGGCATAAATCGGGGTGTAGCGCAGCTGGCTAGCGTGCCACGTTCGGGACGTGGAGGTCGTGGGTTCGAATCCCGCCACCCCGACACTGTACTATAGAGAGAAGAAAATCAAATCTTACAAAGGAGGAACGCAGTTTAAAAAACTGATCGCTGAGATGTAGTCCCGCCTCGCGGGATGCCAAGTTCGGGACGTGGAGGTTGTGGGTTCTCCCGCACTGCGGGATGCCACCCTGACTTTTTTCTTTTAGAGAAACCGAAAATTAGTCAGGAAGGAAACAGCATATCTAAATCATTAGACCCCGAATTTTTTGGATTAGTTGTTTATAGAAATTAATATTTTTTGATCCCCAAAAGTGAGGCTTCGGGTGCGATACACTAAAGAAATTAAACGCGTATGCGCCACATCCTCATTCTGCTTTTGTAGCCAAGTGAACTTTAGTTTTTTGATAATTGCATTCATGGTGTAAGTGTGTTCATAACCGAAGTATTTATTTCCAACTTTTTCTGACCTTGGTTTCTTATTTCTCTATATTGCGTTTGCCCCTATTTTCCATCTTACTTAATTACCTAAAGCGAGTAACCTGCGATGCGTGTGACTTTTTATTGTTTCCTGATTTTAATTTTTTCATTTCATCAATTGTCAGCGCAATGGGATCCTTATGCTGGCGTGGTGACTTCTTTTTCGCAAGGGGCATCCACTATTACATCAGACGGCTCGGGCGCAAATGCGATTGACAATAATGAGAATACCGCATGGCAGGGGAACGATGTGCTGCCCAATGGATATATCGGGCGCAACGACCTGAACATTCTGAAGGGCAAGGCTTCGAGCAATTCATCAAACGTCAATACCACAAATGCTACGGATGGTGATTTAAATACAGGCGTTCAAGTGGCGGCTGTCGGAGGACACTCTTGGATACAATATACGCTCGCATCTCCTGTGCAACTGCGGCACCTTTCCGTAAAGTGTGGATTTACTGCATCCGTGCATGTGTATGCGCATCATCCGAATGGCGATTCCACTTTTCTCGGCAGCCTGACTACTGCTAATGGCGACAATTTTCAATTCCGCAGGTTATCGCCCATGTTGAATAATGTTTCTAAAATTAAACTCCTTTCCACTGCGCGTATCAATACGTTTGAAGTTGCTGCATTATCAAAAATTCCCACGGAGTTTCTTACTGTTGATTTGGGGCAAGCGAAAAGCGTTGGCTATATCGAATCGCGTATTTGGGCTGACGGGGGCGCGGTGGGGACAAAAGTTTACCTGAGCACGAACAACGTGAACTGGACTTATATCGGTGATGCAAATCCTAATGCGCTGAAGTTGCAAATTGTGCGCCCATCGGCTCCGATGCAGGCGCGCTATGTGAAAATTGAACACTCAATGGTGGAGCAGAATTATGCGAGCGCGTATGTGTGGGAGGTGCGCGTGTATGATGAAAATGGTCCGTATGGTCCGTTTCAGGCGGCAAAGCCGCACATTAATAAAGTGTCGGATATTCTTGGCGTGAATGGGATATGGGGCTGGGGACACAATATGTTTTCAAACTCAGTGCCGCAGGGCGAAGGACCTACGCGCTTCAGCCAGATTGCCACGCATGCGCGCAACTATCACAACATGCACTGGGATGTGGATGACCCGGATATGATTCCGCCTTACGGCACGATGCACATCATCCCAAATCAATTGGGTATCTGGTGGCTTGACTGGAACCGCGAATACCTTGCTTGGAACAATGCGGGAATGAAAGTGCAGGCTACAATCCAATTCAACGAATGGATTCCTCAAACGCGCATGGCGATGTGGGACAATCCTTATACAGCGGCATACAACTATGGCTATGCGTTTGCTTCACATTTCGGTCCCACGAATGGAAACGGATTGGTGGATGTGATTGAAATCGGCAACGAGCCGTGGACGTATCCGGCAGGATTTTATCTTGAAGTGTTAAGAGGTATGCTGCGGGGTATTAAAGATGCAGACCCAGCATTGAAGGCGATTCCCTGCGCATTGCAGGCGGGAGCGCCCGATACAGAAACTGCCGTGGGCGGCAATTGGATGGGCGCGCGTCTTACGCAAAACGAAGCGCCTTTGATTGATGGGATTAACATTCATCATTACAGTTATACTTATGATAACACGGGAACGCGCATCGCAGTGCATCCCGAACATCCGGAGTCGGCAATGCACTCGGCAGTGAATGATATTCGTTTCCGCGATAAAAATCTTCCGGGCAAAAAAATCTATCTCTCGGAATGGGGCTGGGACAGCGATGGGGCAGGAGAGGGCTGCACGTTTGGCGAATGTGTGACGGAATATGAGCAGGCTATATATGGCGTGCGTGGCGCGATGATGTTTATACGTCTGGGCATTGACCGCCTCACCTGGTATTTCTACGGCAACCAGGCAAGCGGAAATCTATACAGCCGCTCAGGCATGGAAACTTCTGCAGGAGGAGGTCATGTGGAGAAAAAATCGCTGAAATCATTTCGCTCATTTGTGCATCTGCTGGGCGATGCGCATTTTCTTGATGTGCTGCGCGAAGATGACAATGCATGGATTTATCTTTTTGGAGATTCAGTAGGCAACCCCACACATATCGCAGCATGGCGTCCGATTGACGGCAACGATCCGAGTTTCACGCAAGTGAATTTACAAACTGTGCTTCAGCCTGATTCCGCATGGACAATTAAAGGTAATAGCTACACGGGTGAAACGGCTGTGTTGCCTGCTTACAACAATGGAATTTTACAACTGCAACTTTCAGCCGCGCCTTTGATTTTGAAAGTTTCTCCCGCTGGAACAAATGATTTTATCTGGACAGGAAATTTTTCAGATGAATGGAATCATCCGCTGAACTGGAACACCTACACGATTCCAACTTTGACATCCATTGTAACAATTCCCGGTGGAAGACCGCACTATCCTGCATCCTATTCATCCAACCCTCTTGCGGGTACGTTGATTCTTGAAGCGGGCGCAACCATGACGCTGGAGGCGGGACGCGATTTGACAGTGAATAATGAATTGCTGTTTGAAGGTGGCGTGTTAAATGTGACATCAACCGCTGGGGTTACTCCTGTTATTCATTTGAAAGGAGATTTTACAAAATCCACCGGCACATTTATTAACGGAAACGGGAAACTCATTTTTGACGGCACCTTCCCGCAAACGATTTCCGGCAACATTGGTATCGCGCTGCATGATGTCGTGATTGATAACCCGACAAGCGTAACGGTGTTGAATCCTGTTTCCATTTCAGGAATATTGAGCGTAATGTCGGATGCGACATTTGTTGCAAATAACAATGTGATTATTGAATCAGGCGCATCCGTTATGCACGGGCAAAATACACCGGGAAATCAAACGGGAACAATTACGGGTAATGTGATTGTGAAAAGAACAGCAGGTAATGCGGGTTATCATTATTATTCATCACCAGTGAGTGGCGCAAATGCAAGCACTCTTGGCAACAGTTATTTTTATAACCCAACGAATGCAATTGACACAAGCGAAAGCGGATTGAGAACGGGTTGGGTAGGGGCTTCAGGAATTTTACAACCGGGCGTTGGATATATCGCAAGCGGAATCACAACTGCTGCATTTCCGGGCGCACCTTTCAGTGCAAGCGTTGCAAACCCCGCAAGAATCGCTGTGAAGAAGAATGTGGGAACGGTGAATAATGTTTCATTTAATCTCGTTGGAAATCCTTTTCCTTCGGCATTAGATGCTTACAAATTTCTTGACGCAAACGGACCTAATGGAAGCGCGGTGATTAACGGCACGCTCTATTTCTGGGATGATGACGCTACGGGCGGTGCGGGTTGGAATGCCGTGCAGGATTATGCTGTGTGGAATGGAGCGGGATTCGTTGCAGGTCCCAACAGCGGAACTTTGTTCAGCGGGCATATCGCTTCATGTCAAAGTTTCTTCGTAGAGAAAACGGATGATGGCACAGGTAACGTGATTTTTGACAACTCGATGCGCACAATGGAAAACGATGCGTTTTTCCGCCAGATGCCGATTGAAAGATTGTGGGTGAATCTTGTGAATCCCGCGAATGATTATAATGAAACGCTCATCGCATTTAAGCAAGATGCTACCGATGGCATTGACCCGCTCTATGATGCGCGTAAACTCTATGGAAACGATGGCATCGCATTTTATTCAAAACACAATGGCGGAAACTATGCGATACAGGCAGTTGCGCCATTGACGAGCGATAAAATTATTCCACTTGGATTTAAGACAACAGTTGCGGGCAATCATGTGTTGTCTTTAAAGCAGATTGAAAATATGGATGAATCAGTTGTGGTGCTGCTCGAAGATAAATTGCTTGGCGTGTTTCAAAATTTAAGACTGAATTCTGTGTATTCATTTACAAGCGGAGTTGGAACTTTTGAAAATCGCTTCTATTTACATTTCAATCCTGCAATTGAAATCACAACAATGGCGCAAGAGTGCGCTGAAGAAGATGGAGCTATCGTGATATACCAACCGGGTGCGCAGCAATGGGATGTGGAAGTGCGCGATGCGAATAATGTTTGGATTTTGGCGAGCTATGATTTTTCGGGCATTGCATTCTTAGATGTTCCGGCTGGAGAATATGCATTGACCTTTTCTGATAACTACGGGTACGCATTTACAAGGAATGTGAAAGTAGGCTTGCAACAAGCGGTAACCAGCGACTTTAATTTCTATCAGCGTCTGCGCGAACCTGTGATTGGCTCCATTATTTATTTTGATGATAATTCAACCGGCTCAGATTTTAATGAATGGAATTTTGGTGATGGAGTCATTGTGTTGAATGATAATCATCCCACGCATCAATATGCGAGCGCGGGTATCTTCAACATCACGCTGCGCGCATGGAATGATGATTGCGAAAGCATGCAAACAAAAACAATCACTATCGAAGGATTGCCGGTGCAGAATACGCTACCCGGCACTGCAAAGAATACGGGAGTTGCAGGTAGTGAAGAAGCTTCGCTCGTCCTGCATACTGATGGCAGTGAAAATATTTTCATCACGTTCGCCAATGTGCAATCAGAAACCGCTACGGTTTTTCTGCATGATGTAGCAGGCAAATTATTACATGTTTCACAAGTGCCTGCATTTGATATGCAGCAAGTGAAGGTTCCTTCACTGCCACAAGCGGTTTATTTCGTAAGGGTTGTTACTGCCGAGAAGACATTTGCGGAGAAAGCGCTGCTTGGGGCGGGGCGCTGAAGGATTGGTTTTAATTGAATCAACTTCTTTCTTTCCTAATTTGTTACTTTCTACTTTCTCCTTATCCGCCTTCGCTCGCAGCTTGCCCCGCAAAGCGGGGTTCCGCGAGTGAATATTTTCTCTGCCTCCGGCATCCTTTAATCTACAAGCGGGCAAAATGCCTGATGAAACTGCACTCGCCAGAGGCAAGCGAAGGGGAGGTAGCATCGCGCCAAACCTGAACGATAAAGAGGGCGGCAAGTTTTTTATATTAGACCTCTTCGGAAAATGTAATTCTCATTTAGAGAAAGCCTCTTTTGTTTATGATGCAGTTTGGGCTCCTCTCTCCAAATGGAGAGGGGGCGGGGGTGAGGCGGTGCAAAATCACGCGTTACCCTTTAGTCAAAGAGTATTTTCCGAAGAAGTCTATTTTAGCAATGTATCAGGATTCTATGCCGACATGCGCGGCAATTTCTTTACCGAGCAGGGCGACCTCGCTGTTGCTGCAAGGTTGCGCCTTGCAGCCGCACATCATTAAGCCTCCGGCTTTCGTGAGCCAAAGGCTCAGAGATTGCATCCTTCAAGCGACACGCTTGAAGGGACGCGGCAGTAGCCTTATCTTAAATGAGAAACAGATTGCGCTTGGTGTGAAAACCAAGTGCAGTTACAACCTTGCGAACCGCTGTATGCGTGACCCGCATGTACAGTGGTGTGAGAGCCTCTCCCCGTCACCGACAGGTGGCGGGGCGGGCTACTCGATTGCGCCTTGAATGG
>JAWXCB010000069.1:0-23693 GCA_034440455.1 Chitinophagales bacterium
AAGCAGCAGACCGCCAAGCATTAGTTCACAAGAACGGTTATCAAATTGCTTATGTTCTTGACGGTGCTGGAAATTTTCAACGTTCATCTGCAATTTCAACAATTTGTAATCATAGCGATTGCACAGTAGCCTATACACTTGCCGAATTTAAAGTATTGTCTAACTGGATAAAAAGTGTGCTATGATAAAATTCATTGATTTATTCGCAGGAACTGGCGGTATTCGTTTAGGCTTTGAACAGGCTTGTAAAAAATTTGATTTAAAAACGGAATGTGTCTTTTCATCCGAAATTGATAAGAACGCTTGTGCATCTTATGAATTAAATTTTGGACACAACCCATTTTCAGACGTTACGCAAGTTAAAGAGTTACCACCCTTTGATTTTATGTTAGCGGGGTTTCCTTGTCAGTCATTTTCATACGCTGGAAAACGCAGAGGATTTGGAGAAACAAGAGGAACTTTATTTTTTGAAGTTGAAAGGTTGTTATCTAAATATAAACCCAACGGATTTTTACTTGAAAATGTGAGAGGTTTGACAACTCACGATGAAGGACGAACTTTTGAAACCATTATTAATAGCCTTAAAAATCTTGGATATAGTGTTAATTATTTTCTTTTAAATAGTAGCAGTTTTGGTGTTCCACAAAACAGAGTTCGTATTTACATTCTTGGCACTTTAAACGAAGACATAAAAACTAAATTGCATTCTGACGTTGGTGCTTCCGACTCTCATAAATTCAAAGAACAAAACGGACAGACCTCACTTTTTTCAGAACCTAAAACAATACGAGTTGTAAAAGATATTCTTGAAAAATCATTTCCTGAAAAATATGAATGCACAAAAGATTTTATAAATAAATTAAAAAATGTTGTTGGCGAAGACTTATCTAAACTTCACGGCTACAGACTTATTGATTACAGAGGTGGACAAGCAATTCACTCTTGGGAATTGGGAATAAAAGGAAAGTGTACAAAAGCAGAAATTGAATTTTTAAATCTTCTAATCGGAAATAGAAGAAAGAAAACTTTCGGCACTCATCAAGATGGAAAATCATTGACAATTGAACAGATAAAAACATTTTATAAAAAAAATGACCTCGATAATATTTTAACTTCATTAGTAAATAAAGGTTATTTAAGTGCGTACGAAGACAAATACAATCCTGTGGCTGGAAATATGTCTTTTGAGGTTTTCAAATTTCTTGACCCTGAAAGTATTTCCATTACTCTGACAGCTTCCGACACAAACAGACTTGGAATAGTTCAGAATGGTAGAGCAAGAAAAATGACACCGAGAGAATGTGCAAGGCTTCAGGGTTTTCCAGACACCTACAAACTTTTGGACAACGACAACGCAGTATATAAGCAAATGGGTAACGCAGTTTCTGTTCCAGTAATTGAAGCAGTAATTACAGACCTAATTGAAAATAACGACATATTTAATAAGACGAAAGCCAACGCTTCAAAGTCACACACATTGGCAAGTCGCACAATCCCAACGCTTGACCAAAACTTGCCAAAGAGTGTGCCTTCCCCCAC
The DNA here is from genome assembly GCA_034440455.1 of Chitinophagales bacterium. GTDB lineage: Bacteria > Bacteroidota > Bacteroidia > Chitinophagales > CAIOSU01 > JAWXCB01. The sequence goes on from JAWXCB010000069.1 coordinate 1,540, forward strand.
TATAGCGCAAGTTTCTACGCTTGCATTGAGTAGAGCCTGATTTGTGTTATTTTGAGATAAGTTTGAAACCTCTTGAGCACGAAATAATGCATTGCTCATTGTGTGCATGTCAACTATGATAGAACGTAAAACATTGATTGATTTTTGTGCTATTAAAGAACCTTCCATTGCCTATTTAATTGGAATTTTGGAAGATGCGCGGGCTACTACCCTGCAAAGAGTAGAAGGAATAGCTACCCACGAATTGCACTGGCAGTTTGCTGAAGGATGGAATACCATTGGCGTCCTGCTTGCGCATATCTACTGTTGTGCGCATGTTTTTCGGATTGAATTTATTGAGCAGCGAAAATTAACTACTGAGGAAGACGCAAAATGGATACCCGGTTGTGAATTGGGCAAGTATGTTCCGCAGTTAATCACCAATGAACCGATAGAGCGCTATGTAACGGAGCTTGAAGAGTCAAAGATGCAGTTGTTTGAAAAGATAAAAGGTTTAGACAAAACAGCGTTCTATGAAAGAAGAGAGGGGTACAACCCTAAAACCGGCTATAACCTTGCCTGGGTTTTATATCACCTGGCTGAAGATGAAGTGCACCACCGCGGGCAAATAAGTATTCTGAGAAAACTTTATAATCTGAGGGCAGGTAAATGATATGCGCCCCCGCAACTTCAAGCTGAAACAATACCAACTCAATTTATTATGTTTGAATGAAGTAGTAATTTGTTGTTCGTTTTTAGTGGGCAACAGGCAAACGAACAACTCTCAACGAACGCGCCATGAAAACAATCAAAACATTCGATGAATACACGCAGGAGTATGAGCGCAGTGTTCAGCATCCCGAAGCATTTTGGGATGAGATTGCTTCAACCTTCGTGTGGCGCAAAAGGTGGGATAAAACATTAGAATGGAATTTCACAGAGCCGCATGTGAAATGGTTTCTCAACGGCAAGTTGAATATCACTGAAAATTGTCTTGACCGTCATCTTGCAACGCATCCCGACAAAACCGCTATCATCTGGGAGCCGAATAATCCAAACGAAGAAGGGCAATCAATTACCTACCGCGAACTGCACGAAGATGTTTGTCACTTTGCGAACGTGCTGAAAAATAATGGTGTGCAGAAAGGCGACCGTGTATGCATCTATCTGCCGATGGTTCCTGAATTGGCGATTGCAATCTTAGCGTGCGCGCGCATCGGTGCCATTCACTCCGTAGTGTTCGCGGGATTTTCCGCACGCTCGCTCTCCGATAGGATTAATGACGCAACCGCAACGATTGTGCTTACAGCAGATGGCGGCTTTCGCGGAGCAAAAACAATTGAACTGAAAGACATCGTGGATGAAGCGTTGCAGAGTTGTGATTCTATAAAAAAAGTAATCGTGCTGGAGCGCACGGGGCAAAAAATAAATTGGAAAGAGGGGAGGGATGTGTGGTGGCATGATGAATTGCAAAAAGCAACTGCTGATTGTCCTGCTGAAGAAATGGATGCGGAAGACACGCTATTCATTCTTTATACATCAGGTTCTACAGGCAAGCCCAAGGGCATTCAACACACAACTGGCGGCTACATGGTGTTTGCGGAATATACTTTCAGGAATGTGTTTCAATATAACAACTCCTTCCCAGCCCTTTCGCCATTAGGTGGAGAGGGAGTTCAGGAAGTCCTCCCCTTTGGGGAGGATTTAGGTGAGGCTGATATTTTTTGGTGTACTGCCGACATCGGCTGGGTGACGGGACATTCCTACATCGTTTACGGACCGTTGCTTGCAGGCGCGACAACACTGATGTTTGAAGGCATTCCCACCTATCCCGATGCGGGAAGGTTTTGGGATGTGGTGGACAAGCACAAGGTGAATCTATTTTACACTGCGCCTACTGCAATTCGCTCGCTCGAAGCGTATGGAACGGATTTCGTGACGAAGCATGATTTGAATTCGCTGCGTGTGTTAGGCAGCGTGGGTGAGCCGATTAATGTAGAAGCATGGGAATGGTATCATAAATATGTAGGCAAAGAGCGTTGCCCGATTGTAGATACGTGGTGGCAAACAGAAACGGGTGGCATTCTTATTTCACCGCTTGCCGGAATCACGAAGTTGAAGCCATCGTTTGCAACATTGCCACTGCCCGGTGTGCAGCCGTGCATCGTTGATGAACACGGAAATGAATTGGAAGGAAATAATGTAGAGGGAAGATTGTGTATCAAATTTCCCTTTCCCTCGATGGCGCGTTCCATCTGGGGCGACCACAAAAGATTTCATGATACTTACTTCTCTACTTTTAAAGAAAAATATTTTACCGGTGACGGATGCAGGCGCGATGAAGATGGTTATTACCGCATCACCGGGCGCGTGGATGATATTATTATTGTTTCAGGTCACAACCTCGGCACAGCAGAAATTGAAAATGCGATTGATGAACATGAAGCAGTTATCGAAACGGCTGTTGTTGGTTTTCCGCATCACATCAAAGGCTATGGCGTGTATGCGTTTGTGATTACAACGGGCGTAGTGGAAGATGCAGACAAGCTGCGCAAAGAAATCAACGAGTTGGTTGCAAAAACCATCGGTCCGATTGCGAAGCCCGATAAAATTCAATTTGTGAAAGGCTTGCCGAAAACACGCTCCGGCAAAATCATGCGCAGGATTTTGCGCAAAATAGCGGAAGGCGATACTTCAAACTTAGGCGATACCTCCACATTGCTCGACCCGGGCGTGGTGGAGGAGATAAAGATGGGGGCGGTGTGATGAGCAGTCGTAAGTTGTAAGTGATAAGTTGTAAGTAAAAAGTAAAACCTAATATGACACTGATAATTTCAAAGCCGGGAATGAAAGCCAAGAAAGTGGAGAGTAGCAGCTTTGAAAAAGAAGGCGCGCTTCAAAAATATATTTACGATAATCCGGAAAGTCTGCCGCTGGATGAATTAAAGGAGGACATCCGCCTGCTGATTGTTGCAAGAGAATTTCCGACTGACAGCGGTCCGATTGATGCGATAGGTTTTGATAGTGACGGAGAGGTTTATATTATTGAGACCAAACTTTATAAAAATCCTGACAAGCGTAAAGTGGTTGCGCAAGTGCTTGATTATGGAGCAGCGCTGACTTTTGCGGAGACCGATTCCTCCGCATTTCTTTTGACTGTTGAAAATAATGTCTCTGAAAAATTCGGAGTCGGACTGATTGAGCAGCTTCAGGATTTTTTTGAATTGAATGAAGAGGAAGTAAAAGCATTGATTGAAAATGTGAAAAGCAATTTTTCAGGCGGCAGGTTCAGGTTTGTGGTGCTGATGGATGAATTGGAACCACGGTTGAAAAATCTCATTCGCTTCATTAATCAAAACAGCAGCTTTGACCTTTTTGGCGTGGAATTGAAGTACTATAAGTATGAGGATTATGAAATTGTGATTCCGAAATTGTATGGTGCGGAGGTGAAAAAGCAAGTCAGTAAACCCGGGCGAACTGGTGGTGGCAGAAAGCAATGGGATGAAAATTTATTCTTTGAGGAAGCCGGGAAAAATCTTTCCGTTTCTGAACTTAGTGCGATCAGAAAGCTATTCGATTTCTCAAAAACAAAAGCAGATTTTATCAAATGGGGAACAGGAACCGCAACGGGTTCATTCAATCCGATTTTTGAGAAGGTTTGTCCGAGAAGTATTTTCACTGTGTGGACTTACGGAAAATTAAGTTTCAATTTGAGATGGGTGCATGATACTCCTGAAATGGTAAAGTATCGGGATGAAATCACACAATTCCTGAAAGATGACTTTGGTTGGAATGATTTTTATTGGCAGGATGAAGGAAAACCTACAAGAATTGGCTTTGACATTCCAATTAAAAACTGGTCGCCTGTGGTTGATAAGCTGATTGAGAAAATTGGAAAAATAATTTTAGCTGATTAATCGTGGATAAAAGAGCTTCACGCAGAAGCAATCTAAAAACCAAATTCATGACAGAAATTTTTAACAACTATGAAACCTCCGGCTTTTATAACGAGATGTTTAACGTCCCACCTTGCTCGACCAGAGCGTGGTGGAGGAGATAAAGGCAGGGGCGGTGTAAGAAAATTGCTTTTACCAAAGCACGATGAGGGTTAAAGAGATAATAAGATTGATTGAGAAAGACGGTTGGTATTTAGTGAGGCAAAAAGGGAGTCACATGCAGTTTAAGCACAAAACGAAAAAAGGCTTAGTATCTGTAGCTTGCCATAAAATGTCGGATGATTTGGCAAAGGGAACAGAAGCAAGTATTTTTAAACAAGCGCAAATTGACTAACCATAAGATATGCTCAAATATTTAGTAGTGATTGAAAAAACAAAAAGCGGATTCAGCGCTTATGTTCCTGACTTGCCCGGGTGCATTGCCACAGGCAAAACAAAAAAAATCGTGGAGCGAAATATTTATGCTGCCGTCAAATTTCATATCGAAGGATTAAGGGAAGAAGGGCTTCCGATTCCCAAGCAAGCTACCGAAAGTGAAGTCTTTGTATTTGCTGCCTGATTTTGCAAGATCTATTCTATAATATTCCCGCTTCATGACAGACATCTTCAACAACTATGAAACCTCCGGTTTTTATGATGAGATGTTTAACGACAAAATTCATGCGCGGGAAACTTATTCGCGTTTTAGGAAGCTCGTTGAAAAACTTTCGCTTGCCGACTTAAAGCAACGGCAGTCGCTTGCAGAGCGGGCGTTGTTTTCGATGGGTATCACGTTCAATGTATATAATGAAGCCGAGGGAAAGGAGCGCATTTTCCCGATAGATATTGTGCCGCGCATCATCGCGCAAAAAGAGTGGCAGTTGATTGAGAAAGGATTGAAGCAGCGCGTCCATGCGCTCAATCTTTTTATCAATGATGTATATAACGAACAAAAAATTTTGAATGACGGGGTTGTTCCACGCGATTTAATTGAAACAGGAAAAGGTTTTTTGAAACCGTGCCTCGGATTGCAGCCGCCTAAGGGAATCTGGTGCCACATCACAGGCACCGATTTGATTCGCGACAAAGACGGCACCATCATGGTGCTGGAGGATAATTTGCGCTGCCCGTCAGGCGTGTCTTATATGCTCGAAAACCGCGAAGTGCTCAAGCGCACGTTTCCCGAAATGTTTGAAAAGTTAGATGTGCTTCCTGTGTTCGATTATCCAAACCGCTTGTTGCAAATGTTGCAGCACATTTCAGGGAATGCCAACCCAACGGTGGTGGTATTGACACCCGGCATTTACAACTCTGCATACTTTGAGCATTCTTACCTCGCGCAGCAAATGGGTGTTGAACTTGTGAGCAGCGAAGACCTTGTGGTAATGAATGGCTTCGTGAAAATGCGCACCACCAAAGGCTTTCAAACGGTAGATGTGATTTACCGCAGGATTGATGATGATTTTCTCGACCCGGAAGCATTCCGAAAAGATTCGATGCTTGGCGTACCGGGATTGTTTGAGGTGTATAAGAAAAATAGAGTAGCGCTGGCGAATGCCCCCGGCACAGGAGTGGCTGACGACAAGGTTGTTTATGCCTATGTGCCGCGCATCATCAAATATTATTTGAACGAAGAACCCATTCTTCCAAACGTGCAAACCTACATCTGCCGCGAGGAGCAGGATATGAAATACGTGCTCGAAAATATTAGCCAGCTTGTAGTGAAGGAAGCAAATGAAGCGGGCGGCTACGGCATGTTGATTGGCCCGCATTCGGATAAAAAAACGCAGGAAGAATTTAAAAAGAAAATCAAAGCCAACCCGCGCAACTATATCGCGCAGCCTACGATTTCGCTGTCGCGCGTGCCCGTGATTGTTGACGAACACTTTGAAGGCAGGCATGTGGATTTGCGTCCGTATGTGTTGTATGGCGAAGATATTTACGTAGTGCCCGGTGGACTCACCCGCGTTGCGCTGCGCAAAGGCTCGCTTGTGGTCAACTCCTCACAGGGCGGTGGCAGCAAGGATACGTGGGTGCTGAACGGTGCGTGATGTTGATTATTTGGCATCTATAAAATTGTCTGAATTTTTCAGGTATCCCCCTGAAAAAATTGATGAAAAGTCGAGAAGATGAAACTGAATTGAATCAATCTGCTCCGTCCTGCTCCGCTGCCGCTACTGCATAGGCTCCCACTGCCTTGCCTTGAACCAAGCCCGCTTCGCAATCAAAACGAAAATGAATGCGGGCATACATGCGCGAGTCTGCGGCATCCTGCGCCTGGTGTTCAAATGCAGCTTTTCCTTCAGGAAAGAAGTAGGAGAGTACTTCTTCCGCTGCCCCCGAAAAGGTAGAATGTCCGGATGTGTAAGAAGGGAAACTGGGGATGCCAATGAGTGTTTTAATCGAAGGTTCTGCTCCTGATGGTCTTGGATAATGATAATAGTATTTTGTATCCCAGCAACTGATGCCTGCATCCATTTCAGCCATATTCAAATATGCAAACACGCGCGCTGTGCGCAGCGGATTCAGTTTTCCATTTTCAATGTAAGAATACGCAATGCGGTTCCAGTGTCCGGGAGGCGTGTAGGTGCTTGATCCGTCATTCCAATACAAAGCGATGTCGCGTTGTTCATTGGTGAGTTTGTCATCGAATTTTTTTAATTCTTCCACATCGTTGTTGTATTGCTCTGAGCCGGGAGCAGGCGGGGGACCCGGACGAACGGCTTCCACGTTAGGAACAAACCAGAGTTGCACGTTTCCAAATCTTGGTAAAATGCCCACGCGCCTTTGCGGAATATCTAAATTTTCCCAATGCCAGCCCCACATTGCCAGCGCTGCATTTTCAATCGAGTCGGCAACTGCTACGCTTACATTGGCGTTTTTCATTCCATCCGTTTTTGAGCGGTCAATGTATAAAGCGGCAACCGCCCTGCCTATTGAATCTCCGGCAGCAATATCCATTGCTACGTTTGTTCCCGCCCACAGGCGCGTATTTTTCAACTCATCAGCTTTTTGCTTGATGAAATCTTTTTCCAGCGGAAACATGGCGGATAAAATCACTTCCGATACTGCTGCAATGGCAGCATCTTCAGAAGGATAAGAGGGCAAATCATTTTCGGGAAGCAATGGAGAAATGGAAGCATCTGTTTTGTAAGGAGCCGGACAGTTGTGGGCATACTTTTGATTCCATACCGTAATCAGCGCATCGAATTGCGCCCCGCTCCAGTAAGCAAGCATCCTGCAAGTATAGGGAGGCATTGCAAATGGAAAGTTCGGATATGCGCTCGGATTTGCTGCGTCAGGCGCAGAGTAAGTTCCATCAGGGTTTGGTGCCGGGGGCAGGTTATATTTTGCAGCCATATCATTGGCGATTTGATTCCAACGAAGCACCGAGTTTGTTCCCCAATATTTAATTGCATCTTTTTGTTCGGAAGAAACCTGGTTCATTGTTTCTTTCAAGTTTTCCACTTCCTGTAAATATTCAGCAGAGGTTAATGCGGGCGGTGCGGCAACGGTAATCTGGTCTCCGCTGGTGAGTACAAGGGGATTCCATGTTCCTCCGTCAGCATCAAGTTCTGTAAATGCGTAGGAATCGAAATTGATTTCTTCATTCAGGTCTTTTTCACAGGAAGAAATAAATAGAATTACGGAGCAGAGTAGGAATGCAACTGCCACAGTGATGATTGAGAATTTTTTCATGGGGTAAAAAAGTTGAAGGGGTTGTAGAAAATTTTAGTTCATCGGGCGTTCGTAAGCAGGCTTGTCTTCTGTTTTCTTTTCGCGTTTCCATGTTTGAAAAACATAACTGAGTCCGAAATTCATGACAGCTGCTTGCCCGACATTTCTTCCCGTGAGCGTATAACCGCCCGCAGCGTGAATATCTAAACCGGGCGCGAAGGATGGATAATAATGCACTCCTGCACCCATTCGTGTAAATTCCATTTTGTTAGAAGGGAACGGCATATCCTGTCTGCGCATATCGAAGCCGCCAAACGTGTGCATTCCATCAACAATGATTTCAGCGCGAATTTGTTTATCAGGCAAATAATATCCCACTGCGCCTGAATAATCCAGCGCATTGGGCATCTCGCATTCGTCTGAGTAATATCCTTCGGTGGTGAAATAATAATCGCGTTGAAGTTTGCTGTTGCCGCGAATCATATAGCCGGTGTGTGCGCGCACGAAAAATCCTTTGTCGAAGCGGTATTGCAAAATCCCCTTGAAGTTGCCTTCTATGCATCCCAAGCCAATCGCATAAGGATAATCAGGAACATAATCGCTCATCGGAACCATGAGTCCCGCTGTTGCAAGAATGTTAAATGTGCCCGGTCCTAATTTTTTGCGCCATGCTTCTGCTTTCAGCCAAAAGTTGAAATCAGAAAATCCTTTTGCTCCTTCAATTTGCCCTGCGGTAGGCTCAGTGATTACATAATGCACAGATGCCATCGCATTGAGCCATTTCACAATTCCCAAATTGAACATCGGAGAAAGTGTGTGTCTTCTCAGCGTTCCCACGTTTTCGTTATCGCGTTTCAGCGTTCCTTCCCAGTATTCATTCCAGCGGCTGTGTTCATACGTAACATCAATGCACAAGACGCCAGGCTTCATCATAAAGCCATCATTCGGCATTTGGGCGCTGACGGTGGAAGGACATGCTAATGAAAATGTCACAGCAAAGGTGAGAAGGGTTCTCATTATCATTGTGCAGGATTTGGGTTCAAACAAATTTACTCGAATTATCTAAAGGCGCTTTATGAAGTGATAGTCATCTTGAAATAAGAACCTTTAAAATCCGCTGCATGAATTCTCGTTAAATTTGTCGCTTCAAAAAAATCCTGAAGCATGAGTAATGTAGCTCCCGCAGAGTCGTCTGTCACCGTTAAAACCGCTGAAGAACTTGGTTTGCTTCCCGAAGAATTCGAGAAGATAAAAGAAATCCTTGGGCGCAATCCCAACTTCACTGAGTTGAGTGTTTTTTCCGTGATGTGGTCAGAACATTGTTCCTACAAAAATTCCATTAAATGGTTGAAAACTTTGCCGCGCAAAGGAAGCCGCTTGCTTGTGGAAGCAGGTCAGGAAAATGCAGGGCTTGTTGATATTGGCGATGGATTGGCTTGCGCATTTAAAATTGAATCACATAATCATCCTTCCGCGATTGAGCCGTATCAGGGTGCAGCGACTGGAGTGGGCGGCATTCACCGTGATATTTTTACAATGGGTGCAAGACCTATTGCCGCATTGAATTCGCTACGCTTTGGAAATATCAATTCAGAAAAAACAAAACACCTGCTGCGTGGCGTGGTGAAAGGCATTGGCGATTACGGTAATTCATTCGGTGTGCCAACTGTGGCGGGCGAAGTTTATTTTGAAGATTGCTACGAGCACAATCCGCTTGTGAATGCAATGTCCGTAGGAATCGTAAAAGCAGACAGAACTATTTCAGCAATCGCAACAGGAGTTGGAAATCCGGTTTATATCGTTGGCTCTGCAACGGGCAAAGACGGCATTCACGGAGCAACATTTGCATCAGAAGACATTCACGAAGATTCGCACGAAGATTTACCCGCAGTGCAGGTGGGCGACCCGTTTCAGGAAAAATTATTATTGGAAGCAACGCTTGAACTCGCACAAACAGATGCTGTTGTCGGTATGCAGGATATGGGCGCGGCAGGCATTACCTGCTCCACATCCGAGATGTCGGCAAAGGGCGAGCACGGCATGAAAGTTTGGTTGCATAAAGTACCCACACGTCAGGAAAACATGAAGCCGTTTGAAATTCTGCTTTCAGAATCACAAGAGCGAATGCTCGTGGTGGTAAAGAAAGGGCAGGAGAAAACAGTGGAGAAGATATTTGAAAAGTGGGATTTGCATTGCGCCATCATTGGTGAAGTCACGGATACGAAGATGCTTGAGTATTATATGTATGATGAATTGGTGGGACACATTCCCGCAGAGGTGCTGGTGCTTGGCGGAGGCGCGCCCGTGTATGAGCGCGCATATAAAGAGCCTGCTTATTTCAAAAAACAAAAGAGCTTCAACATTGACCAAGTGAAGCAGCCTTCAAACCTTCAACAGGTTGCCGAGTTTATTCTTACACTTCCGAATATCGCATCAAAGCGCTGGGTGTATCAACAGTATGACTCAATGGTGGGCATTAATAATCTTTCTACCAATGCCCCCGCTGATGCAGCAATCATCCGTGTGAAAGACACGGAGAAAGCGCTTGCCGTTCGCACTGATTGCAATGCGCGTTATGTATATGCCGACCCCTATATCGGAACAATGATTGCCGTTGCTGAAGCTGCGCGTAATATCGTTTGCTCGGGAGGAATGCCTGTTGCGATTACGAATTGTTTGAATTTTGGAAACCCTTACAACCCCGAAGTGTATTGGCAATTCGTGAATGCCATTAAAGGCATGGGTGAAGCCTGCCGCAGGTTTGATACGCCCGTTACAGGCGGCAATGTGAGTTTCTATAATCAATCGGAAGAAGGTCCTGTATATCCCACGCCAACGATTGGCATGTTGGGCATCGTGGAGAAAATAGAAAACGCGATGACGCTTGATTTCAAAAAAGAAGGCGACCTCATTTTCCTGTTGGGTGAATCGCACAACGACATTAATAATTCCGAATACCTCGTGCGCTGGCATAAAATCAATTCGTCTCCCGCGCCTCATTTCGATTTGGAGCAGGAAGCAAAACTGCATGAAACTGTTCATGCGCTTATCGTGCTGGGCGCAATTGTTTCCGCGCATGATGTGAGCGATGGCGGCTTGTTCGTTACCCTTGCCGAGTCAGCGATGGCGGGCGGCTTTGGCTTTGCAGTGAGCGCCCCAAGCGACATTCGCAAAGATGCATTCCTGTTTGGCGAAGCGCAGGGCAGGGTAGTGGTGAGCGTTCCCGCACACAAGGCAGAATTATTTGAAGGCGTGGTGGAAGGAAAATTCCCTTACATGCTCCTTGGTAAAGTAGGCAAAAGCGAATTCAAAGTGGATGGCGAAAGTTTTGGCGATGTGGCAAAGTGCAAGGAGATGTATGATACCGCTATTGAAAAACTGTTATAACGGATATCCTCATTGCGAGGATGGCGTTGTTCAGCTTTGTAGGAAAGCAATTCCCTAAACGATGGACTTTTATTTCACCATTATTTTATTAGAATACATTTCTCCCTCCGTGCTATGCAGAAACACGAGATAAATTCCGTTTGTGATATTTCCCGAAAGTGGAATGCGCAGTGTTTTTTCAAGCGATTGCACCGGAGTTTCAAACACAACCTGCCCCATCAGATTTGCAAGCATCACTGTTTTTAGTTGTTTATCGCCCGGAAGGTTTAGTTGTAGCGTATGCGCAGGCGCGTCATAAAATACATTCAGTTTCACGCGCTCTTTATCAAGAATGCCTGTTGGCGCAAGTTCCAAAGCCTTTGCCGAAGCCTGCGAGAAAGACGAACCCTGATATTGAAAGGAAGAATCAACAGGACTGATGACATAGTAAGTGGGGTAGCCCACGCCTTCCCAATCTTTATTTACATCTGCAAACAGGAAGATGTCATTCCATGCATAATCGCTTTCCCAAGCGTTCACGCCCGTGCATGTTGGCTGCGCGCCCGAATATTTATAACTCATCGCGCCCCATACTCTTACTTCAGGATGTGCTTCCGAAAAGGTTTTCAGCGCGGATGCCTGTCCCATACAGATGGAACAGTCAAGCCCTTTTGATGCGATGATTAATGGCGTTCCTTGTCCAAGGATATCATAGATACTTTCAGTATTCCCATCACAGTCAGTGTAAGCAGCGTCAGGCGTTTGCGCTGTGGCGATACATGTCATCAGGACAAAGGCAACTTGTAAAAATTTCATGGAGTTGGTTTTTCAGGTTGAAGGATAATCGCAAAAGGCAAAGGATAAACGAAAAGTTCCCAAACACTGATGATTTTAGATGCAGACAAAAATAGTTGTTGTTTAATGCGATTGAGTATTCGCATTTTCATAGGGCAATTTTGTTTGGTAATGCAGGAAAGATGAATGAAGCAATTTCCGTTTTGAACACCGTAATTCAAACCATCCCCACGCTTTATTTAAACACTTACCTGAATTTAGGGCAGGCTTATAGAATGCGGGGCGAGTTCATTAAATCAGGGCGCTTTAAAAAACAGTTCGAACTTCAAAGTAATTATGCAGAAGGAATGCAGATTAATTTTTAATCAAGGGGCGCCCTAATCTATGTCGCATATTAAAAAGTGGTTAAGTCAAAATTTGCCGACTCCAATTCATCAAATACAGGAGCTGCAATTTGAGGATAAAGGAGTTCAATTGTTTCTTAAACGCGATGACCTTATCCATCCTGAAATTTCAGGGAACAAATGGCGCAAGCTCAAATACAATTTGATTGCAGCGCAGCAACAACAACACGATACGATTTTAACTTTTGGCGGAGCATATTCAAATCATATCGCTGCAACAGCAGCGGCTTGCCGCCTTGCGGGAATGAAATCTATCGGCATTATCAGAGGTGAAGAATTAAGTAAAAAAGAAAACAGGACTTTGCGCAAAGCAGCAGATGACGGAATGCGCCTGAAGTTTATCTCGCGCGAAAACTATCGCAGGAAAACTGAAGCAGCTTTTCTTGAAACGCTGGGAAAGCAATTCCAAAAATTCTTCTTAATTCCCGAAGGCGGTTCAAATGAGTTAGGAATAAAAGGCTGCGCAGAGATAATGAATGAAGTGCAAGAACAGTTCGATTTCATTTGTGTTGCTTGCGGCACGGGAACAACAATGGCGGGAATTCTCTCAGCTACTCATCACAAACAAAACGTGATTGGCTTTCCTGCATTTAAAAGCGGAGAAGACTTAGAGAAAGTACTACAACAACTACTTAACACGGATAATAATACTGCTGATTCCTGCGAGTTAATGTCCGACTATCATTTTGGAGGTTATGCGCGGCACACGCCTGAGTTGCTCCAATTTATCCGAAGTTTTAAAGCAAAACATCAGATTGAACTTGATTTTATTTACACCGGAAAAATGCTGTTTGGCGTTTATGATTTAATTCAAAAAGACTTCTTTCCATCTGGTTCAAAAATCCTGGCAATACACACGGGAGGATTGCAAGGAAATCAGAGTATTTGGGAATTGTTCGATTATTGATAGCCTATCTCAGGCGTTAAAGCAATTTTGCTTTTCACAAATTCACCGGAGCCGAAGGCAATCAGTGTTTCTTCCTCGTTAAACAATTTCGACTCGGCTACAAAAAGACTTTTCGATTTGAATTGAACCGTTCCTTCACTGCGAATAATCCCGGAATTCACGGGGCGCAGCATGTGAATATTGAATGTTGTTGTTAGCACAAACGCATCTTCAACTAATGATTGCACTGCAAAAAATGCAGCATCATCCAATAGTTTGAAATACACAGACCCGTGCATCGCGCCCGCAGCATGAAAATATTTTGAAGCTACCGTCAATGTGATAGCAGCACGTTCTTCTGCTACAATCATATTCGTGGTTTCATAAAAGGCGGTGTTAATATGCGCGCCTTTCAGATACATGTTTTCGAGCTTGCGATAGTGCGATTCGTGCGGCATCGCTGAATAAAATTTGAAGTGATTTTTACTTGATGAGATAAATCCCGTCAGTCTCAATTCGGATGAGCTTTTGTTTGTACAATGCGCCTATCGCTTTCTTAAACACTTTTTTGCTCATGTGCAACTGGTAAATGATGTCGCCCGGAGAACTTTTATCAGTGAGGTGAAGCGCCCCGTTCTGTTCTTTTAAGCGGAGGAGAATTTCTTCCGCATGAGGCTCCACTTTCCTGTAGCCAAACCGCTCAAGCGTAACGTCAATCTTGCCGTCTTCTCTTAATTTCTTTATGAAGCCGGGAACGTGTTCTCCTCTTTCAAGCGGCTTGAAAATATCTTCATGAAAAAGCAGCCCTTCATATTCATCATTGATGAGCACATTTACTCCAAGCGGAGTCGTGTTGCCTATCAGCAAGTCAACTTCCTCGCCAACTTTTAATGTTCTCTCTTCTTCTTCCACCGGATATTTATTTTACTTAATTATTTATTTGATTTTAGCTGTGCCCCAATAATTGAAACATGCCGGTTTCCAGCCGGGAATATACATCGTATGCAGGTTGGTGATTTGATACCCCCCTTCATTGAGGATCGTAGGAATATTTCTGTTCAGATTACACCCACCGCCCAGTTTGCTCCAAACCGGATTAATAAAATTCTGAGTTCGAATCACACTTTTATCAGGAGCTAATCCATGTTCGCAAAACAGCAATTGCCCACCCGGCTTTAGTACTCTTTTGATTTCCGCAAGCGCTGATTGCACATCGGGTATGGTACACAGAGCATATGTAATAACTACCGAATCCATGCTATTGCTCTCCAATGGAATTTTGTCGGCAGATGCTTTTATGAATTCAATAGGCACATGTTTGTCTTCTCGTTTTTTTGCAATCTCCAGCATCTCATCAGAAGGGTCTAATCCCCATACTTTTTCAACTTTAGAAGGATTGTATAAGTCAAGATTGATTCCCGAACCTACTGCAACTTCCAGCACACGACCGCTTGCCAATGGAACAACCTTTTCTCGCTGCTTCATAGCGGGCTTTAAAGAGCAAACAAAATGAACAACTTTTGGCAGGATATATTTATCGTATATATTCATTGCTAATTGGAGCTAAGGAAAAAGTCGCACTCATTGACACGGCTGAATTCTTGCAGCAATTTAGGGAATTGTGACTTTTGTTACAGACAGCCGCATCTCTTCGTGATAGTTTTGACGATGAAAGAAGACTCGAAATGAAAAAACATCAACGATGAACTTCATCCTTAAGTACAAATTTACTCTCGTTGGAATTATAGCAGGCGCTATTGTTGGCTATCTCTACTATCATTATGTAGGATGCGCAAGCGGGACATGCGCCATCACTTCAAAGCCGCTGAACAGCACACTGTATGGCGCGTTGCTGGGCGGAATGTTCTTTAACATGTTTCAAAACGAAAAAGTAAAAACTCAATAAGCATGAAACAGCGGATTCTCATCGGATGGACATTTCAGCGTTGGCTGTTCCTCATCTTTGGCGGTATTATGATATTGCAGGCAGTGGCGGAACAACAATGGATGGTGCTCTTGCCTGCCGGTTACTTTGCAGCAATGGCAATCTTCAATTTCGGATGTGCGGCAGGGGGATGTGCCGGTGGCGTCTGTAAAACCGACCTTGAACCGAAATCAAAAACGAATTATTAAAATCAGATTCTAAAATAGAAACTCGAACATGGAAACTACCGAAAAACAAAAAACATTTAGCGAAATCATTCACGCAGAACCATTGGTGTTGGTTGATTTCTCTGCCGCATGGTGCGGACCTTGCAAAATGATGATTCCGATTTTTGATGAATTGAAAACTGCCATAGGTAGCAAAGCGAAAATCATGAAGATAGATGTGGATGAACATCCGTTATTGGCATCTGTTTATCAAATTCAGGGAGTGCCAACGCTTATCCTCTTCAAAAAAGGCTCAATCGTATGGAGGCAGTCGGGCGTTCTCCCTGCCGGCTATCTGAAACAAGTGATGGAACAACATTTAACAGCATAACCATGAAATATTTCAATTCCCTGCTTATCGTTTTAAGCGTTAGTGTCACTTCCGCCTTTGCACAAACAAGCGGAGCAGTTTTGGATGCCCCGGTATTTCGTGATAAAATAACTGCAACTTCAAATGCCGTGCTATTGGATGTGCGCACACCAGATGAATACGAACAGGGGCATATTGAAGGGGCAAAAAATTTAGATTACCGCAGCTCCGCCTTTCAAACTGAATTAGGTATGCTTGACAAAAGCAAGCCCTATTTTGTGTATTGCCTCTCGGGTGGAAGAAGCGCAGGGGCTGCTGATTATATGCGCAACAATGGATTTAAAGTAGTGTATGATTTGAAGGGAGGAATGTTGTCGTGGCAAAAAAATAATCTTCCCGTTGTCACCTCCGAAAAAGTTGCGGCAGACAAAATATCAATAGCCGCTTACAACAAGATGATTGCAACCGGAACCGTGCTGGTTGATTTCTATGCGCCATGGTGCGCACCCTGTAAGAAAATGGAACCCTGGCTAAATGAGATTACAAAAGAATATGCCGGAAAGGCGCAGATTGCCCGTATCAATGTGGATGAAAACAAAGATTTGGCGAAACAATTAGGCATAACAGCAATTCCTGTTTTGAAAATCTACAAAAACGGAAAGGAAACATGGATGCACAAAGGCTATGCTGAAAAGGCGCAAGTTGTATCTAACCTCTGAAAACAGAAGATAATCGGTGTTCGAGCAGGTAATCTTTATTTTTTCTTTAAAAATTCTGCTGCCAGAATTACCGCCATGCTCGGTATTCCAATCCAGATGATTTCACTTTTCAATACGCGCCAGCCCCACTCACTGAAAAAACTGCTCACACTCAAGGGAGAAACTTTTATCACGCGCCAGGGAAGGAAATAGCGCGTGTTATCAAACGGGGCAAAAAAAGCAACGCCTCTGCCACCGGTGGTCATCGCATCAAGAATGGAGTGTGATGCTGTGCAAAGAAAAAAGCAAACAAACAAAATCATTCCTTCTTTTGACAGCAACCGAACATCTGCAAAGAATAATTTTACAACAAGGGCAGCAAGCAGAAAGGCGAAGAAGAATGAATGTGTGATGCCGCGATGCCCCAAGAGATGCTCATAAGGTATTCCGAAGCTGAAACTGATTACATCCGCGTCAGGCAGAATGGAACACGTTACTCCCAACAGCCAGAATTTCCATCCGGCATATTTTGCGGGAAATACCTTTCCGATTGCAATTGCAGCAATGCCGTGTCCGAACGCAGATGCCATTTGAGAGAACCAAGATAGAGAAAGTCGGGAATCAGGAACGGTAAGAATTTTACTTCCTGTTCACTACAATAGGGTCGTCTAAAAAGCCCGGCTCGTTTTGATGCTTCAGGATGAATGCCTGAATTTCATCGGTGGTTGCGGTTAAAGTTACCAAGTCATCGGTTTTGATATGACTCAACTTATCTTTTCCTGCCTCGAGATGATTGGTAAGCCAGGCATAGCTCAACATTCGAAACTCAAGTTGTCCTTTTGTGATAGTGACTTTAGCCAGCGAATGAGTGGACTTAACATGCAGGTTCAGAAAAAGATTATCTGAATTCATGTATGATTTCGGAAAGAAATCCATGTAGTAACTTTCTCCCAACTTCATGAGGCGCACTGTAAAATCCGCCATTGTACAGGTAGAATAATCATTTGGGGCGTTGTGAGGATCTTCACAGTCTCTGTAATTCAACAAATAACCTTCTTCCAACTGTGAAAACGTGAGCAATGAATTTTTGTTAATCCAGTCGCCCGGCAGCAAGTTGTCTTTTACCAAATCAGCCGGTTTGTAAAACGGATGAAAGGAGGTAACGAGACACCCGCTGAAAAACATTGCGGTGAGAAAAAACAGAACGATTCCTTTTTTCATTTTTATTGTTTTTTGTAATTAGTTATTTAGTCCTTTACGCAACGCACACTGCGTCCTGTGTCTTTATGAAAACTGATACGGTATAATTTTTTGTGCTGTACAAAGAAATAGCGCATGTAGGCATTTCCAACAACATCAGTGGTGGATGTCCAATAGTCACCATAAGCGCCCTGATTTACAAACACGCCATCCGTGCAGCGAATGCCGCCCAAGGTTGCGTTAAATCCGCTGCTGCCGCCTCGCATCAAGTTTGCGCCTGCCTTTTCCACGCCTCCGTTCACTTTTTCAAGAGCTACCCAATCAGCGTCCGTTGGCAAACTCCATCTGGCAGGACACGCATTCATCGCTGCTTTCCATGTGTATAATCTTCCGTATTCAGCGCAATATTCAGGCTTGTCTGCATAACACCAACTGTCAGGCGATTCATAGTTCAGATTCTGCGCTATCCAAACCTTTTCACCCATCTTCACGGTTTCATAGGTCTTCCCATCACGCTTATCAGTCATTTTGCCCAATGATTGCGCATTCAACTGTTGAACGGGGAATAATAATACAACCGATATTATAACAAATGCTGACTGACGTATAAAGTTGGCGTTTAATGCGAAATTTTTCATGACAGCGTAATTGATGCGACAAACCTAATCATGCGACTGAAGTGAAAACAATGACTTTTATCAGCGCGTCATGCTATCCATTCTGAAGGAATCTGAAATTTCATCTAATCAGAGCATATTTGCAGCACAAGACAAGCATGTGACTTTTGAAGACAAGGTGAAATATGTATTGAATGAATTGGCAAAATCATCTGTGCCAAGAACAGTTCCTTCCATCCTGACTGACGATTCCAAAAAAGAATGCGACAGAGTGCGCGACCATTTACTTTATCTTGAAATGGTAAATGGAGAAAGAAAAACACCTTTTGATTTTCATTTGCAAATCAATACAAAAGGGCGAAGGGCATTGAAGGGACTGGAACGGATAGAGTGAAAATTCACCATAATGACTTGCCGCTCTGCATTCCTCACAGCACTTTCTTCTGCAAATCGGGAAACACCTTGCTGACTTTGCGCAGCAGGTAATCGCCATAAGTGCCTTCAAAGTCATGCACACTGTCATTATCCCAGCGCAGGTTGCGGTCGTCTGCGCGTTGTTCAGTATTTTCAATGCGCTGCACAGGGGTTTCAAAGTTTGGGTCGAAGAAAAAGGGATAAGAGTAGCGGCTTTTGCCGGAAGTATTGAGTACTCGATGGGGCGTGGAGCGATACAAGCCGCCCG
Source organism: Chitinophagales bacterium (assembly GCA_034440455.1). Lineage (GTDB taxonomy): Bacteria > Bacteroidota > Bacteroidia > Chitinophagales > CAIOSU01 > JAWXCB01. The sequence continues at coordinate 20,241 of JAWXCB010000069.1, forward strand.
TCATGCGGTCGAGCATATCGCCAATGTTGCATACGAATGTGTTAGCAATGGGTGGCGCGTCAATCCATGCGCCCTGTGATTTCACTTGCAGTCCTCCTGCCGTATCTTGTTTTAAGATAGTAAGCAAGCCATAGTCGGTATGCTCGCCAACGCCCCATTGTTGCTGCGTTGTGGGTTTCTGCGCGGGATAATGAAAGATGCGAAAGAGAATGAGCGGGTCAGCCGTATAACGCTTGTCAAAATAATCGGCATCAAACCCGAGGCTGAGGCTGATACCGCGCATCAGCGCATGGGCGGTGTGCGTAAGGGCTTGAAGATATTCGAGTACCGTTGCTTTCAATTCAATTGGATGTTTTGGGAAAAGGTTTTTACCGTGCAGCGGCAAATCCTGCATCACTCTGGGGTCGGTGGCGGAAAGTTCAGAGCCGAAATAAAGCCCTTCTTTCAAATCCGGTTTTCCCGAAGTAAGCTCGCCTTCCACAGGGAAATAGCCGCGCCATGCTCGTCCGCCTTTTGCCATGGAGATTTGCATTTTCACTGATTCATCATGCGCGAAAAATTCACGGCTGAGTTGTTCCAACTGCTGCTGCAACGCTTCGCTCACGCCATGTTCTTTGATATAAAAGAAGCCATTGTCTTTACAGGCGGCAGCAATTTGGAGGGCGGTGTCGTTTCGGTCTTCTGAGTTTGCGGTTTGGTTGATGAAGGGTGCAAGGTTGATAATAGGAATGGCTAATGCTGACATGCGCGAAAGATAACCTCAAATTTGATTTCAAGCGGGTTTTGCGGGCTATTAAGTAGTATCTTTGCAAACTCAAAAAAAAGCTAATGGTAGCCTCAATCAGAAACATTGCAATTATCGCGCACGTTGATCACGGGAAAACGACTCTCGTTGATAAGATTATTCACGCCTGCAAGGTGTTCCAAGACCACCAGGTAACGGGCGAACTCATCCTCGACAACAATGAACTGGAGCGCGAGCGCGGCATCACGATTGTTTCCAAGAATGTGTCTGTTCAATACAAAGGCACCAAAATCAACATCATTGACACCCCTGGTCACGCTGACTTTGGCGGTGAAGTGGAGCGTGTGCTGAATATGGCGGATGGCGCATTAGTGCTCGTTGATGCGTTTGAAGGTCCCATGCCGCAAACACGCTATGTGCTTTCAAAAGCGCTTGCGCTTGGATTGAAACCGCTCGTGGTAATTAATAAAGTAGATAAAGAAAACTGCCACCCTGATGAAGTGCATGATGCAATGTTTGAACTCATCTTTAACCTTGCTGAGCGCGATGACCAGGTGGATTTCCCTTCAGTGTATGGCTCGGCAAAACACGGATGGATGTCAAACGACTACAAAGAAAAAACAGACAACATCTTCGCGCTGCTCGACATGGTTGTGGCGCATGTGCCCCCTCCGAAAGTGCAGGAAGGAACCGTGCAGATGCAAGTTACTTCATTGGATTATTCCAACTACATCGGGCGTATCGCCATTGGGCGCGTAGTGCGTGGCACATTGAAATCCAACACTCCTATTTCGCTCGTGAAGCGTGACGGCAGCATTGCAAAGGGGCGTATCAAAGAATTATACACTTTTGAAGGAATGGGCAAAGTGAAAGCTGAAACAGTGCCCTGCGGTGATTTGTGCGCAGTGAACGGTATTGAAGGATTTGAAATTGGCGACACCATTGCCGATTTTGAAAGCCCTGAAGGATTGCCGCCTATTCATATTGACGAGCCTACTATCAGTATGTTGTTCACGGTGAACGATTCGCCTTTCTATGGCAAGGAAGGAAAGTTCGTGACCTCGCGCCACCTGCGCGACCGCCTTTTCAAAGAAACGGAAAAGAACCTCGCAATGCGCGTGGAAGAAACGGAATCACCCGATACGTATATAGTGTATGGCAGAGGCATCCTGCATCTTTCTATTTTGATTGAAACGATGAGACGCGAAGGCTATGAAATGCAAGTGGGACAGCCGAAAGTAATCGTGAAAGAAATAGACGGAAAGCGTTGCGAGCCGATTGAAGTGCTGAATATTGATTGTCCGGAATCAACATCGGGCAAAGTGATTGAACAGGTTACAAAGCGCAGAGGCGACTTGCTTGCGATGCAGCCAAAAGCCGACCGCATTCATTTGGAATTTAGCATCCCATCAAGAGGATTAATTGGCTTGCGTAACAACGTGCTTACAGTAACACAAGGTGAAGCTATCATCGCGCACCGTTTCAAAGCGTTTGAACCTTGGAGAGGCGATATTCCTGAGCGTATCAGCGGCTCGCTGATTGCGCTTGATACCGGAACGGCAATCGCTTATTCGATTGACAAGTTGCAAGACCGTGGAAAGTTTTTCATCGAATCAGGGGAAGAAGTTTACAGCGGACAGGTGATTGGTGAAAACACGCGCCCCGATGATTTAGTAGTGAATGTGAACATCACGAAGAAACTCACGAACATGCGCGCATCCGGCTCTGATGAAAAGATGCGTATCGCGCCACCCGTGCGGTTTTCACTCGAAGAAGCGATGGAATACATTCAGGTGGATGAATTTGTGGAAGTAACTCCTAAGAACATCCGCCTTCGCAAAATCATTCTCGACCACAACCTGCGCAAGCGCACTGAGTCGAAGAAGGCTTACGCATAATTGGGTGCCGGGGGTGGAGTGTTGTGTGAAGTGCAGATTTGTATTTGACTTACACCCCTAAGTAACACCCTGTTTAAAAATTTCTTCGTTGCACTAATTGCAACATTCAAGATTAATTAATATCTTAGGGGCTCCTCTTACTCGATAACGCAAATCGAATGTCGAAGTCCTCTTCCAATAAATTTTTCCTGCTTGTTATTTTCACGATTATAATGAGTATTGGGCAACAAGTGATGGCACAAACTTGTGGTAACTCAGTGAATGCGCCCACCACTATTAACGGCATCTCAATTACGGGTGCAGGTATCGGCTCAACAACTTTTTCCAGCAGTTATACTTCTTGCGGAAATATCACGACACCTAACAACTCTCTTCACCTCGGGGCAAGCGGTTTTTTCGACTACACCTATACATTCAGCCAGCCTGTGAATGATTTTGTGTTTGTAATCACCGCAACCGGACAGTTTAATAATGAGGTATTTGCGATTACAACAAATGCTGGCGGCATTCCTGTAATTACAGGCTCAAACCTTTGCTTTTCAACAATAACAGGTAATGTAATTTCAAGTGGAGCAGGCGGACCGAGCACAGGCGGGGGCGGCATTTTTACAATCACAAATCCAAGCGGTCCGTTTACAACATTAACCATCACCGGACCGGGCGGTGATGCGGGTTCGCTCTTTGCGCTCTGCGATGCTTCTATTGCTTTCATTTGCACAAAACCCGATGCAGGCGCTGACCAAACGGGGATTTGCAGCGGCACAAGTGTGACGTTAAGCGCTACAAGCACAACAGCGGGCAACTGGTTTC
>JAWXCB010000070.1:0-6425 GCA_034440455.1 Chitinophagales bacterium
AAAAGTGCTGGAAGCTGATTATTATTTCGCCACACCTTACCACAGTTGGGAGCGCGGAACCAATGAAAACTACAACAGGCTGCTCAGGCAATATTTCCCGAAAAAACTTCCTTTGAACACATTACGGAGGAAGACTTGAAAGCCGTGCAGGACAAACTCAACCACCGAGAAAGAAAACGATTAGGCTATCTGTCGCCTATTCAATATCATCATTCCCTTTTACTCACTAAAGTTGCATTTGCAACTTGAATGTTGCATTAATAGTTACGGACGACAAAGGTTATCATGAGATAGATATTTCCAAAGCTGACTACAAAAGTCCCAGCGATCTTACACCTGCATTTAAACTGATAAAAAAAATGGAAGACGAAGGTTGGGAGTTATACAACAGCCTAAGCGGGAACTCTTGGGTCTTTTTTCTGCGTAAGCAAAGAAATTAAATTGGGAGAGTAGGTCGTTGCCAAATTTTTAAAAGAGCCTTCCGTGGAAACATGGAAGGCTCTTTTTTTGCAATTTATTTTTATCTTAACACCCGAAACTTATTTATGGATGAACTTGAAATCACCGAACCGGAGCGCGTTTCACCAAGCATGCTGGTGAAAACATTCGGCTCTGCCGTGCATGGCGTTGATGCAACCACCATCACGGTTGAAGTGAATGTTTCGCAGGGGATGAAATATTTTTTGGTGGGGTTGCCGGATAATGCGGTGAAGGAAAGTCAGCAGCGAATTGAAGCAGCATTGAAAAATAATGGCTACCGGATGCCACGTCAGCGCATTGTTGTAAACATGGCTCCTGCTGATATTCGCAAAGAAGGTTCATCTTATGACCTCACTATTGCCTTGGGAATTCTTGCTGCTTCCGATCAGGTTCAGCAAGATAGGATTGGAGATTATGTGGTGATGGGCGAACTGTCGCTCGATGGGGGATTGCAGCCCATCAAAGGCGCGTTGCCGATTTCGATTCAGGCGCGCAAAGAAAAATTCAAAGGATTTATTCTCCCAAAGCAAAATGCAAAAGAGGCAGCGATTGTAAACGAGATAAAAGTTTATGGGGTGGATAATATCCGCGAGGTGGTAAATTTTTTTAACGGGCAAGGGGAATTGAATCAGGTTGTGGTTGACACCCGCGCTGAGTTTGCCGCCAACTTCAACAAAACAGAATTGGATTTTGCTGATGTGAAGGGGCAGGAAAATATCAAACGCGCATTGGAGATTGCAGCCGCAGGCGGACATAATGTGATTTTGATCGGTCCGCCCGGAGCAGGGAAGACGATGCTCGCCAAAAGAATTCCCACGATTCTTCCTCCGCTCACGTTGCATGAAGCGTTGGAAACAACAAAGGTGCATTCTGTTGCGGGAAAACTTCCGGCAAATTCTTCGCTGGTGTATCAGCGTCCGTTTCGGTCACCACACCATACGATAAGCGATGTTGCGCTTGTGGGCGGTGGCAGCAATCCGCAGCCTGGTGAAATTTCGCTTGCGCATCATGGCGTGCTTTTTCTTGATGAGCTTCCCGAATTCAAGCGCACCGTGCTTGAAGTGATGCGCCAGCCGATGGAAGAAAGAAAAATCACCGTTTCGCGTTCGCGCTTTTCGGTGGAATACCCCGCGAGTTTTATGCTGGTGGCTTCGATGAATCCCTGCCCGTGCGGCTATTACAACCATCCTGAAAAGGACTGTGTGTGCGCTCCGGGTGTTGTTCAGAAATATCTCAACAGAATTTCAGGACCCTTGCTTGACAGAATTGACCTGCATGTGGAAGTAACCCCTCTGCCGATAAAAGACCTCTCGATGGATAAGCAAGGAGAAAAGAGTGAAGCGATCCGCGAGCGTGTGATACAGGCGCGAAATATCCAAGAGCAAAGATTTGCGGAAACGGAAGGCGTTTATTGCAATGCGCAAATGGCAACCAAAGAACTGCGCGAATATTGCCGCATTGATGCCGCCTCGCAAACGCTGCTAAACAAAGCGATGGAGCGGCTCGGACTTTCCGCCCGCGCGTATGATCGCATTTTAAAAGTTGCCCGCACCGTTGCCGATTTGGCGAGCAGCGCAGATATAAAAATGGAACACCTCGCGGAAGCAATTCAGTTCAGAAGCCTTGACCGCGAAAGTTGGGCAGCTTGAAAATAGTTGGAAGTCATAAGTTCTAAGTTTTAAGCGGGCGCGCACTTATCTCGTTTCTTTAGCGCATTGTCTTGTAGCGCTGACAGCAGAAGGACAACGGTGTCTTTCAGTAAGACCTTAATTGCCGTTGGCTTTAGTGCTTGTTGCACAACACGAGTTTCAAATGGGTTAAGGGATTTGCAGTTAACCGACTAATTACCGCAGCACCGCCAGCCTGTCGCCATCCAGCTTTAAAAGGATAAACAAGAGCACAGTAAACGAGAGAATAGAAGATCCGCCATAGCTGAAAAACGGCAGCGGAATTCCAATCACAGGTGCGAGTCCTATCGTCATTCCGATATTAATGGAGATGTGAAAGAAGAGAATTGCCGCTACGCCATAGCCATAGATGCGGCTGAATCGGGAACGCTGTCGCTCGGAGATAAAGATGATGCGGAACAGCAAGCCGAATAAAAGCAGCAGCACAACAAAACTGCCGAAGAAGCCATGCTCCTCGCCTACGGTGCAGAAAATAAAGTCGGTGGAAAGCTCGGGCACGAAGTCATATTTTGTTTGTGTGCCGTTGAGATAGCCTTTGCCATCCCAGCCTCCTGAGCCAATGGCAATTTTCGATTGATTCACGTTCCAGTCGTTGCCGCCCTTGCCGAGCATTACGTTGATGCGGTCGCGGTGGCGCTCTTCGAGGAAATGGTCAAACACGTAATCAACCGCAAACACATACGCAGATGAAATCAGCGCAAGTCCTATTAATGCAGGCATGGCACTTTTATTTTTCCGCAACACATATCCAATCAATGCGCTGATGAGCGCGATGGCAACGAGCAGGTAAATGAAATTCGTCAACAGTGCGAGAATAGAAAGCAGCACTATCACCACGACAAGCACCAGATAAAGCGGACTTAATCCCTCGCGGAAAAACACCAAAAGAAAAGTGCCAAATACAATTGCAGAACCAAAATCGCCTTGCAGGATAATGAAGCCCATCGGAATCAGCAGGATGCCGAAAGCAATTAGTTGGGGGCGCAGTTTGCGTAGGTCAATGCCCATTGTGCTGAGGTATTTCGCTACGGCAAGATTCACGGCAAACTTGGCGAACTCAGCCGGCTGGATGCTGATGCTGCCGAATTGTATCCATGATTTATTTCCTTTTACCTCAGTGCCGAATCCCAGCACCCCAAGCAGCAACAGCATGATGGAAAAATAAATCACGTAGGCGAACGTGGTGTAAAACTTACTATCAATAATCAACACGACAAAACCAACGCCCAGCGACACGAGCATCCAGATCATCTGCTTGCCGTGATTGGAAGTGGTGTCAAACACTTTGGTGCGCACACCATCATACTCTGCTGCATAGATGGATGCCCATCCCATTGCCACGAGCAGCAGATAAATAAAGATGGTGAGCCAATCAACGCTCGTCAGTAAACTCTTGCGTCTCATCGGGTTTGGGGTGAATGAAATCTGTTTCGAACATTTTCTTTTGCAGCGCGAGGCGCGGTGTGGCAATGGTGTCGTTCAAATATTTTTCAATAAGCAATGTTGCAATCGGAGCGGCAAAGGTGGAGCCGTGTCCCGCATTTTCCACCACCACCGCAATGGCAATCTTTGGATTATCCTTTGGGGCGAATGCTACGAAGAGCGAGTTGTCTTCGCCATTGGGGTTTTGCGCTGTTCCTGTTTTTCCGCAGATGGTAAGCCCGGGCACTTTCGCGCCACGCGCAGTGCCGCTCTCCACTGTTACATACATCGCTTCTACAACGGGGTCGAAATTTGATTTATCAACCATCGTTTTATGCTTCACATAAAAATCAGCGAGCTTATCCGTGGAGTCATGCGCGATGGCGGTGACGAGATGCGGGGTGTAATAATATCCGCGATTGGCGATGGCGGCTGTCATGTTTGCCATTTGCAACGGAGTGACGCCCAACTCGCCCTGCCCGATGCCAAGCGAAATAACAGTGAGCGATTTCCAGCTTTGATTTTTATACACCTTGTTGTAATAGGCAGGCGTGGGAACAAGCCCTGCAAACTCATTGGGAATGTCAATCCCTGTTTTATTTCCCATGCCAAAACTTGCAACATAATCATGCCATGCGGCAAGGCTCTCTTGCGAGCTTTTGAACTTGGGCTGGTCAAGAATGTTTCTGAAAACATTACAGAAATAGGCATTGCATGAATATTGCAAACCCATCGTGAGATTCGTTATTGTGGGGTGGGGGCGACAGCCCACCTTCAGCGAGCCTGCAATATACCCGGGGCGGCACACGTAATGACTGGCGGGCGTTAATGTTTTTTCCTGCAAGCCAATCAGCGCCATCAATGCTTTAATCGTGCTGCCCGGTGGATAGAAGCCCATCACGGGGCGATTGTACAAGGGCTTCAGCGTATCGGCTGCGAGCAGCGCATAGTTTTGGCTGCGCATTCTTCCGCTCAATAAATTCGGGTCATACGTGGGGCTGCTCACCATCAGCAGCACTTCGCCCGTTGTCGGGTCAATGGCGATGATGCTGCCTTTTTTATTTTGCATCAACTGCTCGCCATACATCTGCAATTCAATATCAACCGAAAGCCTTAAATCTTTTCCGTTTGTGGCAAACGTGTCAAGCATGCCTTCTTTAAAAGAACCCTTCTCGCGATTATGCACATCCACCATGATGTAGCGGCTGCCGCGTGTGCCGCGCAACTGTTCTTCATATACTTTTTCCAAGCCGTTGATGCCGATGTAATCGCCTGATTTGTAGTAAACGACTTTGTCCACTTCTTTTTGGTCAACCTCGCCCACATAGCCGAGAATATGTGTTGCTGATTTGTAGGGATATCTGCGGATGGTGCGCAACTCAGAATAAAATCCGGGAAACTGATACATGTATTCCTGAAAGCGCGCAAACTCTTCCATGGTAATTTGCTTGAGGAATGGCTGCGGGCGTTTCTTTTGCTTCAACTGCAGCCGCACTTTTTTCATCTGCGTGATGAAGGTTGCTTTATCAATATCAAGCAGCGCGCAAAACTTTACCGTGTCCATCTTTTTATCAACCTGGCGGGGCACGGCATATAAATCAAACACGGCATCGTTGGTCACAATCAGCTTTCCATTCCTGTCATAGAGCAAGCCGCGGTCGGGATGCAGTTGCACCCTGCGCACTACGTTTTGGCTGGCGAGGTCTTTGTAGGATTGCTCTACAATCTGCAACTGAAACAGCTTTGCGAGAAACACCGCGAATATCAGCCCGAACAAGGCGATGATAACGAACATCCTGTTTTTAAATAAATCCATGCGGGCTAATTCGATGATTCGGTGATACGATGATGTGCCAATGGAAGTCGACAGTCAACAGTCCACAGACGACAGTTGATTTGCTAATATGCTGATGTGCTGATATACCGATGTGCCGGTTCTGAAGTCCCCCTTGCGCGTTGGCATTGAGCGAAGGCGAAGGGGGCAGGGGGATGATTCGTTGATATGCCAATGTGCTGATTTTAGATATGGATAAATGCGTTTTCAAACTTAGGCTGAAACAGAGAACAGATAACGGACGACAGTCCACAGAATTGCGGGCAACCGTCCACTGGCGCACAAAAAAAAACGGGAACTCTCGTATCCCGTTTTAATTGTTACGCCCTTTTGCTGATGATTCCCTCATGAATTTTAAAGCCTTTCAGGTTTATGAATCTGCATTTGCACATTAAATCGTCCGGGGGCAAATGCATTATCATCATCAGCCGTCAAACTTCCAAGGGGGTGAAGTATCGGTTTTTAAAGACTCCCCAAAATATTTTTTAAAAAGTAAGCCCCCGCATTGCGGGGGCTTACTTTCTTTGAAAAATTATAATTACAATGTTGCCATTACTGTTAAAAATTCACTTTGGTCCCCAATACCCGCTGTGCCAATCGGGTAAATAATGAAGGAGCACAATGCGCCCGCAGACGATTCCACAGCTATCTTGCAGCGCGTGGTGATGGTGCATTCGGTCCAGGGGGACTGGGCTGAAGGATAACCATCAGTAACCATTACTTTGTATGAATGTGCGCCTTTTTTAGAATTCCACTCAAGGGAAATAAATTGCGAAAGCCCTTTGGTGCGTACATTTTCAACTGCGCTCAGATGCCCGATGCTGCCACCGCGCGTCACGGGTACAAATGCCGCAGCCTCCACAGCTTCAATCTGCTGCTGTTCGGTAGCTTTAGTATTTGCATAAGTAGTCGTCCCTCAAAAACATTAACAAGTATTGATTTCATTGGGCTTTATAGCAAAAGCAGTGGATAAAAATCTGCCAGATTCGGAGGTTAAAAGC
>JAWXCB010000071.1:0-42777 GCA_034440455.1 Chitinophagales bacterium
AATCACAATAGAAAAAACATCTTCGCTCCCCAGATTATCTACCACAAAATTTGCCGCGCGTCTTACGTAATCAATCTTGTCGCCCGCCATGCTGCCGCTGCGGTCAATCACGAGCGAGATATTCAGCGGGGTGCGCTGCTTGTTTGCAGGCGGAACATATTTAGCGGCTTTCGCCTCAAGGTAGAGATAGCTTTCATTTTCAGCGCCCGCAATGAAATAGGGATTATTCAGTCCGCTGTAAAAAGTGATGAGTTTATCGCGGGCTACTATGCCGGTGTCAGTAGCAACAGCTTTCACAAATTGCGCGTTTGCGCCAGCAAGAGGCACTTGCGCGTTGGTTGACGACACAGTAGGCACCTGTTCGCAGGAAAAAAGAACTACGGAACACAATACGATGCATGCCATAGCAAGGCGGATGAGAGCAGAAGGTTTCATGGTAAAATATTTTTGAGGTTAGAAAATCTTATCACGCATGAGATGCGCTTTTATTACTTCTTCCATAAAACTTCGTTCTGCTTTAACATTAATTAACCGTTGCACTATCTTCGTCATGCAGGAATATTCAGTGCATGAAATCCATCCGCTTCATTTACCTTTTATTGCTTTGTACCGCTGTGGCACAAACGCAAACCATTACCATGAGCGAGTGGCAGCAACTTGTCCCTTCGGACTTACTGCCTGCTGAAGTGAAAACGCGCAATTCAAACAACAACCTTGATGTGGCGCTTTTCAACGGGCGCTATTACCTCGCCTTTCGCACCGCGCCCACACATTTCGCTTCGCGGAAAACAAAGATGTACATCGTAAGCTCCGCTGATTTACAAACGTGGCAGTTTGAGCAGGAGATTGAACACGGCTATGATTTGCGCGAGCCGCGCTTTCTCGTGCATGATGGAAAATTGTTCTTCTATTATTTTGAAGGCGGGAAAAATCCCTTCGGCTTTGAGCCGCGCCATGTGTGGATGAAAGAATATCAGCCCGCCACCGGCTGGAAAGCCTCGCATAACATAGGGCTTGACGGCTTCGTGCCGTGGCGGTTCCGCACGCGCAACGACACGATTTACCTTTCCGCTTATTATGGGAAAAATCTTTACTCAGCGGGACATCAGGCTGACCTGCGCCTCTTCACCAGCACGAACGGTTACCAATGGAACCCGCTCACCGACCATGCGCAGTGCATTGCTGAAAATGCAGAGGAGGGCGAATTTATTTTCGACAAGCAGGGCAACCTGTGGGGCACGGTGCGTCTCGAAAGCCAAGGCGCACTCATCGTCACTGCCGACCACGATGACCTCGGCAACTGGTGTACAAACTCCACTAAATACAAATACGACAGCGCGTTGATGTTCGCGCAGGGCGATGATATTTATGTGGTGTCGCGCAGAAACGTGGATGGCGAAATGGCAAAGGCTCCTGAAAAACTCGGACAGAACACGAAAGAGAAATACAATCTCATCCGCTATTGGCTCACCACCAAGAAAACCGCACTCTTCAAGCTCAACAAAGACAATATGGAACTGGAGCACCTCCTCGATTTTCCCAGCACGGGCGACACTGCTTTTCCGGGTATCGCGCAGATTGATGAACGCACGTTCCTGCTGCTCAATTACTCCAGCAACATCCAAGACAAAAACCGGAACTGGTTTTCGGGGCAAGTGGGAAAAACTTATATCTATTGGACGATTTTAAAGTTAGATGGTAGTTGACCCTTGATGTCGAGTAACCGTTTTTACTAATGCTTCTTGGAACAATCGCCAACAGCATCCGTAATCCCGCATGAATTTCCTAAACTTGGCAGCCGAACAAATGCGCTCTATTCAACAGTCGTTTTCCGTAAAATTCAGTTATCCCGTGCATTTCACCGCGCAGGTGTTTGCCGCAGAAAATGCGTTGCTGCATGAGGTGGTGGCGCACAATGGCGGCACGCGCAAAATATTGTTTGTCATAGATGATGGCGTGAGCGGAAATCATCCGCAGTTGTTGCAACAAATAAAGGAATATGCGAAAAAACATTCTTTTGAATTGTGCGGTGAGCCGCTTGTGCTACCGGGCGGAGAAAACTGCAAGAATGACCCGGCTTTAGTTGAACGAATAGTGGAAGCAGTAAATCATTATGGAATTGACCGCCACTCTTATATTATAGGTATCGGAGGCGGAGCGTTACTCGACCTCGTTGGTTACGTTGCAGCAATTGCCCATCGAGGCATCCGCCATATCCGCATTCCAACCACTGTGCTGTCGCAAAATGATTCAGGCGTGGGCGTGAAAAACGGGGTAAATGCATTTGGCAAGAAAAATTTCTTAGGAACATTTGCGCCTCCCGTTGCGGTGATTAATGACCACACATTTCTCACCACATTGGATAACCGCGACTGGCGTTCTGGAATTTCAGAAGCAATTAAAGTGGCGCTGATAAAAGATGCCGCATTTTTCCATTACATCAAAGCAAATGCTGCACAGCTTGCCGCACGCGACATGGCGGTGATGCAGGAACTGATTTATCGCTGCGCACAACTGCACCTTGAACATATCGCAGGTAGCGACCCGTTTGAAATGGGTTCATCGCGCCCGCTCGATTTCGGGCACTGGGCTTCGCATAAGCTGGAAGGACTTACAAACTATGACATCCGGCACGGTGAGGCTGTGGCAGTGGGGATTTGTCTTGACTCCATCTATTCCAATTTAGCGGGAATGCTTTCACAAAACGAGTTGGATGCAATCATTGCGCTGATAAAAAATCTTGGGTTCACAATTTATTTTCCTGAATTATCGCAACACCTTGACAACCCGCAAAGCGCTGACAGCGTGCTTTCAGGCTTGCAGGATTTCCGCGAGCACCTTGGAGGAAAACTTACTGTGATGCTGCTCGAAAAAATCGGCAAAGGCGTGGAAGTGCATGATATGGATTTCGCAAGAATTAAAAAAGCAATCGGCAAATTGCAGGTGTTGCAAGGGCAGGTAGCGGAGCAAAGCACAACACGCTAACAAACGCTTTTTTTTAAGTCGCGTATCTTTGGCGCGCAAATGCTGGTTGGCGATAATTATCATCTCACTTACTGTACGAATGTTCACCCGATGGGCAATTGGGAGGAAACTTTTGCAACGCTGAAAGAGCATCTTCCGCAAATCAAGCAGGCTGTTTCACCGCTCAACGAATTTGGGGTTGGCTTGTATTTATCGAACAAGGCGAATGATGAAATCCTTATGGAAGACAGGGAAGAAGAATTGCTTGAATGGATGGAGGACACGGGCTTGTATGCGTTCACGATGAACGGGTTTCCCTACGGGGGCTTTCATAAAAAGAAAGTGAAAGACAATGTGTATCGCCCCGACTGGACTTCGTGGAGGCGCGAAGATTACACTGCGGGGTTGATGGATACGCTTGGATTCCTTCTGCCGGAAGGCATGGAGGGAAGCGTTTCCACGTTGCCGCTCTCTTACAAATATTGGCATGATGCAGTTTCAAAGAAAAAAATGCTTGAGCTATCGTGCAGGCATCTTGCGGAAACGGCAATCTTCGCACACACCATCGTGCGCGATGAAAGTGAGCGCGAAGTTTATCTCGCCCTTGAGCCGGAGCCAGATTGTATGCTGGAGAATTCGGACGAGGTGATTCAATTCTACAATGAAACACTACTGCCTTTTTCGATGTCATATCTCGCGCGGGAATACGGCATCCGCAAGAAAGACAGCGAAGAGATTATCAGGCACTACATCCGTATCTGCTTTGACATTTGTCATTTTTCGGTGGAATATGAAGACCCGGTGGAGGCGATGAATAAACTTCTTTCAAACGGCATTCAAATCGGAAAAATCCAAATCAGCGCAGCGCTGAAGGCAATGATGCCGAAAGGGAAAGAAGATAGAAAAAGAATAATCGAACAGTTCAGCAATCTCAGCGAGCAGCGCTACCTGCATCAAACGATTAAGAGAAGCGTCAATGGAAAATTGACCGGGTTTCGTGATTTGCCCGATGCAATAGCCGCTGATAAAAAAACAGATGAAGAGTGGCGCACACATTTTCATGTGCCGCTCTTCGTTGAAAAATTCGGTGACCTGCAATCCACGCAGGATGATGTGCTGAAGGTGCTCAAGTTTTTACAAAACAATCATGTGACAGACCATCTCGAAGTAGAAACCTACACATGGGATGTGTTGCCGCCTGAATTAAAAATGGATATGGATGATTCCATTATCCGCGAGCTGGAATGGGTAAAGCAAAATCTTGAAGCATAATGCGTAGGACGGTTGTATTAAATGTAGTGGGATTAACTCCTGGATTAATTGGACAACATACTCCCTACCTGAAAAAATGGTCGGAGCAGGGGAAGACGATTGCTATCACCCCTACCCTTCCTGCGGTGACAACTACTATGCAATCAACTTATCTCACCGGAGTTGCTCCTTCTGTGCATGGCATCGTGGGGAATGGTTGGTATTTCCGTGATGAATGCGAAGTGAAATTTTGGCGACAGTCGAACAAATTAGTAGAGAGTAAAAAAATCTGGGAGGTTGCAAAAGAAAAGAACCCGGATTTTACTTGTGCGAATTTGTTTTGGTGGTATAACATGTATTCTACAGTTGATTATGCGATAACACCCCGACCGCAATATTGGGCTGACGGCAGAAAATTTCCCGACATCTATACGCGTCCGGCAAACCTGCGCGATACGTTGCAAAATAAACTCGGCACGTTTCCGCTTTTTGATTTCTGGGGACCGAAAACTTCCATCAAATCAAGTCAGTGGATTGCAGAATCAGCAAAAACGATTGAGGAACAGCATCAACCAACGATGACGCTTATTTATCTTCCTCATCTGGATTACAATCTGCAACGCTCTGGAAATGATTTTCCTGAAATTGGAAAAGACTTGCGGGAGATTGATGCTGTTTGTGAAAATCTCATCACTTTCTATGAGTTAAAAGGAGCACAGGTTGTAGTGCTTTCAGAATATGGTATCACCAATGTGAAGCGACCTGTTTCGCTCAATAAAGTGCTTCGTGAAAATGGATTACTTGCGATACGTGAAGAAAACGGATTGGAACTGTTGGATGCAGGAGCAAGCAAAGCCTTTGCAGTTGCCGACCACCAAGTGGCGCATGTTTATGTAAATGATTTAACCGAACTAAATCGTGTAAGAAACATCATTGAAAAAATAGTAGGTGTTGAATTGGTGCTTGGAGAAAATGAGAAAACAAAACAGCACATCAACCATCATCGTGCCGGTGAACTGATTGCAGTTGCAGATAAAGACTCTTGGTTCACTTACTACTATTGGATTGATGATAATAAAGCTCCTGATTTTGCGCGCATCGTGGACATCCATAAAAAGCCGGGGTATGACCCTGTTGAACTTTTTGTAAATCCGGACTTGAATTTTATTCCACTGCGGGTAGGATTGAAGCTGGCGAAGAAAAAACTCGGCTTCCGCATGTTGATGGATGTGATTCCAATTAAACCTGAATTGGTGAAAGGCTCTCACGGAAGGTTGCCTGACTCGCTAAATGATAGTCCACTACTAATTAGCCGGCAAAAAGAACTCTTATTAGAAGAAAAAGTAGAAGCTGCGAAGGTGTTCAATATTCTCCTGGCACACCTCGCTGCGTGAAAATTATTTCGATTGAAAATAGGCTTGCGCTAAATGGATAAGGGAGGCAATGGAAACAACTGCCAAGCCCAAAGATTCACGGGCGTATTCGATATTCATTGTTTTCATTCCATCTTTCAGCGCTACGCCTTCAAAATGCCCATAAGGGAAAAATGTAATTGCGCCTAAAACAGAGCCAATCAGCATTGACCAAATCAATCCCTTGTTAAACTGATTTCTAAAAGCAGAAAAGGAAATGTAAACAGGCACTAAATATGCATAAACCCATACCAGGACATCAGGGTCATTATATTGAACAGCGGCAAATGAAATAAAAAGAAGGGTGAAAACAAGCGACAGGATTTTTGCGACTGTGTTCATTTATTTTATTGAGTAAAAAATCAAAACCATTGTTTCCTTAGAAAATACCATCCCAACACAAACGCTAAAAGCAACGATGCAAGAAATAACAGGTAAACAGCATAAGGATTTGCTTCTCCGGGCAAATGTACGTTCATCCCATAAAAACTTGCAACCAAAGTGGGAACCATCAGCAAAATCGTGACAGATGTCAATCGCCTCATCACGGTATTTAAATTATTGGAGATAACTGATGCAAAAACATCCAACGTGCCATTTAGAATGTTTGCGTAAACATTTGACATATCAAGCGCCTGACTGTTATCAACTATGACATCCCGCAACACATCCTGTAATTCTCCATCATCTTCAATTTTCAGAAAATCCGTGCGTTGCACTTTCATCATCATTAATTCATTTGCCCGAAGCGTTGTAACAAAATACACCAAACTCTTTTGAAGATTCATCATTTGCGCCAACTCTTTATTGCGGGAAGATTCGAATAATTCTTCTTCAAAAAGATTTCTCTTGTTATTAATCTGCTTGAGATAATGGAGAAAGTAATAGACGTTCCTGTCGAGCATCTGAATAATAAAACGACTGCGATTTCCCGTGTCAAAATTTTTCACACGCTTATTGATGAAGCTGTCAATTACGGGGTTATTAAACGGACTAATTGTAAGAATTTTATCTTCCATCAAGATAACTCCAATCGGAATTGTAACATACATCGCGTTATTATCCGGCAAAAGATTTTCTTCGTTTAATACAGGTGTATTCAGAACCAACAACTTTACGTTGTCCTCATACTCGTAACGCGAGCGTTCTTCAAGGTCAATGGAATCGGTGAGAAAGTCAAGCGGGATTTCTAATTCTTTGCTAATCTTTTCGAGGTCTTCATTATTGAAAGGCGGGTAAACATTAATCCAGCAGTCGCTTTCAGGAGCATCAAGCCTGACAAGCTCCCCGTTTACCTTCTTGAAGATATCAATCATGAAATTTTACGCAGCAAAAACAGAGGTTCATAATAGGCGCGTAAAGATAGCAATAACGAAATACGAATCAGGGAACAAGAATCAAATTCAATTCTTTTTTTCAGGCGCGGGAGATTTCTCAGCAGCAGAAACTTTGTCGAGGTTGTTTTTAGCCAGAATAAATTCAGGAAATAATTGCAGCGCTTTTTCAAAATTTTGTTTTGCAACATCCGACTGGTTTATTTCAAGGGCAATTACTCCGCGCATATTAAAAGCAGCAGCCTTTACCGGCACCTGTTGCGATTCATTTTTGCCATCTGAAATTGCAACTACACCTGTAGTATCGGGAGAAGCAATGATTGCATTTAAACTTTCACTGCACTCTCCATAACGCTTGAGCATGTACTGAAGCGAAGCAATATTGTATTGATGGTACACATCCTTTGAAACCGAAAAAAGTTTTTCAAAACTTTCGAGCGCCTCTTTCAGCAGTCCAAGATTTTGCTGGGAAACGGCAACTAATTCCAAAATTTCAGCTTTATCGGGTTTTGTTTCCAAAATTTCCTTCCCTACAAGAATTACCTGAACATAATTATTCCCGTTGTAATAAAGGTATGTCAGGGTATCTTTTAGTCCTGTCCTTTCAGGCTTAATGGCGAGCATATTTAAGAGTGCTTCACGGGCAACAACAAAGTCATTGTACTTAACAGATTGGTCATATACTGTGCTGTAATGCTCAAATAATTTCTCTTTTGATAACTCGGAGCCGGAAGTTGTTGAAGCTGAATTTTTCTTTTGTGCAAAAAGCCCGTTTGCTAATATTGAAATCAAAAACAGTACAACTACTAATTTTTTCATTTGCCTGAAATTTAAAGTCTGCCAAAATAAAAAAGGTTAGGAGAGCATCCTAACCTTTTTCATAGATTATAGCTTAAAGATTATTTTGTTAAAATCAACTTTCTGCTGTACACCTGATTATCCGCAAGGAAAATTGCATAGTATGTTCCATCTGCAAGCAGGTTGAAATCAAAATCAATTCTGTTCGTGCCGGGTACAAGATGCTGGTCTGCTTTCGAAATAATTTGTCCCAGCGTATTGTAAACTGTGACGTTTATATTCTTTTCATCGCTCGTGAGTACTTCAATCCTGCTATCATTTTCTGTTGGGTTCGGGATAAACTCACTGATTGTAAAAGTAGATGTAGCGGTAATCATCGCGCTTACTACATAAGTTAATTCTGAAGATCCGTCATAATCTATCTGATTTAAACGATAGTAGTAAAGTTGGCTCGGTACAACATTCCTATCAGGAATTCCATAAGGTAATCTTGTTGACGAGTTTCCCGCGCCAGGAACCCATTCTATTGTGGTAAAGTTGATTCCATCTGTGCTGCGCTGCACTTCAAAACCTGAGTTGTTGATTTCAGTTGCCGTAGCCCAATTAACCTGAATGTAAGAATTATCAACAGGATGGGCTTCAAGGTATAAGAGTTCAATCGGTAATCCAGCTCCTATTCCGCCTCCTAAACCAAACCGGGAAAATGATCTTAATTCTGATGCTCTGATACTATCGGTAAGGTCATAAGGAAAAGTTGAAGTATTCGGACCGGGTTTCCAATAAATTTCATCGTTATACACACTCACCATATCACATCCATTACCAGATTCATAAACATAGGGAGTCCAATCTGATGCTGGTGCCGGAGTAAAACTTGGTGGCGCCTTCATAATCTTCATGTGCGTGAGGTTGAAATTATGGTCAAAGATGTAGTCAATGTCCGGCTTCACATAGAATGAATACCACCAACCCGCAGTTTCATCATCGTTCGGGACGAAATCCCAATAGCCAAACTCTTTAACCATCCAATGCAACTCTAAAAATTGGAATGCAGAGGAATAACAAGTGCGAGCCATGTTGTGATAACCAATTATTCCGGGGTCTGCAAGTTCCTCAAACCTACCTACAATGCTCGTAACGGTTGCGGGTTTACGCGCCTCGATAGTGCCGCCTCCTGTTCTAAAATCAAGAAATGCGGGGTTGTATCCTCTTTTGTTCAAACCTGCATTAGGAGCGCAACCAATTGGAAATTTATAGTAATTAGTAGCGCCTATTGCCACTTCTCGTCTAAGCGAACCCTCTATAAAGTTTGAATAATTTGCTCCAAACGCGCCATCTGAACTCTTAATTGCATCTGGCGAACTATTGGAAACATACACAACTTTATTTGCTGCTGTAATCATTCTGCCGTTTTTCAAATCCAGTGTTTTAGCAACATGAATACTATCAATCACATTTATCTCTGCAACATTAAAAATTCCAACAAGAGTAGTAACATCTACAATAAGGTGCGGAAAGGAAACAGAGGTTCCTTCAATGTTGTAATCCAAATCCCCTTTGAAATATACCTCGCCATCTCCTCCTGTGCTGATAGTTGAACCATTGCACTCCCATGTTTGGATGCCGCTTACTCCGTCATGATTAACTTCTACAAAACCAACATTGGAGCCGCTTGATTGAATATCTAAGGTTCCACCGGGTTTGATGAGTACACTTCCGTTCACATAAAGTTCACCGTCAGCCTGAACTACTACGCTCCCGTCAATTGTTAAATCTTGTGCCTGAAGAAGGATTACTAAGAGAGAGAGAATAAAAATTGAGTAGATTTTTCTCATACAAGTGGGATTTAGGGTTTGGAATTTGAAAATTCACTTCACTAATATAGGCATGTTTTTCTCAAAAAGCAATGTTCTATAGAAATATTTTTTGCACACGGCAGCACAAAACGAAACAAGTACAGGACTATACCGTAACAACTGCATCTAACCCATCCAATATAGCAAAAACCTAAAAGTAACCATGTAATTAATCTATAACCAATTTATTAGAGGAGGAACGATGAGACTATTGAAGCTGATGACCCTTGTGGCGGTGATGACGAGCATTTATACAGTGCAGGCACAACATCCAAAACGTGCGAATATCTGGTATTTCGGAATAAATGCCGGACTTGATTTTACAAACGGAAACCCGGTAGCGCTTACCAACGGTGCCATGCAGGCATCCGAAGGAATTGCTGTAGCCTGTAATGCTGCCGGGAATTTGCAATTCTATACCAACGGAGGCGACCTACCTAATACAGGAGCCATCTGGAATAAGAATCATCAGGTAATGCCGAATGGCTATCTGGGACATACTGGCTGCGCAAGTTCCATGCAATCATCAGCGACAGTTAACCTTCCGGGCAGCAGCAGCATCTATTATCTTTTCACCACAGATTGTTACGAAAACGGACTTGAGAACGGACTTGCCTATTCGATTATTGACATGAACCTTGATGGGGGATTGGGCGATATCGTAGAAAAAGGGTTGCCTTTAGTAAGGAACACGAATGAGTCCCTTACTATAGCTCCGCATGCAAATGGAAAAGAGTATTGGGTAATAACCCACAAAGCAAATACTGATAGTTTTTATGTTTTTCAGCTTACAAGCGCTGGAATTATCGGAGTAGTGAAATCAAAAGTTGGTCCTGTTGCGGATGAAAGCGCAGGGGAAATTAAAGTTTCTGCAAATGGAGAGAGATTGGTATTCGCAGCAAATTTATCATTCACCGGTTTGTTTGATTTTGATGCTTCTACCGGAAGAGTTAGCAATTTCCGCAACCTGAATGTTGCGAATGGTTTTGCAGCGTGCTTCTCTCCGAATTGCGAGTTGCTCTATGTTTCCAGTTTTATAAACCAGAGAATTTACCAGTTTGATATGCTCGCGTATAATGTAGCTGGAACTAAAACTTTAATCGCAAGTCCGTCAAATTACGTTGGCTCGCTTCAAATGGGACCGGATGAGAAAATTTATGGAGCGATGAGAAATAGCCAATATCTGGTAATGATTAGTCGCCCAAACATTAAAGGAACAGATTGCAACTTCGTTGAAAATGGATTGCATTTGGGCGGAAAACTCAGCAAATACGGACTTCCGAATTTTCCAAGTAACACGCTGGGTGAATGTGTTTCTTACCCTGTTGAAAATGTATCTGAGTATGACTTTGCCCTTCGGTGGGAAAATATCGGAGCAAATACAGCAACTGTCATTTTCAACAATTACCCCGGTGCGAATGAATATCGTATAGACTACAGAAGGACGGGCAGCAACGAGTGGGAAAGCGTTAGCAGCACAACAAATGTTCATGCAATCGAAGGACTCAGCGAAAACACCGAATATGAAACAAGAATGAACAAAATCATTTTTGAAGGCGGAGAATATGAGTTCTTGCATCACCACAACTTCGCTGAAGTGATTGCAAATCAAAATGAAAAAAGCAGTTCATTAAAAATCAAAACATTAGGCGCATCCTCTCTGAATCTTTATCCGATTCCTGCAAGAGAAACTGTTTCAGTTGAATTCAGCATGGAACAGAATACACAGGCTGAGTTATTCATCACTGACTTGAGTGGAAAAACAATTTTCAGACAATACCTTGATAATACGGGATTTCAAAAATTAGAGATTCCCACAGTTGATTTCCCTAATGGCTCTTATCAACTGACTATCAAAAGCAATGAAAGAAACGAAAACAGGAAATTCATCGTAATGAACTGATGAATTGAAGATACATATGAGGGTTGGGTTTGGGAAGGGGAGTTACTTCGGTGCTCCCCTTCTCATTTTATTTCAGTCCAAATTTTTTCAAATCAACCTCTCCTTCAAACACAAACTCTACACCACCCTTCAGCCAGATGTCTGAAAAACCTTCGTTCTTTTTTACAAAGGAGATTTCAAAAGTTCCACCCGGTGTAGTAAGGTTTACCGTTTGTCTTCCTTCGCTCTTTTCCTGCTTCACCGAGCTGATTAAAGCCGAAGCCACCACTCCCGTTCCGCATGACAGGGTTTCATCCTCAATCCCGCGTTCATAGGTTCTCACTTTTAATTTATCGCTCCCCTCTTCCACAAAATTTACGTTGATTCCTTCTTTTATAAAATCACTTTGGTTTCTCATTGCCTTTCCTTCGCTTGAGACATTTATAGCATCCACATCACCGACAAATTTCACATAATGTGGCGAGCCGGTATTGATGACATAATCAGAGTCTTTTTTCTCAAATGTTTTTACATCAATCATCTTAATGCTAATGGATTTGTCAGAGCCAATAATTCCATCATGCGGTCCATCAATTGCAAGGAAGGATGTTTTATTTTTTATTATTCCTAAATCACTGGCAAACTGCACCATGCAGCGACCTCCATTGCCGCACATTGTACTTTCGCGCCCATCTGAATTGTAGTACTGCATTTCAAAGTCATACTCCTTGCTTCTGTTCATTAAAATCAATCCATCTGCGCCTATTCCAAATCTTCGGTGGCAAAGTTTTTCCACTACCTGCTTCGGTAAATTCTTAATTACCTCATCCCGATTGTCAATTAGAATAAAATCATTTCCGTTTCCGTGGTATTTGTAGAAGTGCAATTTCATCTGTTGTTTTAAACCTTTGCAGGCAAATTCTGTTAAAATATTTTAAAAACACGTCAAAATTACAGCGACAGACACTAAAACGGCATCCTTTGTGTTAATATCATCGTCTGAAAATTTCAGGCATTAAAATTGAAAAGAGAATTCAGTAACTAAAACTTTAACGACCATGAAAAAAAGCAACATCTTTCTTCTGCTCATTACAACAGTGCTCATCAGCGCTATTACTTCTGCATTGGTATTCCGTTTTTCTCAAAAAGAAACCACTACGATTATTCAACAGGCGCAGCCCGTGAAGTTTGCAAACCTACCTGGAATGCCAAGGGATATTCCGATGGCGCTTGATTTCACGTATGCTGCGCGCGTTACCACGCCCGGTGTGGTGCATGTGATGTCGAAAGCGATGCCGCAGCAACAGCAACAAACTTATAACCCATTTAAAGATTTTTTTGGCGATGATTTCTTTGGAGGTCCACAACAGCGCAACTACCAGCATGAGCCAAGCATGGCTTCCGGCTCGGGCGTTATTGTTTCTGAGGATGGCTACATTGTAACCAACAACCACGTTATTAAAGGCGCTGATGAAATCGAGGTGGTAATGAATGATAATAAAAGATATTCCGCTACGCTGGTGGGCACTGACCCGTCAACAGATATAGCGGTTCTTAAAGTGGAACAATCGAATCTTCCGTTCATTCCTTTTGGCAACTCTGATTCAATTGAAATCGGAGCATGGGTATTAGCTGTTGGAAATCCATTTAACCTCGCGTCCACTGTTACTGCGGGAATTGTGAGCGCAAAAGGAAGGAATATTAATATTCTTGAAAGTCAAACCGCAATTGAGTCGTTTATTCAGACTGATGCAGCAGTGAATCCGGGCAATAGCGGTGGTGCATTAGTTGACATCCGCGGAAAACTAATGGGTATTAATACTGCCATTGCATCTCCTACTGGAACTTATGCCGGTTATTCATTTGCAGTGCCTGCCAATCTTGTTAAAAAAGTCGTGAATGATTTGAGGGAATTCGGAATCGTGCAACGCGGATTTTTGGGAGTTACAATCCGTAACATTGATTCTGACCTTGCCAAAGACCTTGACACAGACAATTTTAGTGGCGTTTATGTAGAAGAAGTTCTCGAAGGCAGCGCTGCTCATGACGCTGGCATTAAACAAAAGGATGTAATTAAAACCATTAATGGCATCGAGGTAAATTCATCTCCCAAGTTGCAGGAAGTAGTTGCGCAATTCCGTCCCGGTGATAAAATCAATGTCGCTTACGTGCGTGAAGGAAAGATAAAGGAAAGCGTAATTACGCTTAAAAACAAGAACAAGGGAACTGAATTTCTTTCAAAGGCGAAAACCGATGTGCAGGAAACTTTGGGAGTTGATTTTGCAGAACTCTCGAAAAAAGAAATCAGCGACTTGGGAATACAGAGCGGAGTGAAAGTATCTTCTATTAATGAAGGTAGAATTAAAAAATATACAGACATGCGCCCCGGCTTCATCATCACGCGCATTGATAAACAAGCTATCGCTACGGCTGATGACGTGGTAAAAAAATTACAAGACAAAAAAGGAGGAGTGATGATTGAAGGCGTTTATCCCGACTATCCGGGAGTTTATTATTACGCCTTCGGCATGTAACGAATCGGTTGGTCCATCCGGGTGAGGATCCGGGTGGTTGGAAAAGCCTCGCATCTCCTGCGAGGCTTTTCTTTTTTGCAATAGTCGTGTGGGGAAATAAAAAAAGGGCTTCAAATGAAGCCCTTTTTATTTTAGTATGGCGGAAGGTTTACTTCACCTGTGCTATTAAACTCTTGAACGTATCCGGCTGATTCATCGCCAAATCGGCAAGCACCTTGCGGTTAATAGTGATGTTCGCTTTATGCAGGTTGCCCATGAACTTTGAGTAACTCAAACCTTCTGCATCCAATGCTGCATTGATTCTCGTAATCCACAAACTGCGGAAGGTGCGTTTTTTGTTTCTGCGGTCGCGGAATGCGTAAACGCCTGATTTTTCAACCTGATTTTTAGCAACGGTGAAAACATTCTTCTTCCTACCCCAATAGCCTTTGGCCTGTTTGAGAATTTTTTTGCGTTTTTTGCGCGCTGCAACTGCGGGGACTGACCTGGGCATGACTGATAATTTTTATTGGTTAAGCTCTTACAAGCAGCCTTTTGATGGTAAACTCGTTTGTTTCATGCACTAATGCGCCTTGTGCCAGCCTCTTCTTTCTCGTCTTTTTCTTCTTCGTCAGAATGTGATTATGAAAAGCCTTTGAACGCTTTACTTTCCCTGACCCCGTCAGCTTAAAACGCTTCTTGGCACTTGAATTGGTCTTCATCTTCGGCATTGCTCAAAAAATTTGAACGGCAAAGCTAATGGTTTAATGTCTAAAGTCCAAAGTTTAAAAGCCTAAAACTTTGCGCCTCTATAGCTGCCCAAAATCCAGCCCGATTCTTACTCCGAACTCATTCGGGTGGTTTTTGCTGATGCTGAACACAAAATCGAGCCTGAGTACTCGCAGGATGTTTTCAATTCCTATATTCAATTCCATGTAATCTTTAAAATCCTCTGAATAAATAAAATGCGCCCCAAATACTTCCTGAAATTTCAGTTTTCGGAATCCGGGGATTTTATTGAAAAAGAAACCCTCGAAGTTGTGTTGAAAATGCGCCTCTATATACTTGTTTGTAGTGCTTGCCGCATAATAATCAAGTAATTGGAAGCCATCGCGATAATTCAGCCCAAAAGCCGTTTGATTACCGTTGAAATGGCGATAATCCATTAACTCTACATTATTATTGCGGAGGAAGGTTCCCAATTTCACGGAATAGGATTCGTTGCCAAACATGCCCAACGATATTTCATCGGAAATTCTAAACTCAATAAAATCATAATCCAAATCACTTTCAATTACGCCCGGGATGGATTTCCTGTAGCTCACGGCAAATGTGGGCCACTTTGAGCCAAGCGCAATTTTCTGGTAAGGACGCGAAATAAATTTCTGCCCGGGCTTGTATTGCAGCGTTGCTGAAAAAGAAAACGCATCATGCTCTTCAAATTCAATGTTCGGCTCAAAATCTGCTTCTTTGTTTTTTACCGCAACAGCAGAAGTATTTTCAAGCGGCAGCCTGCGTTCATAAGCCACATTTGCCCAAAGCATCAATCCATTCACAATCTCTATTCGATGATTAATTTTTCCAAACCAATCTTCAAAGATTTTCATGTAATTCTTTCCGCCAAACAGCGAATAGGCGGTATTCACCATTTCAGTAATCGGCTCGTTGCTGTTAAATTGAAACACTTTTCTTCCGCCTTCCAATTCGATGTAGGCAAGTTTTGCAGGACTGTAATCAAAGCGGGCTCGCAATGAAGAGTTAAAATGTTTATTTGAAAATCCATAGCGCGCGAGTGGTTCAAAGAGTAAGCTTCGTTCTCTGCTCAATTCTTTTAGGATTTCTGCTTTCAATTTCAGATTGAAACCCTCCACTGTGTTGTATTGCAACCCCTGAATGTAAGGCATGAAATTCACGTAGAGCTTCTTATGTGAATTTTGATAATTGTAGCCCAACACTAAATCCCACGGGTTAAACTTGTTTGCTTCACGATCAATTTTTCGCAAGTATTCTTTTGATTGCTTCAAGTCTTCCAAACTGTCTTTCCGCGCATAATCTATTTTTTCTTCCTGCGTGAGCGGCACTGGGCGATATTGTTCCCAATACACACTGTCTTTTTTATTCGCTTCCTCATCTACGCTGAGCAATTCATTGGTGAAATATTTTTTTGAAAACGTAGTGTTTACCTCATAATCGCTGTACACGATGGCGAAGTAGCCTTCAGCCTTGATGCCGAGGAATCCAAAGTTGAATTCAAATCGCTGTGAAAGCTGCATCCACAAGGTATCCTGCACGGGCGTATATACCTGCCTTATCCAAAGCGTGTCGAGAAAATTGATTTGGTTTTGTTTTGTGAGAAATACATCTAAGCTGTGGATGTTCCAACTTTCGTCCACGATATAAATAAAGCCTGAAAACGCAGGGTCATTTTTTCTGCGTGGTGTCACTTCAATTTTATTCACCAACTTGCCATTATCAGAAAATACGCCTGCAAGATGATAGCGGTAATAGAGCAGCGCGTTATCGCTGATAGGAGAAATAAAAACCCTTTCGCTCAACGGCTCGATGCGGATGTTGTTTTTGTAAAAATCAAAAATGTAAAAATCACCTGCGCGATTCCATGTGAACGCCTTGCTGTCACCGCTCACCTTTGAAGAAATGACATTTTCATTCAACAAATCAGGCTTCTGAAAGGAAAGCTCTGAAATGGATTCAGAGAGGTAAATAATGCCCGCATTATTTGAATCAAGCGAGCCGTCAAAATTGATTGGCTGCCCGAAAATTTTATCGGGCGCGCTCACTAATCGCTGCATGCCTTTTGTGTAAGCATTGCATTTGTAGTTTTCTATTTGGTCATAGTGGTATTGTCGAGTTGCAATTGCGTTTCGGATAATGGCGTAAGCCGGGTCTTCTTTTCCGCTCACAACAACTTCACGCAAGCGGATTTCCTCAGGCTGCAAGGCAATATTCAATTCAACATCTTCATTTTGAATTTCAATTTGGCGTATCTGCTTCGTGTAGCCGATGTACTGAAAAACAATATCAAACCTTCCTGCGCCTAACTCTAATTGGTACTGCCCTTCTGCATTTGTAGTTACGCCTTTCGTTGTTCCCAGCACATACACATTCGCAAATGAAAGCGGCTGCTTATTTTCATCCGTAACAACTCCATGCAGGTTGTTTGCCTGAGAAAATAAAGCTGATAAAATGGCGGCTATAAAAAATGCTAAACGCAAAGGAGAATGTTTGAAAAGACAATGTTACTAAACCTTCGTTTGAAGAAAGGAAAACGCTTTAGCGTTTTTTAAATGACTAAAGGCGGGAACGCTTATCCTTTTCTTTTCATCAAATAATGGAAGCTGGCATTTACGCCAACCAGCACATTATAGGTTTGTGACGCTTGCGGAACAAAGTAGGGAAATGCGTGAATATCAGATGAAATGCTGGCGCGTGTGCCAAGCGTGACGAAGTAATTCGGACTCACAAAAAGGTCGTATTCCAAGCCAAGCACAACTCCCAATTCATCGCGGTTAAATGGTTCGGTAGCGTTTTGCAAATCCAAATTGTTCATCTTGATGCTCGCTTCTTTCAATCTACTGTATTGCAATCCCGCAACAAAGTTTATCACGCGGGGATTTAGCGCTTTGCCGCCCATCTTTGTCATCTTGTATTTAAACAGAACGGGAACGCTCATATATTCCAAATCAATTTCTCCGTCAACATGCACTTTGCCATAGCGCAACTCTGAGTATTTCTGTCCTTGCTGCGAACAGAAAATCAACTCTGTTTCCACTCCGAATTTTCTCGAAAAATCATAGCCCATTGAAACTGCATAATACGCGCCCAAGTCTAATTTTCTGTGAATGTTCCCGCCAATTATCTGGTCAAGCTTACTGTCATTAATTAAAACCATGCTGTGGTTCAGCCCTCCTTCTATTCCGACATGAAATCCTTTAATTGCCGATTGTTTTCTTTCCAGTTTGTTTCTCGCATGATTGAATTTCACATCCTGTGGCGTTGCATCCGTTTCGAGCAACAAGCGCTCAACAGGCATCAAATCATTTGCAGCGATTGCATCCGATTGAAAGCTATTTTGTGTGATACTTGAATGAGCATCCGGCAATAATTCATTTGATGCATTTACAAAAACTGATTTTGCGTCTGCGCTGGTGTTCCTTTCATACTTATTTGGAAGCAATTCGTTATTAGCTGTATTGGCTATTTCCGCAAATGGATTATGAAGCGACAAAGGAATAGATGAGCCCCCTGTTGAATAGAGTTGGCTGGGCAGATTGTTTCCTAAGAAAATTGCTTCGTTGGAAATTTGCTCTGTCGCGCCCTTCTTAAAAAACGAAACGTACAACCCTTGCAAGTCATACGTCAGGTAAACATTTACCGCTGTTAATGGAATAAGGAGAAGGAGCAACGCATGATACCAATGGTCATGCTTCACGCGCTGGCGGTCTTCATCAAGTTTATATTCGACTCTATCCCAAAGGTCACCCGCTGGAGACACCTCGGAATTTCTTAATTCCCTGAAATGCTTATCGAAAACGCTGCCTTTATCTTCATTGTTCCTGACAATCCTCATACTCGGTTTTTGGTAAAAAAATCTTGCTCGCCTTGTTGGTCAACACACCTGCAAATAAGAAATTTCTATAAGGATAGGGCTAAAGATAGAAAAGTTGCATTGAATTTAACTGCCATTTTGCCGGCTATTGTAGAAATAAATAGACTATAAGCCGCTCTCAACAGCCACTCTCTGGGTAGAAAGGATTTTCTTCTGTAAGATAACGCGCGCCCGCGCTAACTGAGATTTTGATGTGCCCTCGTTGATTTCAAGCATTTTCGCAATCTCTTTGTGCGAATAGCCTTCCACAACATATAAATTGAATATCGTGCGGTAGCCGGGCGACAGACTCTGCACCATGTGCATTAAATCTTGATGGTCTAAGTCGTCAAAATGGTTTTCGTCAATGATGTCAATCGGCTTGTCTTGTGCATCTACAATCGAGTACATGCTGACACTCTTTCTCAAAAACTCAATGGAAGTATTGATAAAAATTCTGCGCATCCAGCCTTCAAAAGAACCTTCGTGCCTGAATTTTGCGATGTAGCGAAATACTTTGATGAAACCTTCCTGCAACACATCTTCTGCGCTGTGATAATCCTTTGCGTAGCGCAAACAAACACTAAACATTTTTGGGGAGTAGCGATAATAGAGCGCTCTTTGCGCGTTACGGTCACCTATAACGCAACCGTTGATTAATTCGCTTTCGGTAAATGCCGGTGATTTTTCGGCTTTCATCTGTTTGTTTGGATTACCCTTCTAAGTTAAATGCTTTCATTTAAAATTCAAAGCAGTTTTGTAATTTTTTTGTCAACAAATGAGGAAAACAGCAAAAAACTTTGAGAAAACTTCAAAAAAGCGTCAGGTAATCTTAATCTTTCGGATATATTTTGAAAAAACGCTTGGTAAAAACCGTTTTAAATAAACACCCATCACCTCTTTTCCCCCAATATTCATCTCTTCTTTTCCTCTTTTCATTCCTTCCAGAATTTTTGTAGCAACAAAGGCAGGCTCTAATCCGCCAGCGATTAACTCATCCATTTTATTGTGCAGGATACCATCGCCTTTCAGCGCATTTTCAGAAACATGCGTCTTCACAAATCCCGGGCAGATGATTGTTACCTGGATATTTTCCGTGTACACTTCTGAACGCAGCCCGTCAAAGAAGCCGTGCAGCGCATGTTTGGAAGCGGCATAGCCTGTGCGCAACGCAGTGCTGAATTTTCCGGTGAGACTACTGATGACTGCAATCTGTCCCGATTTTTGTTTCAGCATAAAAGGCAACACTGCTTTGGTCATCGCAATGCTGCCCATGAAATTTACGTCCATGATTCGTTCATACACCTCAAGGCTCGTATCCTGCGCAAGTGCGCGTTGGCTGATTCCTGCATTGTTAAACAGCACATCTATTCTCCCGAATTTTTCCAGCACAGGTTTCACAATTGATTCAATGGTTTTGTAATCGCCCACATCCAATTGCACTATTGTAACTTTTGATACATCAGGACAATTTGCCTTCACTCTTTCTAACTCGTGTGTTCTGCGGGCTGAAATGATAACGTGCGCACCTTCTTTTGCAAACACATACGTCACCGCCTCACCGATACCTGATGATGCGCCCGTAATCCAAACGAATTTGTCTTTGTAAGTCATTGAATAAAGATATGCAGATGATGTCAGTATGGATCAAATACTCCATATTCTTTTGTGTGTTTTATTAGCTCTTGAACATACCATGATTCTTCTGGCATTATAGAAGTTAAAGTTCTTATACTGTATTCTCCTTTATGAGAAGCCAAAATAATTGCAGAAAATTCCCGGAGTTTAACATCCAAATTTTTATCCTTTATTATTTCTTCAAGGAATTTTATAAAATTTGGAATTGTGGCAACAATGGCTTCAACAGACTGACCTAATGAACCTCTTGAAATCATATTTTCTTCATCGATGAAGTGAAGAAGCTTAATAATGTCCTCTTTTTCAAAATTTTCCAGAAGCGTTTTACCATAATTTCTTGATTCGGCTGTATGCGAGTCCTTGTAAAATAACATATCGGGATGCCAAGGAATTACAGATAAATAATAAACAAGTGGTTCAGGTATATCAGTTATCGTATGGGTTTGAAAATAATTTACAAAAATGTCCCACACTTTATTTTTATCAGCATACTTTTTAAATAAAGTGTAGAGTCCCAAATAAATCTCGTCTGGGTTTGAAGATTTAAAAAGTTCTTTTGCAAACTCATAACTTATTTCAGGAACCTCACCTGTCAAATAAGGAATAAATCGTGTCGAGAAAGTAGTTTTGTTAATGAGATTAACTAAGGTTGGCTCATATGAAATAACTGTGTCAGCAGGATTTTGCAGTAAGTATCCTTTTATGTCAACCCAATATGCGCTTTCATATTCAGGAATATAATCAATGCCATAAACAGGTAATGAATGTTTAGTCCAATAATCTCTGTGGTCTCCAATAGGTATTTTACACAAATTTGATTTTTTATCGAAATATGAATTGCCGGATTTTATCTGTGCCCCAATAAAATTACCAGTCGGTCTTTCATTTTTTACTAATTCAACTAAGGCATCAATGCCAACATCATTTTGGTCAATTTTTTGAAAAATACAATTGTGTGATTCAATCAATGTCCGAACATAGTTAATGCCTGCTTTCGCTGTCGCGTTAGTTTTTAAATACATTGTCTCACTCGTTAAAGTTGCATTTGAAACTTGAATTTTAGCTATGAAATGCACGACAATAGTGTGCGAAACAAAAAACATTTATGCAACAGTGGATGTAAAGGTGAGAGAAACGCTGCAATTTTCAAACAATACGGTGAACTATGCCATCGCGCAGGTGACAGGCGAAGAGGACAGTAACGATTGGCGGGGTGAAACACAAAGCGTTCAGGATTGATTCACAATCATGGACAAAGGGAGCGATTAACAAGTCGTATGAATCAAACAATGCGGAGTGGGATAAATCACGACAGGTAGCGGACGAAAAAATTAAAGCAGCGATGAGTCAAAAAGGAATTAAGAAGGGCTATACAAATGAATTGGGCTATGTGGTAACCTATAAAACAGAATGGTTTGTGCCGGGTATCGGCATGGCGAAAATGGATGTTTACGAGAACTACGGGTTCATCCTTTCACATTCTACGCTGGATGCTATTAAGTAAATAACATGCAGCCTCTTTTAAGTGGCACTTCGATAAGCTCAGTGTAAACTGTGGGCAAGCGCCCTATTTCGACTCACTTCCCTAAAATGAAAAAGGCATCCATTTATCGGATGCCTTTTTCATGCTCAACCGGCACACACTATATGTACCACTCCCCACTCCCGTCTTCCCCGCAAGTCATTCGCTTCAATTACTGACGGGTTCACTGGCCGGGCAAGCTTATTCGTTATTGATCGTCTGATTTGCTGGTAAGAATGTTGCCCACTTCAACAGGCGGGATGAAGGTTTCGATGTTTTCTTCATTCGTCAATTTGACTCTGTAGAAAACCGAGTTGCTTTTCACAACTTCTTCATCCAGATATTGAAAAGGAATGGACAAATCACTGATGTCTTTTTTGCCAATCACCGCGATGGTTTCATAATTGACGCCATCTACGCTGCGCTCCACCTGAAAATCTTTGTAGCCTTTGGTTTCTGCATTTTTAACGCTGATCATAATATTTTCTTTGCGCACATCTGCGCTCAGATACACATTTCTGAAAATGCGGTGTCCGCAAAAGCTGAGGTTGGTGGAGTCAATCGTGCCCCCGTCAACATTCATAAAACTATTGGAGCAGATGTCAATGCCGCCTTTAATGACGCCTGTTTGCGAGTTCACTAATTTTTTATTGGAAATCAGGTTGCCGCCTTGTCCGGTAATGAGCCCGATGTTGTCGGTGATGTTGCCCACCACCATGCTTTCTTGATTAATCAGTTCGCCTGAGTTGATGAAATCGCCAGCTACTTCAAGAATATGTTTGTTGTAAATCAGCCCGCGATTGTTGATAGCATCAAGCACCGTAGTGCCGAAGTTGATGAACCTGCCTGAAGGCAGCACTACCATTTTATTGTTGCCCATGAAGGAGCCTGTTCTGCGCACGAGCACAGTGCCTTTCACCACGATGTCGGTGGTAAGCTTCACATCATTATTGATAACTATCGTATCTGTTTCCTGAATGATGTTGCCGGGATAAGCCGGAGTCCAGATGTTTGCATCATTATAGGCTCCGTTAAGATTTGCAGTGTATGTTTTAGCGCTAATTGAAAAACTGAAACCGAGAAGCGCTGCGAGAATCAGCGCGAGCGCATGAAGAAGATGGAACCTGGTTTTTTCTGACGTAAAATTCCTGTGTAGAGTATAATTCATGGTGTTGGTTTACTCCTGTGAAATACTCGCCTGTGTACGTGCCTTGATGAATGAAGGTTACAGGTAGAATTAAGTTTTTCTTAAAAAGATTATTTCCCCTCTGCTACTGTGGTTAACTGCTTCTTTCGGAGCAGATGAATGCCGTATTTTTGGTCAGCAATTTTCACTCAGATTCTCATGGAAAAAATCACCGAACAATCCTCTCTTTATCAGCACCTCGAAAAAATGAGCGTGGAGGAAATCCTCACCGGCATTAATAAAGAAGACCAGAAAGTGGCGAAAGTGGTGAAGAAGCTGATACCGAAAATTGCAAAGCTGGCTGATGATATTGTTGACCGCATGTTGAGCGGGGGAAGGCTGTTTTACATTGGCGCAGGCACCAGCGGCAGGCTTGGCATTGTTGACGCTTCGGAATGTCCGCCTACGTTTGGCGTGCCGCAGGGCATGGTGATTGGGCTGATTGCAGGCGGTGATACCGCAATCAGAAAAGCGGTGGAGTTTGCAGAAGATAATTACGAGCAAGGCTGGTTTGATTTGCAGAAAGACAATGTGAGCCAACAAGATATAGTGATTGGAATTGCAGCCTCAGGCTCTACGCCTTATGTAGTTGGCGCGCTGCAACAATGCAAGCGCAACGGAATTCTCACCGGATGTATTACTTGCAATCCGGGCGCGCCCGTGACGCGCTTTGCCGACCACCAGATTGAAGCGGCAGTAGGTCCTGAGTTTGTGACAGGTAGCACGCGCATGAAAGCCGGCACCGCGCAAAAATTGATTCTCAATATGCTATCCACTTCGGTGATGATTCGCCTCGGCAGAGTGAAGGGCAACAAAATGGTGGACATGCAACTGAGCAATGACAAACTCATTGACCGTGGCGCGCGCATGGTGCAGGAATCCCTCAATATTTCCTACGAAAAAGCCAAAGAGCGCCTGCTGCAACACGGCAGCGTAAGAAAGGCGGAGGAGGCGAAGTAAGCACAGCGTCATTCTGAGCAGAGTTCTACGAAGCGAAGAATCTCTACTCTTGAAATTAAGTGATAGCCTTTATGCAGTGCGAGATGCTTCGCTTTGCTCAGCATGACGACCGAAAACATTTCTTGGGTATTGTCTCCTGAAAACGGCAATTTTATCCGGCATGTACCACATCGAACCCTTTTACAACTGGCGTGATTCCTATATCGCATCCGAAGATGAGCGCTCGCCTTTTTATGGAAAGGATGACTACGACTTTGAACACCCCAACCAGATTTACAATTACATCATTCATCCGCAGTGGGACGACATCGGCTCAAACACGCTTTATCTGAAAGTGCTTTTTGCTGATTATGAAAACCAGTTTGCCGTAATCGAATTTATCGGTGAGTGGAATGATTGCATTAATAATGACATCATGTACGTGAAGCGCAATCTGATTGATGGGATGCTCAAAAACGGCATCAACAAATTCATTCTTGTTGGCGAAAACGTACTCAACTATCACCGCTCTGACGACAGCTATTACGAAGAGTGGTATGATGATATTAAAGATGAGGGCGGCTGGATAGCAGCATTAAATTTTCGGGAACATGTCATCACCGAAATGCGCGCGGGCAGGCTTCATTATTACATCAACTTCGGACACGCGCTGAATAGTTTGTTGTGGAGAAAGTTTCAGCCCAATGCGCTTTTGAATATTGTGGATGAAATGATTTTGAAAGCGCTGCCGTGA
This sequence comes from Chitinophagales bacterium, assembly GCA_034440455.1. GTDB lineage: Bacteria > Bacteroidota > Bacteroidia > Chitinophagales > CAIOSU01 > JAWXCB01. The sequence goes on from JAWXCB010000071.1 coordinate 24,656, forward strand.
GGAACTCTCACAACCACTTTTTTCTGCGGAAGTAGAAAAGCAGCGCGATAAAAATTAATCCCATCACACCCAGCACTTCAAAATAGCCGTATTCCCATTTCAACTCCGGCATATTCTCGAAATTCATTCCATACACGCCCGCAATAAACGTAAGCGGAATAAATATCGCTGTGAAGATGGTGAGCGTTTGAATCGTTTTATTCATCTCGATATTCAACTGCGAGTGATAATTATCGCGCAAGCTGCTTATCATTTCGCGAAACATTTCAATGGTTTCAATCACTTGCACCGTATGGTCATAGGTATCGCGGAAATAGCGCTGTGTTTTTTTACTCACCAATTTCACATCTTCCTTCGTCAACGTGCTGAGCACATCGCGCAACGGATAAATGGCTCTGCGCATGAGGAGTAAATCCTTTTTTATATCCTGCACTTTCTCTAAACTCGCTGAAGTGGCTCTTCTCATAATTTCTTCTTCGAGGTCTTCCATCTTCTCCCCGATTTTTTCGAGCAGCACGAAATAATTATCTACTACGACATCCATCAGCCGGTACATCAGATAATCGTTTCCGGTCTCCAAACGAATCTTGCTTTTCGTATCGCGTATCCTCATGCGAATCGGGTCGAATAAATCGCCCACATCCTCCTGAAACGAAAGCACATAATTTTTCGCCAGCACAAAACTCACCTGCTCGCTGATGATGCATTCCTTCTCCTCGTCATAGGTAAGCATCCGGAGCACCGTGAATAAATAATCATCATAGTTGTCCGCCTTGGGTCGCTGCCCCGTGTTTACAATATCTTCCAGCACAAGCGGGTCGAGATTAAAAAGCGCTCCGGCTTTTTCAATCACTGACACGTCATGCAGCCCGTCAATATTTATCCATGTCACCGATTTTTCATCGCGAAAAGAAAGACATTCTTCAAAATTTAAAATTTCCTTTTCGAGAATTGTCTCACGTGTATAATTAAATAAGGTGATTCTGGTAGTTTCTACTTTTCGATCGCCTAAATACACCAAAGAACCGGGAGGAAGTCCCGCTTTCTTTGAGCGTTTTAATGATTTGGAAATGCGATGCGGTTGTTCTTCGTTCATGCTATCCTGCTGTTTTTTCAAATAAGATTCAGAGTTTGAGCAATCTTAAAAGATATTCGGGAAACAAAACTACGTGCAACACGAGCAGCAATGCAAACCACGGATTCGCGCAGCACAAACAAATAAGCATCACCAAAGGAAAATCTTCTTCGTTACTGTTGTTCACAAAAGAAAAATAATTCCGCAGGCTCTTGAGATAATTTTTCTCATACAGAAACAAATAGATGAACAGCCGCCATGCAATCAGCGCCAGCAGCAGGATGCCGCCAAACAAGGAATGATTGAACAGAAAAAATATGAGCGCGCCAAATGCAACGATTTCCAGCGGATGAAAAATATAGAGCGAAATCTTTTTCACGCGCTCAATTCCAAGTTGGGTTGCCCATGTTTTTATTCCGGCAATTTTATCATGCTCAAAATCTTCCACCTGATGAAACGCGATGTTTCGCAAGCCCACCATCACCTGCCAGAAAAACACAAGCGCAATTAAATATTCCCCTCCTTCGCCTGCTTTATCTATCACAGCAAAAGCGACAATTAAAGCAGGGATGCCATGCGCATAAAGCATGTCGGCAAGCGCCCCTGCAAATGCTCTGTTCTTGAGGCGAAACGGTGGAAGCGAATAAAAAACAAACAGCAGCAGCACGCAGGCAATAAACAGATGCGGCAATCCCGGTTGTAAAAAAATAAACCACGGCAGCAACGACAACAAGAGAAACAGCGTGATTACTGCTGTTCTAAGCAAGATTGAATGGTTCGTAGCCGCGTTTGATTTGCCCGCAAGTTTATCCGCTTCAATATCGGATAAGTCGTTGAGGTAATGACCAAACCCCGCTGTACCTATCATAGAAATCAGAAGGATTCCATAACGCGCCATTGCCGTTTCAAAAGGCACATCATAAACCAGCGTAAAAAAATAAGCGATGCCAAACAACGGAGGCAGCTTGTAATTCCACCAGGTGAAGAAACGAATGAAGCGCAATTTGTCGGAGAGCAGTCGCATGTGTGGATTTCAAATTTAGAGATTATAGTTTTTGAATCGGAATGCGGAAATTGCGCCCTCATGCAACTGCAAAAAAAAATCGGATTAGTTGGCGGCATCGCATTAGTAACGGGGGGTGTTGTGGGCATGGGCATTTACGTGATGATTGCTTCCATTGCCGCGAAAGCAGGGAATGCCGTTTGGTTGCCCATCTCACTGGCGATGCTGATTTCTATAACGGGCGTTGTTCCGCTGATTCAGATTTCCAGCGCAATACCTGTTGCGGGTGGCGGCTATTTTTATTGCAGCAGATTATTGCATCCGCTTATCGGCACGTTGGTTTCATGGTGGGGCGTGTTGGGTGGCGCAGCTTCTACCTGCGTGGTGTCCGTTGGCTTGGGCGAATATCTTTATCCTTTTCTGCCTTTTGCAATCACTGCGCATCAATTAGCCGCAGTAATTGTTATCGCATTTTATGTACTTTATTTATTCGGGCTGAAATTGGTAACGTGGCTGCAAATCGTGATGAGCCTGCAAATGCTGATTGCGTTGTTGATTTACATTTTCGGTGTCGGCTCGCAAACCTCACCGCAATTCGGATTAGACTTTCCAAACGGGACAACTCCCGTAATTATGGCAGTGATACTTTCATTTAATGTGTGCATCGGTTTTCAAATCATTACTGAAATGGGCGAAGAAATGCGCGATGCGCGCAGAAATATTCCACTATCGCTTTTATTCGGTGGGATAGCGGTGCTGTTTGTGTATGTTGGCGTAGGCTATGCCTACATCGGCTCTGCGGGTGAAAACTTAGTCGCCTATTCAAAACTCAGTGCGCCATTGATTGAAAGTTGTCGCGCGTATCTTCCCGAATGGGCAATCGCGTTCATCGGACTGGGCGCAATCACAGCAGGCTTAACATCCCTGAATGCAGCGGCAATCACGCTGCCGCGTGAAATCTTTGCGCAAGCGCGCGACAACATGCTGCCTGCCTATTTTCAGAAAATCAGCGGAAAAACGAATAACCCGAATCGCGCTGTTGCCTTGTTTTTTATCATCGTTCTTACGCTGATTGCCTGCGGACAATCTATTGATTTTTACGGCTACACCGCAGCGAGCGGAGTAATGCTGCTTACGGTTTTCGTGAGCATTGCATCCCTGCGATTGAAAAAAGTTTTTCCTCAGGAATACGCAAATTCCTATTTCAAAATTTCTTCGCCCGCCCTTGTCTTTTTTGTGCTGGTTTCTGTACTCACCTCTTTAGGGTTAGTGGCTTTATTATTTCTCGAATCAAAATTGATTGCAAGCATTTATCTTATCTACACCTTGGCGATTAGCGTTTATTTTTTCTTGTGGAAGAAAATGCGGGCGTGAGATTTTCATTGTTTGTAATTCAGTTTAAGCGGGCATTTTTTGTGTATTGGCTTCTCCCCTTTTAGGGGAGACACAGAGGGGTATTTTATTGTTTTGTAATATTTCTCAATTATTACCCCTTTGTATTTTCCCTAAAAGGGGAAACGCCACACACGCTTGCAAACCAATCTCTATCTTTGAGAAATCATGGGTAAAACTGCGCTCATCACAGGAGCAACATCAGGCATCGGAAAAGCAACTGCAGAACTTTTCGCAGAAAACGGAATTAACCTCATCCTCTGCGGACGCAGAAAAGAACGACTTGAACAGTTGCAGAAAAAGCTTGCGCAAAAAGTAAAAGTGCATACGCTGTGTTTTGATGTAAGCAAGAGCGCTGAAGTATTTGAAGCAATCAGTTCGCTGCCGAAATCATTTTCAACGATTGATATTCTCGTCAACAATGCAGGCAACGCTTATGGGTTGGGGACCATTGACGAAGGAAACTTAGACGACTGGAATAAAATGCTTGACATCAACGTGAAGGGCTTGTTGTATGTTTTCAAAGCGGTAATTCCCGTGATGCTGAAAAGAAAAAAAGGACACATCATTAATATTGGTTCTGTTGCCTCACACGAAGTCTATCCTCGTGGTAATGTGTATTGCGCCAGCAAATATGCGGTGGATGCGCTCAACAAAGGAATGCAGCATGACCTGCTCGAAAAAGGAATCCGCGTAACCGGAATTTATCCGGGCGCAGCCGAAACCGAATTTTCGTTAGTGCGCTTTCAGGGCAATAAAGAAAAAGCAAAAGCCATCTATAAAGGCTTTAAGCCGCTCGATGCGAAGGATATTGCAGAAACAATTCTGTTTGCCGTTACACGACCTGCGCATGTGAACATCAGCGAACTTACTGTGCTTCCTTCGGCACAGGCAAGTGTGCAGCATATTTTCAGGAAGGAGAAATAAAGTCAATATTTTCTTTGTCTTACAAAAACTTTGTCAGCTACAGTAAGTGCATTCTCAAACTCAAATCTATTTGACTCAAGCAATGCGTGAATAATTTCAGCAGGTTCGCGCGGTTCGAAGGTTTCGATGCGCAGATAAATGATTCCTTTCTTTGGTTTTAATCCTTTTCTGAAAACCAACTTCCCATAATCTTTATCAAAAGTCAGGACAAGCCTCTCTTCACGGATAGCAAGCGCTATCACATGCTCGTCTGTTATGCTTGGCGCATCTTCGCCAATGGATAACACATCATAACCCATCTCTCGTAACAACCTTTCGGATGCTTTAGGAAAATTTTCTTTTGCAAGAAGCTTCACAAAACGCCTAATTCTTTTTGTACATCAAGCCGTCTTTGAAACAATCCTGAATGTAAGCAAAGATTGCTTTCAGGTGCTCTTTCGTTAGGCGAGGGTAATTCTCCATCACTTGCTGCTCCGTCCATCCCTGCGCTAATAGTCCTACCAGAAATTCAACAGAAAGCCGTGTGCCTTTGAGCGTTGGTTTTCCTACCAAAATATTTTCATCTTCAACGATATAATCCTGCCAATTCATGTCATAAAAATACAAGAAATCAACCGCATCGAATCATTTTAGTATTAACTCTACTTCATCAAAACCACTTTCACAGCAACGGAATGCTTCCCTGTTTCCATTTTGACATGGTACAAGCCTTTGCCTAAGGCATTTCCCTGCATATCATCTCCCGCCCATTCTATTTTGTGCTCATCGGAAGTGTACATTCCCAAAATGCGTTTCACTTCTTTGCCCAGCACATTATAAATCACAATGCTTACGCGCTCATCTTGCGGGATAGCGAAGATGATATTCGTGGAATTGCTGAATGGATTGGGCTGCACGGAGAGTTGAGGGTGGAGTGTTGAGTGAAGAAATAACTTCACCCACTTTTACGCTACCGTGTGTTTTATAATTCCGATACTAAATGAGCCATAAACGTGTAGTAGTCGTATTCCCAAGCAGCCTTGCGGGAATGTTTGGTTTGGCTTTCATGCAGCGCGATTTTTTTGTCATTCAAATATACCGAAAACAGCGCACTTATTTTTGAGCTGATTAGGGCACAGAGGGATTCCAGCTATTGTTCCCTTTATCTAATTATATGGGTGATATGCTCAGACTGCGTGACTAATTCCATTTGTTGAAGTGGCAGAATCGGTTGCCTTCGTCTAACACCTAATTCCTAATTTTCCGCCACAAAAATTTCTCTTGGAATTTTCCCCCGAAAAAATGCTTGTGTAAAAAAAGAACCTGAAAGGTATATTTGCTAAATGTCAATGACAAGAATGATGAAGACCGATGGCATCAATAAAGTAATTGAAAATTTCAACTCCCTTCTTTTAGAAGAAAAAGAGTTTGCGGTTGAAATTATCAGGAAAGCTTATGCTGAAGCAGCGCGTGAAGGCATTTTGGCAAATGCGCGCAAAGCAGAAAAAAATAAGAAGAAAGGAAAAGTGAAGAAAGGAAGTCTGAAAGACCTCTATAAAGATTTGGAGAATGATTAAACTGGTTTGGGATGCTTCCTTCAAGCGCTCCTATCAAAAGCGGGTGATCCACGACACCCGGTTGAAAAAATAATTCTGGAATACTCTGAAAATATTTTCCGGCAATCCGTTTGATTCCAAACTTAAAACGCATAAACTGACCGGAAAACTCAGTGGTCTATGGGCGGTAAGCGTTGATTATGACTGCCGCATAGTTTTTAAGTTTTACAAAGAGCCGAATGAAGTTTTGCTGATTGACATCGGCTCCCACGATGAAGTCTATTAGTCCCAACATCTCACGTCTCCTATCTAACATCTAATTTTCCTCCATAAAAATTCCCCTTGGAAATTTCTCCCGAAAAACTCCTTTCGCTTAAAAATCAATTAGAAGGTGAGTTGTTCACCGACAGCATGATGCTGGCGATGTATGCAACTGATGCATCAGTGTATCGTGAAATGCCGCTTGCCGTGGCGTATCCTAAAAATGAAGCGGATATCAAAAAGCTGATTGCCTTTGCCACGCAAGAAAAAACTTCATTGATTCCGCGCACCGCAGGCACTTCGCTTGCCGGGCAATGTGTAGGTAATGGCATTATTGTGGATACCTCGCGTCATCTGAACCGCATTTTGGAAGTGAACGAGAAAGAAAAATGGGTGCGTGTGCAGCCGGGCGTAATACGCGATGAGTTGAACGCTCATCTGAAACAATACGGACTTTTTTTCGGACCCAACACTTCCACCGCCAACCGCGCGATGATTGGCGGCATGGTGGGAAATAATTCATGCGGCTCCTACTCTATCGTTTACGGCACCACGCGCGACCATGTGCTGGAGTTGAAAACAATTTTGAGTGATGGCTCCGATTCCGTTTTCAAAACAATCAGCAATGAAGCGTTTGAAGAAAAATGTAAAGGTGAAAATTTTGAAAACAAAGTCTATCGCCAAATAAAAGAAGAACTCAGCGTAGCTGAAATTCAAACAGAAATTAGAAATGAATTTCCCTTGCCGGAAATACACCGGAGAAACACAGGATACGCAGTGGATGTGCTACTGGAAACATTGCCCTTCACTGCGAGCAAACCGCAATTCAATTTTTGTAAACTGCTCGCAGGTTCCGAAGGTACGCTTGCATTCACTACGGAAATAAGGCTCAACTGCGTTCCGCTACCGCCCAAAGAGCAACTGCTCGTTTGTATTCACTTCAACACGATGGATGAATCATTGCGGGCAGTGTTGGTTGCCAGAAAATATAAGCCGCGCGCTATTGAGCTGATGGATAAAATCGTGTTGGATTGTACGAAAGAAAATTTGGAGCAGCAGAAAAACCGCTTCTTCGTGCAAGGTGACCCGGGCGCGATTTTGATTGTGGAGTTTGGCAGTGAAACACGCGAACAAATTGAAAGCGATTCTGATAAAATGATTGCTGAACTGCAAGCAGCAGGTTTGGGATTTCATTTTCCGAAAGTGTATAATCCTGAAATCGGAAAAGTGTGGAAGCTGCGTGAGGCTGGGCTTGGCTCGCTCTCCAACGTGAAGGGTGGAAGAAAGCCCGTAGCTGTGATTGAAGACACAGCGGTGCGCGTGGAAGAATTGCCGGAATATATCAATGAGTTAACTTCCATCATGGACGGCTTCGGGCAAAAGCCTGTTTACTATGCTCATGCAGGCGCGGGCGAATTGCACATCCGCCCGATTCTGAATTTGAAAGACAAGGAAGATGTAAAACAGTTTAAAGAAATCGCATTAGCCTCAGCAAAGTTGGTGAAGAAATATCGCGGCTCGCTGAGCGGTGAGCATGGCGATGGGCGCGTACGCGCAGAATTTATTCCGCTGATGATTGGTGAAAAAAATTATCAATTGCTCAGGCGCATCAAGCAAACGTGGGACCCTCACCATATTTTCAACCCGGGAAAAATTGTGGATGCGCCCGAGATGAATACTTCGCTCCGCTACGAACCCGAACAGAAAACTCCGCAGTTCAATACCGTTTTTGATTTTTCTGATTCGGGTGATATTCTCAATGCAACTGAGCGTTGCAACGGCTCGGCTGATTGCAGGAAGCTTGCTTTCTCAGGCGGCACGATGTGTCCCAGCTACATGGCTACGCGCAAAGAAACCGACACAACACGCGCCCGCGCAAATGTGTTGCGCGATTTTCTCACGCGCTCAACAAAACCCAACCGCTTCGATCACAAAGAGATTTATGACGTGATGGATTTGTGCCTTTCGTGCAAAGGCTGTAAATCAGAATGTCCTTCCAACGTGGACATGGCTGCGCTGAAAGCGGAATTTCTGCATCAATATTATCAATCGAATGGAGTTCCCTTTCGTGCAAAAGCATTCGCCAACATTGCTTCTTTGAATGAATTCGCTTCATTGGTTCCCACAGTGAGTAATTTTTTTATGACAAATGGAATTACCGGCTCGCTGATGAAAAACATTTTGGGCGTTGCTCCAAAGCGTTCGCTTCCCGCATTACATTCTTTTACTTTAAAAAAATGGTTTGAAAAAAATAAAGCAACGCTCGTCCCAACTCAATCAAAAGGCAACGTGTTTTTCTTCTGCGATGAGTTCACGAATTACAATGACGTTGAAATCGGAATCAAGTCGTTACAACTGTTGAGCAAACTCGGATATACGGTTGAAATTCCCAAGCACGTTGAAAGCGGTCGCGCATTTATTTCAAAAGGATTGCTTCCACAAGCAAAGGCACTTGCAGATAAAAATGTGGAGTTGCTAAAAAGTATTGTGACTGCTCAAACCCCTCTTCTCGGAGTTGAACCGTCTGCACTACTGACTTTTCGTGATGAATATCCGAGATTGGTCAATAAAGATTTAAAAGAAGCAGCAAAGCAACTTTCAAAAAATACGTTGCTCATTGATGAATTTCTTGCACAGGAAATCATGGCGGGAAAAATCAGCGCGGATGTATTTACGAAAGAGAGCAAGAAGGTTTTACTTCATGGACATTGCCATCAAAAAGCATTGAGCAATCTCGACCATACCGTAAAAATGCTTTCGCTGCCAGCGAACTACAAAGTGGAAGTGATTCCTTCCGGCTGCTGCGGCATGGCGGGTTCATTTGGCTACGAAGCGGAACATTATGACGTTTCGATGCAAATCGGTGAGTTGGTTTTATTTCCCGCAGTGCGAAAAAAATCAACTGATACCATTGTTGCCGCTCCGGGAACAAGCTGCCGACACCAGATTTATGACGGAACAAAAGTGAAGGCGAAGCATCCGGTGGAAATTTTGTGGGAAGCCGCTTTAATTCGATGATTCGACAATTCAGTGATGAGACCAAATATTCATTAACGAATCACCGAATTATCAAATCATCGAATCAATTCAGATTTCAATCTTCTCTCCCAAAAATTTCGGTTGTGTATTCAAGATATAAAGGTCAATCACCACTTTCACGCGGGCGAGAATTTCTCGCGTGTTTGTTTTGAAACCGGTTTGTAAGCCCACGTCCTGTGCATTAAAGGCGATTGCGTCAATTCCCCGCTTCCGGGCAATAAATACTGCGCGTTCGTTGTGAAACTGCTGCGAGATGATGGTGAATTTATTTTGTCCGAATACTTCTTTGCACCGCACTACGGAATCCAACGTGCGAAATCCTGCAAAATCAAAATGCACTTTTTCCGTAGGAATGCCCAGCTTCACCAACATGCGCTTCATTTCGCGTGGCTCGTTATAGTTTTCCATGCGGTTGTCACCGCTCACGATAACGTGGTCAATTTTTCCAAGTAAATAGAGTTGTGCTGCAGCTTCAAGCCTATAGGTAAAAAAAAGATTTTCACTGCCATCACTCAGGAATTTGCTCGTGCCGAGAACAAGCCCCACTCTGTTTTCAGGAATGCCGTTTAAATCATTGTAGAGTTTCGGAGCAGCGCTGTTTGTTACAGCAAGATTGCAAATCAGGATTCCCAGCAACCCCGTTGCAATTACTACGATACTTATCCAGATGCTTTGCCGCATATTATTCTTCTGATGCTTTCTTTTGAAAATAAACCGCTACAAGTAGCGATTTAAAGTGCGCTTTCACTCCTGTAAATTTAAGCCTGACAACCTTAACGTCATGATGCGAAGTGCGATTGTAATTATTCTGTCATAATGCTGTCGGGATGTTTGCTTGCCCTCTTAACAGATTTAATATTGCAGCCACATTCATTTAGAAATACAACTCAAACCCAATAAACAATGAAAAAAGTTTCATTCCTTTTCATTTTGCTTACCTGCCTGGTTATCGCACAAGCTCAGGTTACTATAAATGACAGCGTAAGTCTTGGTGCCGGATACGTGAAGATGTCGTATTACAGCCTTGCAAATGGCGAAGTGGCAAATGAAAATGCCAAAGACTGGGATTTGCAATTCTGGAATAATATCATGTCGTCTTCCATCCGCGTGAATGATGGCGCGGGCGTAATCTTATATCAACTGCATCACGGTGATGACACCGCAAGCTGGAATTCGGTGGACACTGCAATGATGACCCCTCTTTACAATGCAGATACATCGTGGGAAGCGGGCGCGTTTGGCGCTCTTGCAGGCACACACCCTGATTATGGCTGGGGAACATATACAGGCGGTGGTAATCTCACCGGCTACCGCATTTTTGTATTGAAAACAATTAATGGCAACTACAAAAAAATCTGGATTAAGCGTCTTGCGTATGACGGTACAAATGCCTTCTATGAAATTGCCATCGGCAATCTGGATAATACCAGCGAAGAACTTGTGACGATTACGAAAACAAATTATCCCACAAAGGATTTCATCTACTATGCAATTGATTCTGCTGAAGTAAAAGATGTTGATCCTGCACAAACAGATTGGGATTTTGTTGCGAGAAGGTATTACTCCTCATCGGAGTTTTATGTGGTTACCGGAGTGTTGACAAATCCTGAAGTGACGGTTGCGGAAGCAAGAGGCGTGGACATTTCATCAAATGATTACTCCGGTTATTCGTTTGAAGAAAATATTTCGGTAATTGGTAGCGACTGGAAAACTATAAACATGACTGTAAATCCTCCTGTTTATGACATTGCAGATTCGCTTGCTTATTTTGTTGCTGCGCAAGACGGAAATATTTACAAGGTAATTTTTTCAAAGTTTCTTTATACTCCTTTTGGCGAAGTATTTTTTTCAAAAACACAATTACCGCCTCCTGCAACCGCTGTGTCTGAAATTTCAAATCTTGAATCCTTGACAACGTATCCGAATCCTGCAACAGACAGAATTCAAACATTATTTACATTGAAGGAGAATGCTGATGTTACAGTGCGCATATTTGACCTTGCAGGAAAAACGCATCAGCAATTCAATACGCAAGCCCGCGCAGGGTTGAACAACTTCTCTTTAAATGTTGCTGCATTGTCGCAAGGTTTTTACCTGCTTTCCGTTGATGACGGAAACAATAAGTTGACTTATAAGTTTGCGAAGAACTGAGACGCATCATGCCGGACTCGTTCCGGCATCGCCATTTTAATTGTCATGGCGGATTTATTCCGCCATCCGCAAAATAAATATTCATAGGATGCCGGAACGTGTCCTGCATGACAGAGTCTAAATTGGGTTGAGTTGTGATAATAAGAATTTACATTTCAGTTTTCCTTTGCTGCATCGCAGCGCTCAACTCCTTTTCCCAAACACGAACAGTTACTTTCTTAAATCAAAAGGATAATACTGCGGTAACTGATGTGTTTGTTTTCTTTCAGCGTCTTGATGAAAGCGATGAAAAGAAACAGAAATTTTCTGCGCTGACAAATGAAAATGGTATTGTGCAAATTCCTTTTGAAGGCGATGCGGCAATCCGGATTTCACATCTTGGCTTCAAAGTTTTTTCTGACACCATCAAAGCGGGAGAATCGCCTGTTATTTATTTGCAGCCTTCTGATGTTTCAGTTGATCAGGTTGTAATCACCGCGCAATACACGCCTGACGACCCGCGCAATTCCGTGTATGCAGTGCATGTGATTAAGCAGGAGCGCATTGAACAGCAGGGCGCCAATAATTTGAAAGATGTGCTCTCGCAGGAAACGAACATCCGCATCGGGCAAGACAATGTGCTTGGGAGCAGCGTGAGTATGCAAGGCTTGTCAGGCGAGCAAATTAAAATCATGGTGGATGGGGTGCCTGTGATTGGGCGCGTGAACGGCAACATTGACATCAGCCAGATGAACCTCAACAACACGCAGCGTATCGAAATCATTGAAGGACCGATGTCGGTGCAATATGGAACGAACGCGCTGGGCGGTGTAGTCAATTTGATTACCGACTATAAAAAGATGGAAGGCGTAAATGCGCGTGTGAACGGCTACTACGAAAGCGCAGGAGTTTACAATGCCGATGCGGGAATAGGCTTTGGAAAAAAGAATCATTACGTTGACCTATCAGGCGGCAGATATTTCTTTGACGGCTATTCTGAAATTGATACTTCGCGCAACATGGAGTGGAATCCGAAAGAGCAATATTTCGGCACGTTGAAATATGGTTATGGATTTAAGCGCTTGCAATTCACTGTAAAGGGCGATGCGTTCTATGAAAAAATCACCAATCGTGGGGAGTCGCGCTCGCCTTACAACGTAACCGCATTTGATGACTTTTACTACACTAACCGCTACAATGGTTCCGCTTCTGTGCGCGGGGAGATTTTGGAGAATCATTACCTCGACCAAATTGTGGCTTACAATTATTACAGAAGAATTAAAAACACGTTTTTCAAAGACCTCACCACGCTGGACATGACAATGACGCCCAACGCGGGCGACCAGGACACTGCGCGATTTGATGCGTATTTGCTGCGCGGATTTGTGAGCCGCAACAAGCCGGATAAAATTTTCAACTATCAGATGGGCTATGATATTAATATCGAAACAGGCGAAGGAAAACGCATTGAGGGCGACACCAAAATGATTGGCGATTATGCAGTGTTCACGAGCTTCAATATCAAGCCTGTTGATGCGTTGGCGTTGCAGGCTGCGGTACGCTGGTCATACAACACGGAATATCGCGCTCCGCTCACGCCCGCATTTCACTTGCGCTGGAAGCCGATTGAACAACTCGTGGTGCGCACTTCTTACGCGCGTGGTTTCAGAGCGCCTTCGCTGAAAGAATTGTATCTCGATTTTGTTGACATCAATCACAACATTCAGGGCAATACCGATTTGCAAGCAGAACATTCGCACAACGTGAGCGCAAGCCTGGATTACGTACGTAAAACGAATGAACACCATGTGCGCTTTGTTCCTTCTTTTTTCTTCAACGACATCCGCGACATGATTACGCTCGCGCAATATGGCGATGCCAATGAATACACTTACACCAACATCGAACATTATCAAACTTTGGGCGGAGAGTTTACGGTTGGTTATTCCTTTAAAGATTTATCAATTGACCTCGGCACAGGACTGATTGGCAGAAAGAGCAGCGATGAAGATGCATTCAACTTCACGCCTGATTTTTCTGCGCAGGCAAACTATTCAATTCCGAAAGCAGAGATTACAGTTTCCATCTTTAATAAATTCAACGGCAGACAGAATTTTTTCCTCACAAATGAAATCGGTGAATTGTCGCAGCAAACAATGGGTGCATACAACCTGCTCGACATCAGCCTGAACCGGAAGTTTTGGAAAAACAAAATCAGCGTAACTGCGGGAGTGAAAAATCTGCTTGATGTAAATAATGTTACGTCAACAGGCAGCACGGGAGCGCACAGCGGCAATGACAGCAACGCGGCAGTTGCGTGGGGAAGAACTTTCTTTGCATCATTAAAATTGAATTTTAGTAAGACGTGAGACACGAGATATGAGACCTGAGATTTTAGACAGAATTATTGAAGTAGTATTGTCCCCCTTGCGGGAAGGCATCGAGCGAGTGCGAAGGGGGGAGCAACGCCTGAAGCGTTTGCAGGGGGATGACAATTCAAAAGTTCAAAGTTCAAAGTTCAAAACGAAAACATCATCCCCCTGCCATACGCCCCATGCAAGCGCATCCTCCTTCGCACACGCACAGGGCATTCACACAAGGGGGACTTTCAAACTTCAAACTTCAAACTTTAAACTCCAAACTCTTCTCTTATTTGTAATCACTTTATTAATGAGTTCTTGTTTGAAAGAAGAAGACCCCGTCACCCCTCCCGACTTGCAGGGCGATGTGCAAACCGCGCAAATTCCGATGGGCGCTCAATATGAAAAGCAGTATTATTTTGACTTGAGTAAAAACCAAATCGTCAGTTCCAATTTGAAAACCGATTGGGATTTAGCATTTGAATGTGGTGTTGACGGGTATCGCATCGTACTGAATAGCTCCAAGTTGATGTTTGCATGGAACACCGGCTCAAAAGTATTTGAAGACATCACAAGAGAAACGGGCGCATTCTGGAAATGGGATGTCGCTTCAGGCAATCTCGATTCCACCGGGATTGGCGCATGGGGTGAATATGCTAACGGAAAAGTTGTGTCCGAAAAGAACGTGTATGTAATTGACAGAGGAAAATATTTTAACACCACACGCATCGGCTATAAGAAAATCGTTTTTGAAAGTTTGGAAAATAACAGCTTCACAATTCGTTACGCGAATCTTGACGGCAGCGAAGAAGACACGTTGCTGCTTGAAAAAAATGAAGATTATGCGTTTGTTTATTTTTCTTTTGAGAATGGCGGAGAGCAAGTAACAATCGCTCCTGAAAAAACAGCATGGGATTTGGTGTTCACACAATACACGCACATCTTCAGCGAAACGCCTGAAAATATTCCCCAGCCCGACACGCTCATTCCGTATATCGTTACGGGCGTGTTGTTGAATAATTATGAAGTGATTGCTGAAAAAGAATTTACCAAACCCTTTGCCAACATCACATTTGATGATGCTGTGAGCAGGCAATTCACCGACCAGTCAAACGACATCATCGGCTACCTGTGGAAATATTTCAACTTCGAGGAAATCACTTACACGGTGTTTCCTGAAAAAATTTATATCATCCGCGATACGGAGGGTTATCTCTACAAGCTGCATTTCATTGACTTTTACAGCAACACGGGCGAGAGGGGGTTTCCGAAATTTGAGTTTCAACGCCTTTGAATGTTGAGGGTGGTGTGTTGGGTGTTGCGTTGTTTAACTAACGACTAACCACTATCAACTAATCACTAACCACTATTTTTACGGCATGAACAACATCACCATTATCGGCAGCGGCACGATGGGCAACGGGATTGCGCATGTGTTTGCAATGAACGGATTTTCTGTTTCACTCGTGGATATTTCGCAAACT
This sequence comes from Chitinophagales bacterium, assembly GCA_034440455.1. Lineage (GTDB taxonomy): Bacteria > Bacteroidota > Bacteroidia > Chitinophagales > CAIOSU01 > JAWXCB01. Next base: position 39,862 of record JAWXCB010000071.1, read on the forward strand.
GCTTTGGATAAAGCCTTAGCTACCATCACAAAGAACCTTGACCGCATGGTTGCAAAAGCAACCATCACGGACGCAGATAAAACAAAAACGCTTTCAAACATCAAGACCTTCACTACGCTGGAAGAAGGCGCAAAGAATGCTGACCTCGTTGTGGAGGCGGCTTCTGAAAATGTGGAAATCAAGCTGAAGCTCTTTAAGCAGTTGGAAGAAATCTGCAAGCCGGAAGCAATTCTCGCATCCAACACATCTTCGATTTCCATCACCAAAATTGCAGCCGCAACGAAGCGCGCTGACAAAGTAATCGGGATGCACTTTATGAATCCGGTGCCGGTGATGAAACTGGTTGAAGTGATTCTCGGGTATTCAACGAGTGATGCTACTACGAAAATGATTATGGAGTTATGCAGCAAGTTGGGCAAGACTCCCGTGGAAGTAAATGACTATCCGGGCTTTGTTGCCAATCGTATTTTGATGCCGATGATTAATGAAGCGATTATCACGCTGAACGAAGGAATTGCCGGAGTGCAGGAAATTGACACGGTGATGAAACTCGGCATGGCGCACCCGATGGGTCCGTTGCAATTAGCTGACTTCATCGGGTTGGATGTTTGCTACTCTATCTTAAATGTGCTCTACGAAGGTTTAGGCAATCCCAAATATGCTCCGTGTCCGCTTTTAGTAAATATGGTAACGGCAGGAAACCTCGGTGTGAAAAGCGGTGAGGGCTTTTACTCCTACAAAGCAGGCGTGAAAGAATTGGTTGTTGCGGAACGCTTTCGCAAAGCAGTTTCCAACTATCAGTTTGCTTGAGTGAGTGTTAGATGAAGCGGCAGTTGGCAGTAATACCCTCCTGCAATGCTACGCCACTAAACAGTGTGATAGCGCCCCGAAGTCAGTACGCGCCAAATCCTAAAACTTATTAGTCAGCGATTACCAGTTTGCCTGATGCCGTTTGTGTCGCTGTCTTGAGCGTGTAGAAATAGACGTTGGCAGGCAGTGCGGAAACATCCATTGTGAGTTGTTCGCCTGCTGTGAACGTGGCTGCCTGCAGCACTTTGCCGCTGATGTCGAGCAGAGTGATTTCTACTGTGCCTGTGCTGTTTTCAAGCGTGAATCGTACGCGGTCGGTGATGGGGTTGGGCGAAAGCTGCACCCTTGCTGTGTTTACCTGCGTGATGCCGCTGCCGAGTACTACGCCAAAATCATGCAGCCCTATATCTTTCAACTGGTAAGTCTGCTGCCCGCATGGACCACCCGCGTTTGTGGAGGTAAGTTTGAAACGCACTGTGTATTCGCCAACATTAAGCTGCCCGATGTCAAACGTATCGGTAGTGTTGCATGATTCGGGTCCATCTGATTCATAGCAATAAATCGCATCGAAAATAATTGTGTCATTAGATATCGTCATGGGAAATGAGGACACATAGCTGCATGGACCACCTGGAAAGACGGTAGTTACCACCGCTTGCAGATTGGCGCCTGCCGCAGCAGGCGAGGGAATGATGGCAATAGAGGATACCTGTTGCGCAAATACTGCAATGCTGCATAACGAAATACAAATGCTCAGAGTAATATTTTTCATGGGTTTATTTTTTTAAGGCTGCAAGTTACATTCTTTTTTAATTTTGCGGCTCACGATGCCCCAATCAAAATACGCACAGCGCGGAGTTTCTTCTCAGAAGGAAGACGTGCACAACGCCATTCAAAAGCTTGACAAAGGGCTTTTCCCAAATGCGTTTTGCAAGATATTGCCCGACCTCGCAGCGGGCGACAAGTACCACTGCAACATCATGCACACCGACACGGCAGGCACTAAAACCGCGCTTGCTTATCTCTATTGGCGCGAAACAGGCGATAATAGCGTGTGGAAAGGGATCATTCAGGATGCGCTCGTGATGAACATTGACGACATGGCGTGTGCAGGCGCTACGGGCGACATCATCGTTTCGTCCTCCATCGGCAGAAACAAAAACCTGATTCCGGGCGAAGTATTAAAACATCTTATCGAAGGCACTGTAGAACTGATTGAAGAGTGGAACGCGCTCGGCATTTCGCTGCATCTTGCCGGGGGCGAAACTGCCGATGTGGGCGATGTGGTGCGTACGCTTGATGTAGGCTTCACTGCCTTCACGCGTTTGAAGCGGGCGCAGGTGATTGACATCAATATTCAGCCCGGTGACGTTATCGTGGGGCTTGCCTCCAGCGGCAAGGCTACGTATGAAAAAGAATATAACAGCGGCATGGGCTGCAACGGGCTTACCTCCGCGCGGCACGATGTGCTTGGCAAATACCTGCTGAAAAAATATCCAGAAACATTCGACCCCAAAGTGAAGCCCGCGCTGCTTTACAGCGGCTCAAAGAAACTTACCGACAAAGACAAGGAAAGCGGCATGACCATCGGCAAGCTGCTGCTCTCGCCCACGCGCACCTTCTTTCCGCTTATCAAAGCGATGTTGCACACGGGCATCAAAACGCACGGCATCGTGCATTGCTCCGGGGGCGGGCAAACCAAGGTGATGAAGTTTGCCCCCACCGTGCGCATCATCAAAGACGACCTCTTTGAAACGCCCCACGTTTTTCAACTCATCCAGCGCGAATCAAAAACACCGTGGCGCGAGATGTATGAAGTATTCAACATGGGGCATCGCATGGAAATTTATACCGAAGGGAAAAACGTAACCTCCATCATGAACTTCGCCAGCCGCTTTGGCATCGGTGCGCAAATCATCGGCAGGGTGGAACGCGCACAGAAAAAAGAACTTGTGATTAAAAGCCCGCACGGGCAGTTCACTTATTAGAGGAGAATTATTAATTACAAATGGCTTTGTTGCATGAATCAATATTTGGAACACACTTCTCCTTCCTCAAAAAATCTTAAGCTGCTTTTTTAACCACATAGCTTTTCGGCATACCCAG
>JAWXCB010000072.1:0-14774 GCA_034440455.1 Chitinophagales bacterium
TCAGTTTTGCTTTCATGGGTGGGTTAGGTTTTATTTAATTGATGTATAAAATTCGAGGAAAATATCAAAACCACCAAGCACGGGAAACCGTGATTTTTAGGGAGAAGAACACATATCATCGCTTGGAATGATGGAATCGCTTCTTTAGAAAATCAAGAAACCATCTTTAATTTGCGGGGAACTGTTTTGCTCAGATTTATTTTGCCTCTGTATAATTCTTCCACTGGGAAAATCAAATCCCAATTCTTGCCCCATACCACATTTCCGTTTTCAATTTTAAATTGTTTGAAATAGCGCAGATTTTTGTACTTGCTTAAATCCCCTTTTGCGAAAGCTGTAAGCGCATTGGAAAAATTCACGTCCCTCTCACTTCCATTGCTGAAAGTGAGATATAGTATGTATTGCTCTTTATGAAGCGCGTGTATCACGCTAATCGTTTTCATTTCTTCAGTCTTTTTATTTTTTCACAAGTTATCTAAAACGCCCTCCCCACCCCCATCACAAACCTAAAATCAAAATTGTCAGGCGATGCAAAGGGCGCGTGGCTCAGGTAAAAAGGAACATCAAAGCGAATCGTTAGGGGCTTAAGTGTTTCAAACCATCCCCATTTTTTAATCGTGAGCGCTGCGCCCGCTCCTGCATCGGTTCTGAAATTTGAAAATGCTTCATCCCCGTTGCCTTTGTCATACACGATGAATCCGCCATCGGCAAACACATAAAAATCAAGGTGTACATAGTCCGATAATTTTTTCGGTTTCCATTTCACGATACCATCCAAATCAAGTTCGGCATTAAACGAGCCGCCTGAATTTCCCTTGTAAGCAGGAAAGGCTTGCCCATCCTCGTCTTCAACAAGCAGATAGCCCGCATAGCCGCGCACGTTCAAACCTCCACCATGATGAAAATGATTCACATCATTGCCGAAACTCCCTACCCAAACCTGCGGGAAATATCCGCGCGAACGTGTGAAGGGATTGTCCATCATCTCTTCATTATTTGCCTGCGCAAAATAAAGCGCTGACATGGAGGCTTGATTAGAGCCGGTGCCAAATCTTCCGAACACGCGCGAGCGCAATTCAAGCCGCCAAAACTTCAGGCTGTTAATGTGCGTGATTTGTAAATAATGATAATCAAAATCGGTACCGATGGCGTTGCTGCGTAGGGTGAGATTAAATTTCCCGCTTGCCTTTGTTTTCGTGTACGGCTGATTCAACTCCACATTCACTGTATTGTTAATCAGGTTTGGGGCTTCCCACTCGCCCGGATATAATAAGTAATTGAGCTTCGACTCTCTTGGCTTATTCATCATTTTCATGTAGAGCATGAACTGCGTGTTCTTCTTTCCGACCGTGACATCAAAGCCAAATTTGTATTGCTCATATCCTTCCCAATACATTGTTGTGATGAATACGTTTGAATTTTTCACCAGCTTGTCCATGCTTGTGCTATAATCGAAACGGTAGTTGAACTTGTCGAATTTGCTTTTGTCTTCCGATGGAAAATCAAAACGCTCAGGGTCGCCTTGCCCCAGTTTTGTGCTTCCCATTACCGTAAGGCTGAAGCGATGCTTGTAGTTCAGAAAATTACCGTTGAGGTTTGCTCCGAGTTTGAGACCATCATACGCGTTCCACCATAGAGCTGGTCGCCAATACATGCGGTAGTTTTTCCAGTCGGGAGAATTGGAAACTTTTGAATCGAATTTCAAAATGATGTTGCGCGATTTTGCATTGTCGGGCATATACACATCCGCAAGACGATTCGTAGGGTCAATCACTACCCTATCAATTTTTGCAGGAAGCGAAATGGTTGCCGTGTAAGTAGGATAAAGTTTATCCCATCCGTGCCACTTGGGTAAAATAGTAGCGTTGGTCTCTTTCACAAACCACTGATTCGGGATGTGATAATAGAGCGTGTCATTATTTTTAGTCGTTACCATTAAATCGAGCGGCATTTGCATTCTGCCTTTGCGCTTGAGCGTTATTTGATAGTTTGAAGTTTGGAGTTTGATGTCTGAAGTTGAGTCCACAGACGACAGTCCACTGTCCACAGGTTTCATACTGTCGTCTGTGGACTGTGGACTGTTGACTGTTTTAGCCCGTTTCACTTTCATTACCCGATAATCCACATTCTTCACCGTCTCTAACCACTGGTCAAAGAACCAATTCAAATCAACACCAGTGAATTGGATAATCGAATTGCGAAAATCTTCGGGATAGGGATGGCAGAATTTCCATTGGTTGAAATAGTGCAGCATCGCCTGCGTGAAAAGGCTATCACCCAAAACGTATTGCAAATTGTAAAGCATCGTGGCGGTTTTCATATAGACATGACGATAACCACCGCCTTGCCGTATCGCCCCGTGAAAACCATCGGAGTGCGTGTTCAGAAATGCATCTTCATTTTTTGTCGCATCTGCCAAATAACCCCAGTAAACATATGTTGTGCGATAGTCAACCTGCTCTTTGAACTTCTTCTTGTATTTGCTTTTCTGTGGCGACATAGGAACATATTTCCCTTTCAACTTTTCCAAAGCCCGCGTTTCAATGAATTGAGTAAATCCTTCATCCAAAAAAGCGCGATAGGTTTCATTGCTTCCGATGATTCCGTAAAACCAATTGTGTCCGACTTCGTGCGCAATGGTGGCGTGATTGCTCGGTTCCAATCCACCACATAACGTGAGCATCGGGTATTCCATGCCATCGTTTGCATCAGCAACCACCAATTTCGGATAGCCGTACATCCCGAAATCACGCGAATAAATTTCAACGCACTTTGCGGTATAGTCTGCAACGGTTTGCCAGCGCGAAGCATGTGGTTCCTGCACGAGCGCAATACACTTGATGCCATTCCATGTTTTCTCACCAATGCGATAAGTAGGGTCGGCAGTGAAAGCAAAATTGTGGACGTTCTCTGCGTGATACTTCCATGTTTTGCGAATGGTTGAATCATAAGAAACAATCACGCTGGGCGTTTCTTCGAGCGGTTTGTTTGCAAAATTTTTGATGTCGAGCTTTTCGCGCAAATCGTTTGGCAGCACCTCTTCTCGATTCACTAAGTTGCCGGTAGCTTCCACAATGAAATTATTTGCAAACGTCAGTTCAGCATCAAACGTCCCGAAATTGGCATAGAACTCTCGTCCGAGGTGCTGGTCGGTTGTCCATCCGAATTTTGCATCATACACACAGATAATCGGGTACCAATGCACGCCATTATAGTGCTTGTAGCCATAAGCCTCATACACTTTGTTTCGTCTGCGAATCGTGCCTTCAATATCAAAGTAGGTTTTGAATTCAATTTCAAAAAAAGTAGAATCATTTGGAAAAATCGGCTTATCAAGCTGTACGCGAAAAATGGTGTTATCCAATTCGATTTGTAAATCTTTTTCCTCGTGTGTGAAAGATTGAATTGGAGTTCCGAGTTTCTGCGCTTCATATTTCCCGTACTTCGGTTTCAATTTGTTTTGCTTGTGCAATTCATCATAGTAAGAACCAGGCTGCACCGCATTTTCATACAAATGAAAAAAAACTTCGTGCAATGTGTCGGGCGAGTTGTTCCAATACGTGAGTTTTAATTTGCCGTCAATGATGTCCTTTTTTTCATCAATGCTTGCTTTGATTGCATAATGCACATCCTGCTGCCAGTAGCCGGGATAAGGCGAACGGTTTTTCCAGTAAAAAGGATTGTCGCTGCTCCGGTAAGTAGTTGGAGGAGTTAACGTGTTCGTAGATTGAGCAAATGCAGAATTCGCCAATGTGCCGATGAGCCAATATGCAAATACAACTATTACCAGCGTTTTGAAAATCCTCAATTTCATTGCAGAACAAAATAACAAGATTTGGACAAAAGCCAGATTAATAAAATAGCTGCCAATACAACTTTGATAACCCGTGTTTCGTCATAACATAAGTATAGATTTGCTCATAATAACTTTTAAATGAGAAAATACTTCGCGTTTTTCCTGCTTTTCACGCTGTATTCCAAACTGAGTTTTTCGCAATGCATTCCTTTGCCGCCAACTGAAACACCCGGGTTCTGCCCGCCTGCTTCCGGTTTCCCCTGTATCACAAGGGGCGAGCCTTTTAGCGCAACGATTTATTTTGAAAATTTTGATACTTTCGAAGGAATAGTTATCTCTCAATTAAGATTCGACAGCATCAACAACTTACCAAACGGAATTTCTTATACTATCTATCCTGACAATACTTTTTCATCCGGGGAAACAGGATGTATTGTGTTTGCTGGCGTTACTAATGATTCAATTGGATTGGACTATTTAGATATTGCCGTGACATTTACAATTGTCGGCATTGGAGCAATCAGCAGTGAATTATATGAAATATGCAATCCACTTCCCGTCTATTGGGATACTACTCCTTGTCCAATACCTCCTTACCATTTACGCATTATAAACACAGGAGACTCCTGTTATATTGATACTGCTTCATGTATGATACCTACCGGAATTAAAGAAACTAAACTTGCTGCCTCCATATATCCTAACCCCTCATCCGAAAATTTCTCGATAACTCTCAATAAAGACCTTCAGCGTTTTGAATTGCAACTGCTTGCTGTTTCAGGCAAAATTTTAAAGACGTTTAAGAATTTATCCGGCAGCAACTACAACTTCAGCCTGAAAGATTTTGACAAAGGAATTTATTTCTATCAAGTCATCGCAGACAACCAACTTGCTTTCAAAGGGAAACTGGCAGTGATGAGATGAACACTCTTCCCGGCTCTACCTTCACTCGGTTTCTAATAATGAAAAAGTTTAGCTTTTACTATTTTCATCTTCTAAGAATTTTTAGACAAACCTTTTTGTAATTTCATCTCACAACAAATAAAAGGATTTGGATAAAAGCCTGCTCTATAAAATCGCTATCACGCTGATTCCAAACGTAGGTCCCGTGTTGGCGCGGAACCTGATTAGCTATTGCGGAGGCGTGGAGGAAGTGTTTAAAGCAAAAATCGCCCGACTCATCAAAGTGCCCGGCATTGGTGATATAACCGCAAAAGAAGTTACAGAAGCCGATGTGCTTCAACGAGCCGAAGAAGAAGTTGAATTTATGCTCAAGCACAACATTAAACCTCTGTTTTATCTCGATGAAAATTATCCGCGCAGGCTGAAAGAGTGTTATGACAGCCCGCTTATGCTTTACCATAAAGGCAATGCGGATTTGAATGCCCAGCGCATTGTTGGAATCGTGGGAACGCGCAACGCCACTGATTACGGAAAATCAGTTTGCGAAAAAATCGTAGATGAACTTGCTGCATTGGATGTGCTCGTGGTGAGCGGACTTGCTTACGGCATTGACATCTGCGCACACAAAGCATCACTCGAAAAGGGATTAAAAACCGTAGGCGTACTTGGTCATGGATTGCACACGCTCTACCCTTCCGTGCATCGCAGCGCTGCGCAAAAGATGGTGGAGCAAGGCGGCTTACTCACCGAATTCATTTCCAATTCTGATTTCAATAAAGAAAACTTTCCGAAACGCAACCGCATCATTGCCGGTTTGGTGGATGCGCTGATTGTTGTAGAAACAAAAAAAAAAGGCGGTGCAATCATCACTGCTGAAATCGCCAACACTTACAACCGCGATGTGTTTGCCGTGCCCGGAAATATTAATGCGCAATATTCAGAAGGGTGCAATTTTCTCATCCGCACCAACAAAGCAGCCTTGCTTGATGATGTAAATGAATTTATCGAAGCGATGAGCTGGTCGCAGGAAAAGAAAAACGGCAAAGCTGCCAAGCAGGCAAGGTTATTTGAAAATTTAGATGCCGATGAGCAAACGCTCGTTGATATTTTAAAAGCAGAACAGAAAATCCGTATTGACGAACTCTCTCAGAAAATGAACCGCCCGAGCGGAGTGATTGCCAACAGCCTGCTGAGCCTCGAACTGAAAGGCATTGTGAAAACGCTGCCGGGGAAAGTCTATGAGTTGTGTTAAATAAAAAAGCGCCAGATGAAACCACCTGACGCTTTTTAAAAAATTTAAAAGTCTTTCTTACTTCAAGATGAAAGCTCCTACTCCGCTGAAAGCGCTTTCCGTATAAACTTTCACGCTATAGTTACCTTTTACCAAAGGCAAATCATAGCTCCAGCCTACACAGTAATTCTTACGTTTGTTCTGGTATTCAATCGTTGTAGTAGAGGTGTAACGCGCTTGTGAGTTATCGTCCTTCACGGTGAAGTTGCCTGCACCGCTTGCATCCGTTCCCAACACCACGCCTTCCGGTGAAATCACCTGGAGGTAAATAATCTTGGTTCCCGGTTTTGAAATTTTATTCTCCAGCAAGTCAAAGCAAACTTCCACTCTCTTTGTCTTTGAAGCGATTGCAGTAGGAACAAACTTACCACTGCCTTTCTGCTTTAGCGGAACAGCAAGGATGTTGTCAGAACTGATAATGGAGCCTCTGTCAATCGTGCTTTGCTGGCTTGCAAGCTGGTCAGACTGCTGCTGCACTGTAGCCTGATAAGTCACCACTTCCTGCTTCAACAGGTTGTTCACCGTAATGAGCGAGTCAATACGCTCAAGATAATTTTCCTGTAAAACTTTTAAAGATGCCAACTCCGCTTCCAGTTCTTTTTTCTTTGAAGCATCTTTCTTCAATTCAGAAATACGCGCTTTTTTAGCCGAAATCTCTTTGTTTGCTACCGTGAGCAAACTGTCAAGTTCAGCATTTTTGCCTCTGAATTCTTCAAGGTTCACTTCAGTTTCTCCCAGTTTTGCGCTGGTTTCCTCTGCCTTCACACTCAGGTTTGCGGTTGCTGTTGAAAGCGAATCAACACGCGAGGTAAGGTTTGTGATTGCATCAGACTTTTTATTGCCTGAATAGAATAAATAACCATTAAGCCCCAGCGATAAAAGTAAAATAATTATCAGCGGGGTTTTAGAAGATGAATTGTTGTCAGCCATTTTTTTGATTTTAGGCTGCAAATGTATGGCGATTTCAAATGTGGAACCAATTTTCTTAAAATTTTTTATACACCAGCTAACCTGATGTGGATACTATTTGGTGAGTTTTATCATCATCAGGAAAATGGAATTCTCCTACTTTTGCCCAAAATTATTGCCATGAACACCAAAGACCCTGTAAGCAAAATCATGACAAAAAAAGTTATCGTGGCTACCGTGAAAAACAGGTTTTCACAGGTGCGCGACCTTTTTACGAAGTACAACATCCATCACCTTCCTGTTACCGAGAATGACACGGTAATCGGCATTATCAGCACACATGATGTGATTGCTGCTTATGAGAAATTGAGCAAGAAAATCCGTCTCATAGACGATAAGGTGCTTGATGTTGAAGTTCCGATTGAAAGTCTGATGACAAAAAAACCTGATACCGTTTCATCAGATACTCCAATTAAGAAAGTGGTGGAGTTATTTAACAAAAAGGGCTACCACGCGCTTCCCATTGTGGATGACGGGAAGATTCGGGGTATTGTAACCACAAACGACCTCACAAAGTTGTTTAAAGACTGATTGCAGGTTCAAACGAAAAATCGTTTTTGCACGTTCTTCCGTGCGTCCTTCTTACTTTTTACTAATTTTTGGTGAATGGAAGAGCGTTATCGGTTCCTCAAAAGCATGTTGCTCCCCGCGTTGTTTGTCGCGCTGCTCTGGGCTTTGAAAGGCGCTGAAGACTTCGCCTATCTCAACTTAGACGGGTGGGGAAATTATCCGCGCACCGCTTCCGGCATGTTGGGTATTGTCGCCAGTCCCTTTGTGCATGGCGACATCGGGCATCTCACCTCCAATTCATTTCCCATCCTCCTGCTCGGCTCGCTCATCTTTTTTTTCTATCCTATCGCAGCGCCAAGAGTAATTCTCGGCATTTACCTGCTCACAGGTGTTTCCGTGTGGCTCTTTGCGCGCCCTGTTTATCACATTGGCGCCAGCGGGTTGGTTTATGGGTTCGCCTTCTTTCTTTTTTTCAGCGGGGTGGTGCGCAACGATATGAAATCGCTCGCCATCAGCTTTTTTATCATTTTCATGTATGGCGGCATCGTGTGGGGGCTGCTGCCCAACCTCATCGGCATCTCGTGGGAAACGCATCTCTTTGGCGCAGTTGCCGGAAGCCTGTTCGCCTACCTTTTTAGAAATTTTGATTTGCAACCCAAAGAACTCTGGTCATTTGATGACGAAACGCAACCCGCCATCAACTACCGCTACATCTATGTTCCCAAAGAAAAACCCTTAGCGCTTCCCGCTCCTGAAGAAAGCAAACCAATCACCGATGAAAAGGGAGTTGAAGAAAACATGTAATGGTTTGGCGCATTATCGCAAGAGCGTTCCTGCAAGGGTGTTCCTTACAGGATAAAATCAGTCATCCTCTGGCTTTCATTGCCGGAGGCAAAATATGTCGCCCCGCTGGGCTTCGTGTCGGTGTTGTTTATGTTTCTACCAATAGTTCGCTCCTCCGGAGTTTCTGAATAAATCAACACAAGGACTCCCCCTGAATTTTCGAAGGGTGGCACTTCGGCTATGTTCAGTATAAACTCCAGCCCACGCCATGTTTCGATGAATTCAACATGACGGATTACGCTCAAGTTGAGATACTATCTGGCATTTGAAATTCGTAAAATAATTTTCAATAAAAAAAAACCCTGTCGGAAAAGACAGGGTTTTTTATTTGAGTGCAATTCAATCTGCGCTTACTCTTTGATCAGCGTTCTCACGCCTCTCACGGTTTCGTCATTGCGCACAATCTCAAGAATGTAAATGCCACTTGCGAGTAAACCAGCATCAAGAGTAATCTGCTGTTTGTTTTCTCCTTTGAAAATTGCAATGCGGCTCTCATATACTTTCTTGCCCAACACATCGCGCAAAATCATGCGTCCCGCTGCATCTTCATCCGCAGTGAACTCAACAACAATCTGGTCTTCAAACGGATTCGGGTATGCGAACAAATCAAACTCTCCCGGATTGCTCTGATTTACGCCTGGCTGTCTCGGAGGCAGAATTGTATTTATCGTATAGCTGCCAACAACCGAACAGCCGTTGTCATCCGTAACAGTCACGTTGTATGTTCCAGCGCTCAAGCCGGAAATATCTTGCGTTGTCTCACCATTTGACCATTCAAATACAAACGGTGCAGCGCCACCTAACACGAGGAGGTTAATCGCTCCATCATTTGCTCCGGTAACTGTCTCATCAAACACAATACCTTCCAGCAGAACAGCAAACGGCTCAAGCAACTGGATAATCACCGTTGCCTGACAACCTTTGCTGTCGGTAACAATCACAGTGTAGAATCCGGCAGTAAGTCCGCTGATGTCTTCGAGTGAATCGCCTGTTGACCATTCGAATGTATAAGGCGCATTTCCACCCAGCACCGTGAGGTCAATAGAACCATCGCTTTCGCCATTGCAACTTACCGGAACTGTTACTGCGCCCAATGCAAGCGGAGCGGGTTGTTCTACAAAGAATCCTTCAGAACCGCTGCAACCGGAAGAGTCAGTCACTGTTACGCTATAGCTGCCGAAGGATAAGCCCGATGCATCTTTATCCGTTGTGTTATTTGACCATTGGAACGTGAAGGGCGCTGAACCACCGGTAACGGTAAGCACTATTGCGCCATCATTTCCACCAAAGCAACTTACATCTGAAATAGCTCCGCTAATCTGAAGGCTATTCACCGTGAGGTTTGTTTGAACGATGCTGTCGCAACCGCCAGCGCTTGCAAGCGTGTCAAAGTAAACTCCGGATTCCGTTTGGAAATCACCGCCTACAAAGTAGCTTTCGCCATTGCAAATCGTTACGTCAGAAAGGATAAACAATTCATTCAATACAGTAAGCTCGGTAATTACAATACTATCGCAGCCGAATGAATTTGATAACGTGTCGAAATAGATTCCTGACTCAGTTTGGAAGTCGCCACCTGCAAAATAGCTTTCGTCTGCGCAGATGGAAACTGCATCCATTGAAGAGGAAGCATCAAGCACAATCAAATCCGTGATGATAACGCTATCGCAGCCTGATGAAGATTGCAGCGTATCGAAATACGTACCCGCTTCAGTCTGGAAATCTCCGCCTGCGAAATAGCTTTCACCTGCACAAATCACTGCTTCAATTCCTGCAGTAAGGCTTGTGCTCACTGTAAGATTTGTAGTAACTACACTGTCGCAGCCGTTTGATGAAGTGAATACATCAATGTATGTTCCTGATTCCGTTTGGAAATCACCGCCTGCAAAGTAGCTCTGTCCTTCACAAATCTGCGCGTCAACAACTGATGCAGAAGTTGGGAGTACGGTCAACTCAGTAATTAAAATACTATCACATCCGCCCGCTATTGAAAGCGTGTCGAAGTAAGTGCCTGATTCCGTTTGGAAATCACCACCAGCGAAATAACTTTCACCGGCACAGATGGATATGTTAGCAGTTTCTGACGATGCGGGAAGAACAGTAAGTTCAGTAATTAAAATGCTGTCACATCCGCCTGCTGTTGTAAGCGGATCAAAGTAAATACCTGACTCTGTCTGGAAATCACCGCCTGCAAAATAGCTTTCGCCTGCGCAGATAGATACATTGACTGTTTCAGAAGATGCAGGAAGAACAGTCAGTTCGGTAACTACTACACTGTCGCAGCCGCCATTCGCAGTGAGCGTGTCGAAGTAAGTTCCGCTTTCAGTCTGGTCTGCTCCACCAGCAAGGTAGCTTTGACCTTCACAGATTGAAACTTCAACAATCGAAGTCAACGAAGTAAGCACAGTGAGTTCTGTTACCACAACACTGTCGCAGCCTGCAACTGAAATGAGCGAATCAAAATAAATTCCTGATTGCGTTTGGAAATCACCGCCTGCAAAGTAGCTCTGCCCTGTGCAGATAGAAACCTGCGCGCTTGAAACAGATTCGGGTAACACTGCCAATTCTGTAATCACAATGCTATCGCAACCATTTGAAGTCGCAAATGAGTCAGCATAAATTCCTGATTCAGTTTGGAAATCACCGCCTGCAAAATAACTTTCACCTGCACAGATGGAAACCTGTAAAGTTGAAGTTGATGCCGGCAACACAGTTAACTCAGTAATTAAAATGCTATCGCAGCCACTCGTTGCAGTAAGGGTATCGAAATAGATTCCTGACTGCGTCTGGAAGTCACCGCCTGCGAAATAGTTTTGTCCTTCGCAGATAGTAGCTTGCGCATTTGAAGTAACAACAGGCAATACGCTCAAATCAGTAATCACAATGCTGTCGCAGCCAAGCGGACTAACGAGCGTATCGAAGTAAGTGCCTGAAACGGTTTGGTCAGCGCCACCAACAAAGAAACTTTCACCTTCACAAATTGTCACCTGTACGCTTGATAATGCAGGTTCCGGTTGCAACACTTCAACAATCACTATCGCTTCGCAGTTGTTTGCATCCGTTACTTCAACCGTGTAGAAGCCTGCTTCCAAACCGCTGATGTCTTCCGTGAATTCGCCTGTGTTCCATACATAAGTATAGGGAGCAGTGCCGCCCAACACCAACAGGTCAATTGAACCATCGCTGCCGCCAAAGCATGTTACCGGAGTGGGAACTGCGCCCAATGAAAGCGGGAGCGGTTCGTTCACCGTAAATGTTTCAGTTGCGGAACATCCCGATGCATCAACAACAGTCACGCTGTATGTTCCTGCCGTTGCACCCACCAAATCTTCTTTAGTTGTATTATTTGACCATATAAATGTGAACGGAGCAACACCGCCAGAGATAGAAAGATCAACCACGCCATCGCTTGAGCCGAAGCAGCTTGCATGTGTTGTTGAACCCGACAAGAGCGGGCTTGTTACTGTGAGTTCAGTGATTACAATACTATCACAACCGCTACCTGATGTAAATGAATCAATGTAAAAACCTGATTCAGTTTGTAACGCGCCACCCGCGAAATAGCTTTCACCTGCGCAGATAGCAACCTGCATGTTTTGCGCTGCTGTAGGAACAACTGTCAACACAGTTGTCACGATACTGTCGCAGCCGCTTGCCGTGATGAACGCATCAGTATATGTTCCTGATTCAGTCTGGTCTGCTCCACCTGCGAAGTAGCTCTGTCCTTCGCAAATCTGCGCGTCAACCTGCGCAGTAAATGCAGGAAGCACAGTTAATACAGTTGTCACAATACTATCACATCCACCTGATGTAGTGAATACGTCCTGATATGTGCCTGATTCCGTTTGGTCAGTGCCACCTGCGAAGTAACTCTGCCCTTCACAAATCGTTACATCTGCCTGAGATGTGAATGCAGGTAATACAGTTAATTCAGTTGTTAGCGTGCTGTCGCAGCCATTTGCGGCAGTAAACACATCAACATAAGTTCCTGATTCAGTCTGGTTGGCTCCACCGGCAAAGTAGCTTTGTCCTTCGCAGATAGAAACCTGCGCGGTTGCGCTGCTGGCAGGCAGAACAATAAGTTCTGTTTTCAGAATTTCAAAGCAGCCGTCATTCACGCCAAGCGTGTCATAGTAGAAACCAGACTTTGTTTGCAATGCGCCTTCGAGCAGAATGCTTTCGCCATCACAAATTGTAAGCGATTGAGTTGTTACAGTTGCAGTAACAAGTGAAACAGATTCCGTTGTTGAACAACCCAAAGCATCCGTCACTGTAACAGTGTATGTTCCAACGCAGAGGCTGTCACCGGAGTAAGATGCAGTTGCGCCTGTGCTCCATGCAAATTGATAAGGCGGGAAACCACCTGTAACATTTGCAGTTGCATTTCCATCGCAGCAAGGCTCATCATCAAGACAATCCAGCACCAAATCCGTAACTCCGCGTGAATCCCAGTAACTCACTTCAAGTTTACGCACACCGGAAACATTCAGGCTTACAAGTTGAATTGTAGAAGGTCCGAGACTGGGCGTACCGACATTCAACAACAAGTTGTTGTTTGCATCATACGCTTTCACTGTTCCGTTATTTCTGTCGTTGTCCACCAGCGTAAGCGAGTAAACCGTTCTGTCCTGATCAAATGTGAAAATCATTTTTCCGCCATTGTTTCCATCGCTCGGATTATCAATGTTTCCATCGCCATTGTTGTCCGTGCTGTTCTGCGGTAAAATCAAGAGGTTGCCTACTCCTACTTCCAAATCAGGGTCAAGCGAATTGGAAACATTTGAATTGAAAATCGCAACGGCATTGGGCGATGTAGCAGGCGTGTTTGAAATACCTGTCACCGTTACGCCCGGAGCAATTTCCTGACCGGTCACGATTTCTCCATGCGCATAGCCGCTCAAATCCTGTTCGCAATTTTGAGAACATTCCAAATTCAGTCTGAATCCGCCCGAATCACGATAGATAATATCAAAGCGTTTTGTGCCGGGAGCATTTACAGAAATTGTTTGCACAGAACCATCCGCTCCCTGTGGAATTGCAACAGCAGCAATCAAGTTGTTTGATGCGTCATACGCATTTGCAATAGCGCCTGTCTTGTCCACGTCAACGGCAACAAATGAAACAACCGTAACAACATCGCTGAATAAGAATCTCAGTGTGCCGCCACTTCCATTATCATCAGGACCTGTTCCATCGCCATCATTGTTGTTTGGATTTTCATTAATAATAATCACATTGCCTGCGTTTGAATTCAAGTCTATATCTTCCGACCAGTTCCCATTTGTGTTGTAAATCACTGCATCCGGTCTGCCGCCTGAGTTTGGAATTGCAACAACCGTAGTTCCACTTGCGATAAACAAACTGTCAACGTGTGTTCCATGCGCTAAGCCGGTAATATCAAACGCGCAAGGCTGTGTTCCCGGATTGCCGGAACCATTGCCTGTGCAGCAGCTTACTTCGTTTACATCAAAGTTGATATCCAATTCTTCACCAACAGTCAACACGGTTGTCACAACGCTGTCGCAACCGTTTGATGCAGTATATGTATCCGTATAAGTTCCTGAAGTTGTCTGGAATGCACCGCCTGCAAACACGCCTTCACCTGCGCACACAGAAATGTTTTGTGTGAAGGAAGGATTCGGCAACACGATGAGTTGTGTTGTTACAATCGAATCACAGCCGCTTGCAGCAGTGAAAACATCTACATAAAAACCGGGCTGCGTTTGGTCAGCGCCACCAACAAAGTAAGAATCACCATTGCAAATAGAAACAACAGCGTTTCCAAATACAGGCTCAATTACAATCAACTCGGTAACGAGAATGCTATCGCAGCCATTTGCTCCAACGAGCGTGTCAAAATAAAATCCTGATTCAGTCTGGTCTGCTCCACCAACAAAATACGATTCGCCTTCACAAATAGAAGCCTGTGTGTTGCCGCCTGAAGGGGGAATCACAGTGAGTTGCGTAGTGAGAATGCTGTCGCAACCGTTTGCGCCAACTAAAGTATCCGTATAAAATCCTGCTTCTGTTTGGTCTGCACCCCCAACAAAGTAGCTGTCGCCTTCACAAATTG
This sequence comes from Chitinophagales bacterium, assembly GCA_034440455.1. Classification (GTDB taxonomy): domain Bacteria; phylum Bacteroidota; class Bacteroidia; order Chitinophagales; family CAIOSU01; genus JAWXCB01. The sequence goes on from JAWXCB010000072.1 coordinate 14,386, forward strand.
AAGCTGAAGTAAATCCTTGTGTGGGAGCAATGAGGAATAAATCAGTTGCAACAATGCTATCACAACCGTTTGCAGCAACAAATGTGTCGAAGTAGGTGCCTGCTTCTGTTTGGTCAGCGCCACCAACAAAGTAGCTATCGCCTGCGCAAATCGAAACCTGCAACGTGGTGAATGAATTTGGCAATACATCCAACTCGGTAATCACAACGCTATCACAACCATTTGCCGCTAAGAGCGTGTCGAAGTATGTTCCTTTTTCTGTTTGGTCAGCACCGCCTACGAAATAGCTGTCACCATCGCAAATGGAAACTGCCACAGTGCTTGAAGCAAGCGGTAATACTGTAAGCTCAGTAGTCACGATGCTGTCACAACCATTTGCAGAAGTATAA
>JAWXCB010000073.1:0-28795 GCA_034440455.1 Chitinophagales bacterium
GTTTGCAGCGACAAGCGTGTCATAATAAACACCGGGTGTGGTTTGAAAAGCTCCGCCTGCAAACGCACTGTCACCTGCGCAGATTGCTACGCTATCATTTGTTACGATTGTGCCGAGAACAAGTAAATCAGTGACGACAACACTGTCGCACCCGCTTGCAGCAGCGAGCGTGTCATAATAAACACCGGGTGTGGTTTGAAACGCCCCGCCTACAAACGTACTGTCGCCTGTGCAAATCGTTACGGGCAGGTTTGTTTGCGCATTTGATAAAACTGTTAAATCGGTAATCACGATACTGTCGCAGCCGCTTGCGCCAACGAGGGTGTCGTAATAAGTATTGGTTGTTGTTTGAAAAGCTCCTCCCGCGAACACGCTGTCGCCAGCGCAAATATCAAAATCAAGATTTGTAATAACAGCGCTCAACACAGTCAGTTCGGTTTCAATGATGCTGTCACAGCCGCCTGATGCGGTGAGTGTATCATAATAAATACCACCCACCGTTTGAAAAGCGCCACCAACAAAAAAGCTGTCGTCTCCGCAAATACTTTCAGAAATACTTGTTTGTAAAAATGCAGCTATCGTCAGGTTTGTGATAACAACACTATCGCAGCCGCTGCTTCCGGGAAGCGTATCATAATAGGTCCCTCCAATTGTTTGAAAAGCACCTCCCACAAAAAAGCTGTCGCCCGTGCAAACCGAAACAGTAATGTTTGTAATCGGTTCCAGCACAAGGTTAGTTGCAATCACGCTGTCGCAGCCCTCTGCATCCGTCAGGGTATCATAATAAATGCCGGGCGTGCTTTGAAAGCTGCCGCCTGCCAGCACGCTATCGCCCGGACAAATTGAAACATGCACATTCGTAAGGCTGCTCAGCACTACCATTAATTGGGTAATCACCACGCTGTCACAGCCGTTTGCGGCTGAAAGCGTATCATAAAAGGTATCGCTTTCGCTGTAGTATGTCCCCTGAATAAAAAAGCTGTCGCCTTCGCAAATGCTTACGGTCAGGTTGCTCAGGAAATATACCGAAACCGAAAGGTCTGTCACCACGATGCTGTCACAGCCGTTTGCAGCGGCAAAGGTGTCAGAATAGATGCCCGAAGTGGTTTGATAGACGCCACCGGCAAAAACGCTGTCGCCCGGGCAGATGTTCGCATTGAGCACGATTTGCGAATGCGGCAGAACTTCAAGCTCCGTGATGAGGATGCTGTCACACAGTTCAGCCGTAATCAATGTGTCGTAATAGGTTCCCGCAAGGGTTTGATACGCGCCTTCCAGAAATGCGCTGTCCCCGTCACAGATGGAAACCTGCACCACCGTTGAGTCAGGAGGATTAGGGCATTGTGCCCAAGCTTCTGAAATTAAAATCAGATTGATGCCGACTAAAAAAAGAATAAAGGTTACTGGACCGGTTTTTTCTGAAATTGTGTTGCGTCTCATTTAATATAAATTGTGTTGAGGGAAATTTGAGCGCACTAATATAAAAAAAAATGCGCGGAATAAATAACGTGCGCAGTAATTAGCAGGTAGTTGTTAATTGTCGATGGAGAACCAACATCAACTTGATTTGCGCACGAACTTGGTCAGTATCACGATTTGCTGTCCTTCAATTCTGCCTTCGATTTGTTCAGTGTTATCGGCAACCAGCTTAATGTTTTTTACTGCCGTGCCCATTTTGGCGGTGAGTTGCGAGCCTTTCGCATCTAATGATTTGGTGAGCACTATCGTGTCGCCATGTTGTAATAGCGCTCCGTTGCAGTCGCGGTGCAAATCCACAGCGGATGAGTTTTCATGGTCGCCTGTGGCTTTTGCCCACTCAAGTTTCTCGTCATCCAAATAAAGCATGTCTAATGTTTCCATCGCCCATGTTTCATTCCGAAGACGATTTAACATGCGCCACGACACGATTTGCACGGCAGGCGTTTCGTTCCAGATGCTTTCTTTTAAGCATGTCCAGTGCGTAGCATCCAGTTCTTCTTTTTTCTCTAATTGATTAAAGCATTTTTCGCACACATACAAAGCGCTGCTTGCCTGAACGTCCGTATCGGGTGGCACGGAATAAACTTTAAGGTTAGTGGTTGCGCTGCACAATTCACATTTGTTGTTGCTGCGGGTTTTCAATTGTTCTTCTACAGTCATTTTTTTTATTAGGCGGCAATACTAAACATTTATTGAGTGTTGGAAGTTAAGTGTTGAGTAAGAGAAATAAAAAAGCGCCCGCTCTTGCGAAGCGAACGCTTTTTGTAATGATAAATCCCGGCAAATACTATTTCACTCCGATCGCCTTGCCGTAATAGGTGTTGGTTTCAGTTTGCAGGCGATAGATGAACATGTTTTGTTCGCTTTGCGTTGCATTAAATTCCACCCGTTGCAATTGGTTTGCGTTCACCTGCCCGTCAAACAATACCGCGATTTTTTGTCCTGCGATATTATAGATTTCGATGGTGGCGCGTGAATCTTCCTGCAACGTGAATTCAATATTCAGTTTATCGCTGAACGGGTTTGGGTATGCCATCAACACCACTTCTTTTGCTTCAACCACTGGGTTGGTGAACAGATCCGTTTCGGGTGCAAGCTTGGGTGAGCAACCTGCAATGCGAGTGAACCTGCATGTTCCGTTGCGGCATTGATCGGCAGTGCAAGGGTTATTGTCGTTGCACACAATTACCGTATTGGAGCACACCCCGTTGTTACATGCATCAGTAGTACACGAATTATTATCGTTGCAGTTTTTAGGGGTGTATTTGCATGTTCCATTTACGCAACGGTCATCTGTGCATGGATTATTGTCGTTACATACAATTGAAGAGAAAACACAAACTCCGTTCACGCAAGCATCCGTAGTGCAGCGGTTGTTGTCATTGCAGGTGATAGCGGTATTTCTGCATTGACCGCCCTGGCAAGCATCCGTGGTGCAGGCATTCCCATCATCGCAATTCAGCGGGGTGAACTCGCAGACTCCATTTACGCACGCATCGGTAGTGCAACGGTCGTGGTCATCACAGGATTGGTTGGGTGTGTTTTTACAATTACCGTTCTGGCAAGCATCCGTTGTGCATGCATCGCCATCATCACAATTCAGCGGGATTGATTCACACACGCCATTCACGCAAGCATCGGTGGTGCAGCGGTCACCGTCATCACAAGTAATTGCATTATTCCTACACTGCCCGCCCTGACATTCATCCGTGGTGCATGCATCACCATCATCGCAATTCAGCGGTGTAAACTCACACACGCCATCCACGCAAGCATCGGTGGTGCAGCGGTCACCGTCATCACAGGTAATTGCTTTATTCCTACAGTGCCCACCCTGACACTCATCCGTTGTGCATGCATCACCATCATCGCAATTCAGCGGTGTAAACTCACACACGCCATTCACGCAAGCATCGGTGGTGCAGTTGTCGTGGTCGTTACAATTCACGGGAGTAAATTCACATGCGCCATCCACACAAGCATCGTTGGTGCATGCATCGCCATCATCGCACACCACCACTGTGTTGTAGCAAGTGCCTGCAAGACATTTATCCAAAGTGCAATCATCGCCATCATCGCAATTGATGGGAACAAAGCGGCAGCGGCCAAACCGGTCGCATAAATTCTGGGTGCAGTCATCGCCATCATCACAGCGGGGAGTAAATTCGCAAACCCCGTTGTTGCATTTATCCACTGTGCACCAATCGCGGTCAATGCAAATTTTAGGAACAAAAACGCATTGGCTGAAGAGGCAAAGATTTTCAGTGCAGGGATCGCCATCATCGCAGGTAGAAGTGAAAGTGCAGATGCCGTTCACGCACGCATCTATGGTGCATGAGCTGAAATCATTGCACACAATAGCAACATTTTCACATTGTCCAAACAGGCAATGGTCAATGGTGCAGGCATCGCCATCATCGCAGTTTGCGGGACAGGGACATGTGTTCAGGTTGATGCACTGCCCGAATAAAGGAAAATCAACGGTGCAGGTGTTGCCATCATCGCAAGGGTTTTGAGCTGCTGCAGAAAAGGGTTGCAGACAACAACAAAGCAGTATGGCAAGAATAAATAAAATTTGCTTTTTCATAGTTTGGGGTATTTGGGGTTTAGGAATTAAAAATATTTAGTTGAAACGTATAAATTTATTTTCGGTTGCCACGCAATTCATGGAAAATTATTTGCACAAGGTTAAAATAGAAATGCATATTCCGCCACTGCTCTTCTGAATCAGAGAAGGAACTCGCAAATTTAAAGCGTATTCAATGTGAAAGTAGTAAAGAGGACAGGAGGCATCCCCTGGCAAAGCGCTTCCGGGTGTTTGGATAAAAGGCGTATTTTGGGAGCAAACACCAACGATGAGCCTGCAAATTATTGGAGCCGGATTTGGCAGAACCGGAACCTTATCCACCTATACCGCCCTCAAAGAACTCGGATATCCATGCTATCACATGTTCGAGGTGCTGAAGAACAAAAACAATAAAACCCATCTTGATTTCTGGAATAATGTTGCCAACTCGCCCGAAGGGCAACAGCACGATTGGAATGCAGTGTTTAAACATTACACCGCAACCATTGATAATGCTGCCAGTTGTGTGTGGCGGGAACTCATGCAGGCATATCCCAATGTAAAAGTGCTGCTCACACTTCATCCGAAAAGGCGCTGAAGCATGGTATGAAAGCACCTACGGGACTATTTATTTCACGGAAATCATGTGGCAATTCAAAGTGCTGAAGCTGCTCACTCCCTTCGGACGCAAAATGGGCAACATGTGCCACAAACTCATCTGGCAGCGCTCACACAAAGGAACGATGGCTGATAAGGCAAAGGCAGTGGCATATTACAACGCGCACATTGAAGCGGTGAAGACAGCTGTGCCTGCCGAGAGGCTCCTGATTTTTTCCGCTGACCAGGGATGGGAGCCGCTGTGTAAGTTCCTTGGCAAGCCGGTGTCTAAAACAAATTTTCCAAACGTGAACGACCGCAATGAAATTAAAAAAGAGATTGCAGATATGACCAAAGGCGCGTACTTCATATTAGGGATAGCCACAATTGCCGTTTTAGGATTGTTCTACGGGCTTGCCCGGCTTCTGAGTTAATTTACAATCATGCGACAAGAAATTATTTTGTGAAAATGAAGAGCACATCCGTTTTATCGCCTTTTTAGCTTTGATAATCGCAAGCTGCAACAACTCAGAAAATAGGACAATGACAAATCAAATAACTACGCCCAACGAAATGCAAACTGACAGCATCAGCGCTATGCTCCCGTAAACGGGCTGAAAATGTATTATGAGATACACGGAACAGGCGCACCGCTGGTATTAATTCATGGCGGTAGCTCTACTATCCAAACAACATTCGGGCGAGTGTTACCTGTCTTTGCAAAAACGCATAAAGTCATTGCCGTAGAGATGCAAGCCCACGGGCGAACAGCAGATATTGACAGACCATTGAGTTTTGAACAGGATGCCGATGATGTTGCTGCACTGCTGAAATACCTGAACATCAGCAAAGCCGACATCTTTGGTTTTAGCAATGGAGCAAGCACTACGTTACAGTTGGCAATCCGGCATCCTGAACTTATCAAATAAAATAATTGTGGCATCCACCTTTTATAAAAAAGACGGTGCCCAACCGTGGCTCTGGGAGATGATGGCTAACCCGACATTTGATGGAATGTCACGGCAATTCAAAGATGCTTTTCTGCAAGTAAATACCAATACAAATGCGCTGCATCGAATGTATGAAAGAGATGTTGCGAGGATGCAAGCATTCCCGGAAATTTCTGAGGAGCTGATGAAAACAATCAAAACCCCCGCATTTATTATAACGGGCGATGCAGATGTCGTCACGCCTGAACATACAGTTCAAATGTATCGCGTGCTGCCTCATGCGCGTATTGCTGTTTTCCCTTGCGGACACGGAGATTATATCGGGGAAATTACCACACCGCGCGACACCACGCTCATCACGGCAACTGTTTCAATGATTGAGAAATTTTTAAGCGAACCGATGTCTGAAGAAAATTAGTAATGCCTTTTGTTATCGCAAGTCATCAGCCGCGCATTAGGCAAGCAGACTTGTGATATTTCTCGTTTCATGCCTACTTACTTTCTTTTAATAATCTTGTTACAATTTTATTTCCTGTTGGCGTTTACAAGAGGAACTCATTATTAAATCTAAGCCCTCATTAACATGAAACGCCCACCAACCCTTCTGTTCCTTTTCATCAGCATCGTGTTTTTTTCGTGCAAGAAAGAAGAGCCAACAGACGAAATGCCTGTGAATTTTTTTAGACACGCTTTCTCTTCCCGTCACATTTAAGCAAAACATTGTTTTCGAAGTGTTCACCGGCATCTGGTGCCAGTATTGCCCCAAGGCTGATTGCCAGATAGATAAATTAAAGTAGGAAAATCCCGGGAGGATGTTTGCAGTTGCGCTTCATTACAATGATGTGCTGGATATGTAGAATGATTCTGTGAAAAAATATTTCGGTGTAAATTCATTCCTCTCGAAAACATTCTACTATTGCGACTTTTTTTATACTACTTCAACTAAGTATGGCAGCTATTTAAATCAACCCGCAAAATTTGGATTGGCACTAAGCACAAAGGTTGAAAATGATTCCGCTACCGTGCAGTGCTGGTGGGATTCAAGGAAAGCGCCAATAAAAATCAAAAGTTGGTAGTTTATTTAACTGAAGAGGGGCTGATAGTTTCGCAGAAAAGTGATTATGATGATGATCCTACTTCGTGTTATTATAACAGAGGCAGCACGATTTACAACTATGTGCATGACAACGTGCTGCGCCATGCAGTTTCATCAAGCATTCTCGGTGATTTCATCGCATCGTCTGAGGCGGTGGTAGGAAATAAAATAATCCGAACATAGCATTTTGCGCTTGACCCTAAATGGAAGAAGGAGAATCTGAAGATTACCGCGTTCGTTACCGATGGCAATATTGTCGCCACTTCCGCATTGGGCTATCATAAATATTTCAATAGCAACCAAGCGCGTTTAGGAGATAACGCGGCATGGAATTAAACGCAGCAATTTAGCGATGGGATAATTTTTAATGTGGAAAGTTGTATTGGGAGTTATCGAATAATAATAAGTGTGTCAAACGAAATAAGCCCCTTATCTTGCTTTAAAACAAAGAAGCCCGCTGGAAAACCAGCGAGCTTCTTTGCTCTCAACCAAAAACCAAACAGCCTCTTTAAATAGACTTCAGTCGTCAGACATCAGACTTTGTTATCTTATCAGTGTTACGTTTCCTTTTTTGTACACCGGGATTCCGTTTTCGCATTCAGCTTCCACCGAATACACAAATACCGCAGGATTCATTTTCTTTCCTTTGTATAATCCGTTCCAGCCTTCGGTTACATCTGTTGTCTGAAACACGAGGTTGCCCCAGCGGTCAAACACGCGGAAGTATTTCAATTCGCTAACTAACCCGCGCACATACAGCACATCGTTGCGTTCATCGCCATTGGGCGAAAATGCTTGCGGCACGAAAACATTATCCGCGCAGGTGCCTACCACCAGCACTTCCAATGAATCTTCAGCAGAGCAGCCGTGAGTATCAACTATTGTTAAATGAAATTTCTCAGCCGAAGTGCCAATAGTGGCAACGGGATTTTCACAATCAAAGCAGGAAAGTGCAGTATTAAATTCCCAATCGTATTGGGCAACATTTGCGTTTGTAAGAGGCGTAAGCGTGATGCGCGAGTCTTCCAGTACGTGCTGAGTGCTGCCTAATTCCAAGTTTGGCAGAGGATAAACCGTTACTGTAACAGAGTTAGAGTCGGGAATGCAACTTCCGCTGGAAGCCACCATCGTATAGGTAATCGTTTGGTTTGGATTTACGACAGGCGTGAGCGAAGTTGGGTTATTCATATTATTTACAGGAAACCAAATCACGCTCGAACCTAAATTTCCTTCATTGTCAATTTGCCCTTCAAGTTGCGCAGATTCGCCATCGCAAATTGCAATGTCACCGCCAACGCTCGCCTCTACTCTTGTGATTACAGTGATGGTAACAGCGTCTTGGTCGGAACAACCCGCTGCATTTACAGCGGTTACTGTGTATTGAGTTGTAACATCAGGTTTCGCGTCAGGGCTTGGAATATTAGCTGCTTTGATGCCGCTCACCGGACCCCAGTTGATGGAATCAGTGCCGGAGTAAGTCGTAGTTAATTCAATTTCATCGCCCGCGCATATTGTGGCATCTTCAATGGTTTGAACTGTTGGCGCAGGAAGCACGTCAATCGTCACTGAATCATAATTAACGCAAGCAAAACTGCTGATTACTTCTAATTGATAAGTGGTGGTAGTGTCAGCGAAGACAAACGGATTGGGACAGTTGTCACAGCTTAATCCAACGGAAGGATTCCAGTTGTAAATCGCGCCTCCTGTTGAAAGGATTTGCCCTGTATCATTTACGCAAATCGAACCTGCCTGAATTGTGATAACCGGAAGCGGATGCACTATAACCGTAAGGGAATCATACGTTTCGCAATTGTAAATATTATACATCAACACGGAATAGAGCGTTGTGGTGTCAGGAGTTGCAATGGGGTTTTCGCAGGAGGTGCAATTCAATGAATTATTTACCGGCCCCCAGAAATGCACTGCGCCACCCTGCGATTCAAGCTGTACACTTTCGCCAATGCAGATGTCAGTATCTGGAGTAATAATTCCAATAGGACGCTCGCGCACTGTTACGCGTACATCTTCTGAATCTGTGCAGTTGTATCCATTTGTTACAACTACGGAAAAGAGCGTTGTTGAATCGGGCGTTGCAATCGGGTTGGAACAAGTAGCGCAACTTAAATCAGCCGAAGGCGACCAGAAATAAGTTGAGCCGCCTGATGCAAATATTTCAATTGAATTGCCAACACAAATTTCTACATCGGCAACAGCAATTGCTACAGGAACAAGCTTGATGTTTAACACAACACTGTCAGTATCGGTGCATCCATTGCTGTCTGTAACGGTGAGATGATAGTCTGTTGTGTCAATTGGTGTTGCAGTTGGATTTGCAAGAGTTGAATCATCAAGCCCAAGTGCAGGTGACCACTGATAAATAGCAGCGCCTGTTCCGTTTAGTTGCACAGGCGTTCCAGCGCACACTGTTGAATCGGGTCCCGCAAATGCTACCGGGTTTGCAAATACCGTTATGGCTTTGCTTACCGTGTCGCTGCAACCTTTCAGAGAAGTGGCGACAAGTTGCACGTTATAGTTTCCGGTTGTAAATGCGTGTGCAGGATTTTGAATATTGTCAAAAGTGCCGTCATTAAAATCCCATGCCCATATTGCAATTGCAGTATCGGTAATTGAATTTTCATTGAAGATCACATTGATGTTTTCGCAACCGGAAGCAACAGACATTGTGAAGTCGGCATAGGGGAATGGCGTTACATAGATATAGCTTGGCTTGAACATCGTGTCATAACAGATTCCATTGTAAGTAATGAGTATAACATCAAAAAAGCCCGCAGTAGCATAAGCATGCACAGGGTTCTGCGCGCCTGATGAATCGCCATCGCCAAAGTGCCATTTCCGGCTTACTGTATTCGGGAAAGAAGTTGTTAAATCAGTAAACTGAATATTCTCATAAGGACATGGCTCAACTTCATTTGCAGAAAAGTCAGGCGTAATATCTCCTATTACAATAGAATCGGCAGAAGTTACCGCATAGATACATCCGATGCCATCATCTAAAATAATTGTAGGACGATAAATTCCCTCAGTATTATAAATATAACTTACTGTGTCTCCTGCTGCGAGAATAGTTCCGTCACCAAAATCCCAGGTGCGCATTGCTGTATTCACGGTTACAGCGGCAAAATCAACTTGTTGTCCCAGACATCCTGTTGGTGGCGCAAAGGTGAATGTTCCGTTTGGTCCCAATACCTGAATGTAATCATCACGAAACAACGTATCGCGGCATCCGAGCGCGCTTGTTACGATGAGTTGAACATCATACGTGCCCGGAGAAACATACAAGTGAGATGGTGTTTGCAGTGTGCTGTTTGATCCATCGCCAAATGTCCAATGCCACGTGGTTGCATCGTTTGAACTGTCGCCAAAATTTACAAGCAACGGAGGGCAGGGCGCGAATGTATTATTTGCGCCAAAATCAGCAACAGGGTCGGCAACTCGCACATAGTTTGGTTTCACCAAAGTGCTGTCGCATCCATTTACATCCGTAGTTGTGATCGAAATGGTGTAGATGCCTTCATTTGAATAAAGGTGCAATGGATTGGTTGAAGTTGAAGTTGTTCCGTCACCAAAATCCCATAAAAAATTCATGCTTACTCCCACAGAGCTATTTACAAACTGAACTCCGCGCGTGGTGCAGGAAAACGTGTCGGCAGAAAAATCAGGAGTGGGGTAAGTAGGTTGAATATGGTTTGCCCTTGTAATTGAATGCTGGCAGCCGTCAGCATCTGTAACTGTGAGTGAAATAGTGTAGAAGCCTGTGGCTGAATAATTATGTGTGGGATGTTGCAAAGTTGAAGTATTACCATCGCCAAAACTCCAGTTCCAGTCAGTAACAGGCGAAAGGAATTGTGTGGAAATGTCTGTGAAATTTACAAGCAGCGGTGCGCAACCTGATGTTGGATTAGAAGTGAAATCTGCAATTGGTCCTGTAACGGTGACGTATGCTACTTTGGTCATCGTATCTCTGCACCCGTGTATGTCATTTACAATGAGTGTCACATCATAAACTCCTGAGTTGATATAAGTGAAACTTGGATTTTGAGAAGTGGATGTCATTCCTCCACTTATCCATGACCATACAACAGCATCCACAGAATTATCTGTAAAGTTTACGATGTGCGGTTTGCAGCCGAATGTAGGCGCGCCAACAAAATCAGCGGCAGGAACGGTAACGATAACATCTTGCTCCTCAATGTCAACACACCCTGATGCGATGTTGGTGCAAGTGAGGATAACATGATAGGTTCCGGATCCTGGATAAGTATGCACAGGGCTTGGCACCGAATCAAATGCACCATCGCCAAAATCCCAATGCCAGGTGTCAGGCGCGAGCGAGCCGTCAATAAAGCTAACGGTGAGCGGGTCGGCACAATCATAGGCAACGGTGAAAATTGCATCGGGCGGTGAAACATAGACATAGTCAGTCAGGTCAAGCGTGTCTGCGCATCCGTGGTCGCGCGCAATTAGCCTGATGGAAAAATATCCCGTATCACCATAAGTATGCGTGGGTTCAAACGTATCGTCTGTTCCTCCATCGCCAAATTCCCAATGCCAGGATGTGGAATTTGTCGTGTTATTAAAAAAGTTGACCGGCAGAAAAATACAGGACACGAGCGGATTCGCAGTAAAATCAGCGGTGGGTCGAACGCCCGCGCCAACAAAGTTGGAATCAACCAGCGTGGAATTGCAACCATCCGAATCAATAATTGTGAGCGATACGTGATAAGAGCCGGGCGCAGGGTAGATATGTACTGGATGTTGCAGCGTAGAGGTATTTCCATCGCCAAAATCCCAAAGCCAATTCACAATCGGATTAATTGAAATGCTTGAATCGCCAAACTCCACATCGCGCGGTGCGCAGCCATACCTTCCTTGCGCGTCAAAAGCAACGCGGGGAGGCGAAATCAAAATGAAATCAGCTCGCGTAATAGTGTCGTAGCAATTATCAATGTTGCCGACAATCAGCGAAACGGTAAAGGAATCAGAAGTGAAATATGTATTTGTCGGATGCTGTAACACGGAAGTGTTCCCATCGCCAAAATTCCATTGCCACGAAATTGCATTTGCTGAAAGGTCAGAGAAGTTTACCGGGAGCGGAGCAGAGCAGGATTGCGTTACATCAGCAGTGAAGTCGGCAACGGGTGAAGGATTAATCAGGATGTAATTTATTTTCTGAATCGTATCAGCGCACGAGCCGGAGTTTGACGCAATGAGCGTTACGCTATACATGCCGGAAGCTGTGTAAACATGAAGCGGATTTTTTACAGTATCTGTATTCCCATCGCCAAAATCCCATTGCCAGTTACTTGGGTTAGAAGTGGAGATGTCAGTAAACTGAACCGCTTGTCCGACACATCCTTGCATCACATTTGAAGTGAAATCAGCCATAAGGTCTTCGATGGCAACAAACCCGACTTTCGTAATAGAATCTTCACAGCCGGTAGCGTCAGCCACATGAAGTTTCACGTCATAAACTCCGAGCGATAAATACGTGTTTGCAGGATTTTGATTCGTTGAAGTATTTCCATCGCCAAAATCCCAGAGATAATTAAGCGCTGAAACTCCGGTGGAGCTATCCGAAAAATTTACCGTCAAAGGCGGAAAACAAGCGGAGTTTACATCCGAGCCATAGTTTGCAGTAGGAATTGTTCCAATTTGAATGAGGTTGTTGTACGTTCTGTTTTCATTGCACCCGTTTAAATCAACTAATGAGAGTGTGACATTGTAATTTCCCGGATTAATGTAAGTATGTGCTGGGTTCTGCAATAAAGAAGTAGTGCCATCGCCAAAATCCCAAATCCAGGTAACGATAGGAGCGGAGCCGGGCGTGCTGTTGTCAGAGAAGTTAATGGCAACCGGAGCGCAACCTTGCGTAGTGTCGGTAAGAATATTAATAGTAGGGTCTTGAAATACCGTAATGTAAGAAGTGCGAATAATTGTGTCGCGGCTTATACCGTCAAACACAATCAGGCGCACATTATAGACTCCCGGGTTAATGTAAATCGCGCCCGGATTTTTTTGCGTTGACACGTTTCCGTTTCCAAAGTTCCAGTTCCATGTAAGAATAGGATTTGGCCCAGTTGAAAGGTCAGTAAATTGAACAATAAGCGGGCTGCATCCTGTTGTTCTGTTGGAAGTGAAATCTGCAGTAATCTGCGCGGATAAACCAAACCCGGTAAGTACCGAGATGGCAAGCAACTGAATAGCAATTTTCAATTTGCCGAAAAGCATCTTTTGAGGTTTGGGTTAGAGAGAGTTCTTTTAACCCTGTTTTATACGCGCAGAAAAAAGAAAGGTTAGGAACCATGGAATTTTAGTTCTGATTAAAACACGCTGCAATTTCCCGCCCGATGCAACGAAACTATCTTTTTTCCTGACTGTTTAATGACAGTGTTGTTTCACGAATTTATTTATCTTTATCGCTTCTCAAAAACCTGAATTTAAAAGATGAAAAGACTAACCACCTTAGTTGCCGCTGCTGCATTTTTTTCTGTAGTCGCGTTTGTATATTTCACAAACCGTCCAATTAGCGAAGAAGAACGGATGCAGCAATCACCCGCCTACCTTCTTGCGCAGGAAGCAAAAGCGCAAGGGATCAAAAAAATTAAAAAAAGGGATGAAAAGGGCATCAAGCCCGCAATCAGCTATCTCGGAGAAATGCTTGGAAATGAAGTAACAGGCAAGGTTGAACTTTCCGATGTGCATCGCGCAAGGAAGCAGATGTATATGCAACGCTCCAACCCGAATGCGCGCGCTTCAGCAATTGGCTTAGTGTGGGAAGACCAGGGTCCTGATAATGTGGGCGGCAGAACCCGCGGCTTTTTGATTGACAAAAACAATCCTGACCATATTATTACAGGCGGTGTGGCAGGCGGGCTTTTCTTTTCGAATGACGCAGCTTTATCCTGGCAGCCGCACCCTGCCAATGAAGAAATGGGGCATTCAGGCATTTCCACCATTCGTCAGGCTTCTAACGGGGATATTTATGTAGGCACGGGCGAATCGTTTGCTATAAGCTATGGAGTTCCGGTGAGTTTTGGCGCGCCCGGGTTTGTGGGCGAAGGCATCTATAAATCAACTGATGGCGGACAAACATTCAACCAACTGCCTTCCACAAATCCGGTAGATAATACGGATACAGATGCGTGGTCCTTCGTGAATGAAATTGCCATTGACCCCAATAATCCGCAGAAAGTATATGCCGCTACCAATGGCGGGTTAAAAGTTTCAACCGATGGAGGCGCTACCTGGACTGCCCCGACCGGCATCGCTACTCCGGTGAATGCTTCTTCCAATGAGGTGGTGGTGACTTCAAACGGCACAGTGCTGATGGAAGCCAACAGTAAATATTACCGTTCAACGGATGGGTTGAGTTTTACAAACTTGACAGGAACTGGCGGGTTTTTACCCAGCAACATCGGCAGAATGGAATTTGCCGTTTCACCGCAAGATGGAAATTATATCTATACTGTTATTTCAGATGCATCAGGTGGAGGCGGATTGCGCGCTATTCTCCTTTCCACTGATGGAGGCGTCAACTGGACTTCGATTATCAACAGCAATTCGCAATCATTTAACGTGTTGGGTGAGCAGGGATTTTGGAATATCGCGCTTGGCGTTGATCCGTTAAACAAGGAAAGAATTTTCGTGGGAGGTCAGCTTGAACTGTGGAGCTATGAATCAGGTGGATGGAATCAGGTAGCATATTGGATTCCTGATGATGCCTCCAACCCCTATTATGTTCATGCCGATATGCATGGCGTATTTTTCCACCCGACCAACAGCGACATTATGTATGTAGTGAGTGATGGCGGGGTTTTCAAAACATTAAATTCCTCACAGCAATTTCCTTCCTTTAAGATGCGCAATAAGGGATACACCGTTACGCAGTTTTATGGCGCTGCGGCTTCCGATGCGGGCTATTTGATGGGAGGCGCGCAGGATAACGGCACCCAGTTGATTGATTTGGGAGGCAACACGCGCAAAGCAGCCATTGAAGTATCTGGCGGTGATGGCGGTGACTGCGAATTTTCAATTAACCCGAACGCGATGTTTGCTTCTACATATAGTGCCCGGGTTTACCGCTCGTCCAATGGCGGAAATTCTTTTTCGCCCTTTTATGATAACAACTGCGACCGCGACCTGAATAACGAAATTGATCAGGGAGCACTTTTCCTTTTGCCTACTTTCTTGTGGGAGCAGGATAATTCTGATACTCTGATTTTGGCAGGAGATACGACTATCATTGAAGATTTTCGTTCAGTATATTTTGTGGGCGCAAGCACAAAGTTGTGGTTTACCCCCGATGCGCTCAATTTCAGCTCGCAGCCCTACTGGTACGAGGTGGAAGCAAACGGCACGGTTTCCGAAATCGAAGTATCACCCGATGGCATGATATTTTTCGGCACCACTTCCGGCAATCTTTACAGCGTGGAAGGACTTGCAAGCAAATATCTTCCAATTGATACCATCACTTATTCAACTTCAAAGCGCAAAATTATTTACGGCACTGATTTCCCAAAACCATCGCGCATCACTGTTACCAATCCTGACGGATGGGATTTTCCAAGTAATGCGAATACCTACAAAGGACTTACGCGCCAAACTATTGCGCGTCCGTGGGCTAACTCACGCTACCTTACCGGCATCGGAGTTGACCCGAATAACAACAATAGCCTTGTTGTTACGCTTGGCAACTACGGCAACACGAACTATGTATATCATACAGCAAATGCCACTTCCGCTACTCCGACATGGGTGAGCATTCAAAATAACCTGCCGCTCATGCCCGTGTTTGATGCGGTGATTGACTATTACAATCCCGGCAATATCATCCTTGGAACAGAACTCGGCATTTGGGCATCAAGCGATATGGGCGCATCATGGACGGAGGAAAACACCGGCATGGCGAGCGTACCCGTATTCAAAGTATTTCAGAGAAAACTTTATGACGCTGATTGCATGGTGCTGTATATCGGCACACACGCGAGAGGTATTTTCCGCACGACTACGCTCACGAAAAACGGGTGTAGCGTGATTGCAGGCATCAAAGACAATCAACCCGCATCACCTGTGAGCAGGATGGAAATTTATCCTAACCCTGTAAATGATAAAGCCATTGTTGAGTTTGAAGTGAAGGATGCAAACGCTCCGGTCAATTTATTGATAGTTGACTTACTTGGCAGGATGCACCGCAACGAAAAACTCATGAACCTGCGCCCCGGAGCAAATAAAATCGAAGTGCCCTTCGATGACATTGCTGCCGGAATTTATATGGTGACGCTGCGCAGCGGAAAAACAACCGAGACAAAGCGCGTTGTCGTAACGAAGTAGATTTTTGTTTGCGAAACTGAGGAAAGAAAACGCGCGGGGATTTATCGCGCGAGGTCACTGCTTTTTATTGAATAGTTCCAAACGGGTTTTCCGCGATTGTTGAAAATTTCAAGTTTACAAACACGTTCTGCGCTTTCACCGGATAGCGTTATCCTGCCGAAGTTTTGATAGGGAACAAGTGTGCCGGGTACGCGATTAGGGTTGTTCAATTCAGGGCTTCGTTTCAGCCTGTTCCGAAAACTGGTGACGGGCGAACTGGTGAAATCATAGAGCGCATAGCTGCTGTCGCGTTCCATTTTCATCAGTTCGGAGTGATGCCTGTCGCCTGAAAGAAACACTACTCCTGCTATATTATGTTTCTCAATGAATGATAGCAAGTCATTGAACTCGTCTTTATAATGGTAATAACATTCATGCCGCGAAATGACGTTCAACACCTGGCTGCCCGATGCGATGAATTTAAAGGCAGCTTTTGAAGCAAGTAGTTTTTGTTTTAGCCATTCTAACTGTTCGTTGCCCAAATAGGAGGCAGAAGGTGCGGCAGGCTTCGTCAAATATGTACGGGTATCAAGCATGAAAAAATCTGCGTCACCATAAGAAAAATCAAAGAAGCATCCCTGTGCAGCGGCAGTGCCGTAAGCAGGATTGGGCCAAAACTGCTTGAACACCTCCAGCGACTGGTTGCATAAAGGATAATCTTTTCCGCAATTATTAGGTCCGAAATCATGGTCGTCCCAAATGCTGTATTGAGGTTGCGTTTGCAGGAACTCGTCAATTTTATTGAGCTTTCGATTGCGCGTTTGTTTTCTCAGCATACCCTCTTTTGATTTGCTGTCTTTTTTCATGTAATACAGGTAATCACCAATCCACAGCGTGAACTCGGATCCTTTTTTTGCGATATGCTTATAAGTGCGGTTCTCGATTCCGGGGTGAATAAAGCGCAAGCCGAAAGGCGGGGTGAGCGCGCAGGAAAATAAAAGGAAAGAAAAATCTTTTGCGTTGCTGCTGCTTGTCTTCAGTGTGCGGTTCCCTTTGATGCTGTTTCCGTCAATCACTATCTCATATTTGTAAGCCTTGTTTTCTTTTAATTCGCTGAAAACAAAAGTGAGTGGCGTGTTGCCTTTAAAACTTTCGATGCTCTTTGTGGCTAATGTCAGGCTTTGCGCCAGTATGGAATTGGTGCTGTCAATCAGTGTGAAGGTCACGCTGTCTGCGTTTTTTACCATTAGCCATATTTTAATGCCGGTTGGCGTTGTAGCGCCTTGCATCGGACCCGCGACTAATTTGCCTTTGGAAAATCCGGTGAGCGTGATGCAAAAGAAAATTATCGTGACAACTATTTTTTTGAAAATACAGCCCATCAAGTTTGTTTGAATTTTTGCGTTAAAGATAAAGAGACAAATTACTTAAGCGGAATTTGAGGAAGATATTTTCAGGAAGAATTAACTTCACCCCATGTCGCAAAAATCAAAAGACCGGCTCGGAATTGTCTATTCCACCAACCCTGATTACGCATACCAAAGTGGGCTGCAAGATGAAGCGGAAACACTCCCCCCGCAGCAGCAAAAACTTTTAGTAAGAATTGAGCGCAAAGACCGTGGCGGAAAAACCGTTACCCTCGTTGAGCGTTTCATCGGCAAAAACGATGACCTTGATGCGCTTGGCAAACTACTGAAATCAAAATGCGGTGTGGGCGGCTCGGTGAAGGATGGTGTTATCCTTTTGCAGGGTGATTTCCGAAAGCGCTCGGCTGAAATCCTTGTCGGGCAAGGGTTTAAGGTGAGTGTTGGCTGATTGTCGAAAACTTTTCCAACAATCTCTTTCTCCGCGACTTCCTTACAAGTAGTTTTGATTATTCTAAATGGTTGATTGCATCGTCAATCTTCCATCATCAATCATCCATCGTAAATGCAGTTCTCCCACCTTCATTGCCACACCCAATTTTCTCTGCTTGACGGGGCTGCGGATATTGACCGCATGTTCAAAAAGGCACAGGCAGACAACATGAAAGCCGTTGCCATCACTGACCACGGCAATATGTTTGGCGTGTTCAAGTTCGTGGCGACAGCAGGCAAGTACAACATAAAGCCGATTGTTGGCTGTGAATTTTATCTTGTTGATGACAGGCACAAACAGTCGTTCACTAAAGGCGACAAAGACATTCGCTATCATCAATTATTGCTGGCGAAAGATGCTGAGGGATACAAGAATCTGATTAAGCTGTGTTCGCTTGGATATATGGAAGGCTTTTATAGCAAATATCCGCGCATTGACAAGGAACTGATTCTCCAATATCACAAAGGATTAATTGCAACCACCTGCTGCCTCGCAGCGGAAGTGCCGCGCACGATTGTAAAAAAGGGAGAAGATGAAGCTGAAGAAGTTTTCAAGTGGTGGTACGATTTGTTTGGCGAAGATTATTATGTGGAATTGCAGCGGCACGGCATTCCCGAGCAAGAGAAAGTCAATGAAGTGTTATTACGCTTCGCGAAAAAATACAACGTAAAGATTATCGCAACCAACGATTCGCATTACGTTGACCAGCAGGATTCAAACGCGCATGATATTCTGCTCTGCATCAACACAGGTGAAAAGCAGGCGACTCCGAAAGCGAAAGAATTTTCGGATGATGACGATATGCAAAAGACAAAAGGGCGCTTTGCATTTTTCAACGACCAGTTTTATTTCAAGACTACTGAGGAGATGACAAAACTCTTCAGCGATTTGCCGCAGGCGATTGACAATACCAATGAAATCGTTGACAAAATTCAGCCGCTGAAACTCAAGCAGGATATTCTGCTTCCCAACTTTGCGCTTCCGAAAGAATTTACGAATCAGGATGATTATCTGCGCCACATCACGATGCTGGGCGCGCACAAACGCTACAAAGAAATCACGGCTGAAATTCAGGAGCGTATTGATTTTGAATTGCACACCATCCGCACGATGGGCTTTGCCGGATATTTTCTTATCGTTTCCGATTTCATTAATCACGGGCGCGACATTGGCGTGTTTGTAGGTCCGGGGCGCGGCTCCGCTGCGGGTTCTGTGGTTGCGTATTGCATTGGCATCACCAATATTGACCCGATTCATTACAAGTTGCTGTTTGAGCGTTTTCTGAATCCCGACCGCAAGTCCATGCCCGATATTGACACCGACTTTGATGATGAAGGGCGTGAGAAGGTGCTGAAATATGTGGTGGAGAAATACGGTAAAAATCAGGTGGCGCAAATTGTTACTTACGGCACGATGGCTGCGAAGATGAGCATCAAAGATGTTGCGCGCGTGTTGGATTTGCCGCTTTCCGAATCGCTGGCAATGGCGAAGCTGGTTCCCGATAAGCCGGGCATTGAATTGAATCGCCTGCTGAAAGCACCGCTTGACGGGGATGATGGACTGAAAGCAGTTGAAAATCTTGGTGGTGATGAATTAGAAAATGTGAAGAAACTGCGCGACATTTTGAAAGGGGAAGATTTGCAGGCGAAAGTGCTGAAAGAAGCGCTCATTCTGGAAGGCTCTGTGCGCGGCACGGGCGTTCATGCCGCAGGCATTATTATCGCGCCAAAAGATTTAACGGAAATTATTCCTGTTTGTAAATCGAAAGATTCCGACCTCTACCTCACGCAGTTTGAAGGCAAAGTAATTGAAGATGCAGGCGTGTTGAAGATGGACTTTCTTGGACTGAAAACGCTCACCATTTTACGCGATGCGCTGCAACTTATTAAAGAAAATCACGACATAGAAATTGCGATTGATGCTGTTCCGCTTGATGATTTGAAAACCTACGAACTCTTTCAAAAAGGAAATACCGTAGCCATCTTCCAGTTTGAAGCCGAGCACGTGCCGCCCATTTTGAAACAAATGAAGCCCACGCATTTCGGTGATTTGATTGCGCTCAACGCGCTGAATCGTCCGGGTCCTTCGCAATATATTCCCAACTACATCCGCAGAAAACACGGGCAGGAAAAAATTGAGTACGACCTGCCTGAGATGCAGGAGTTTTTGGAAGAAACCTATGGCATCACCGTGTATCAGGAACAGGTGATGTTGCTCTCGCAAAAACTTGCAGACTTCACCAAAGGAGATGCGGACGTGCTGCGCAAAGCGATGGGAAAGAAAGACCGCAAGACGCTCGACAAGATGAAGGATAAGTTCATCACGGGAACGAAGCAGAAAGGCATTACTGAAAAAGTGAGCGAGAAAATTTGGACTGACTGGGAAAAATTCGCGGAATACGCATTCAATAAATCACACTCCACATGCTATGCGTTGGTAGCATTTCAAACAGCATATCTCAAAGCGCATTATCCCGCAGAGTATATGGCTGCGGTACTCACCAACAACATGAGCAATATTGACAAGCTCAATTTTTTCCTTCAGGAATGCAGAAAGTTGAAAGTGCCGGTGTTGGGTCCTGACATTAATGAAAGCGATGTGAAATTTTCCGTGAACAAAGCCGGTGAAATCAGACTCGCGCTTTCAGCAATCAAAGGAGTAGGGGAGGCTGCCGTTGGAGAATTGGTGCGCGAGCGAAAACTAAATGGAGCATACAAGAGCATCTATGACTTTTCCAAGCGCGTCAATCTGCGCACCGTGAACAAAAAAACATTTGAAAGTCTTGGCTATGCGGGCGCGTTCGATTGCTTTGGAAAACCGCGCTCTACTTATTTCTACACCGCCCCTGGCGATGCGCTGACGGTGATTGAAAAAGCGATTAAATATGGCAGCCAATTTAATAATGGCGCAGAAGCTCCGGTGGCAACGCTGTTTGGCGAAATGACTTTTGAAGTGCATGAGCCGAAAATGCCCGAAGTGGAAAAGTGGGGATTGATTCACGAACTGAAAGCTGAAAAAGAATACACAGGCATTTATCTCTCAGGGCATCCGCTGGATGAATACAAGATGGAGGTGGAAACTTTTGCCAAAACAAAAATTGCCGACATCGAAAAGCTGCAACCCAGTCGTCAGGAACTCACCATTGCAGGTATTGTAACGACAGCCGCGCACCGTACTACGAAAAAAGGAACATCATTCGGCATTTTCACGATTGAAGATTACACAGGTTCTATTGAGTTGGGCTTATACCGCGAAGAGGAATACCTGCGCTACAAACACCTGATGCAGGAAGGGCTTCTGTTATTTGCAAAAGGAATATATGACTTCAACGATTGGAAAAAAGTGAACGAAGTAAAGCTCACTTCCCTGATGCCCTTATCTGAAATCAGGCAGCGGTTTAAAGACATCGTGCTTACGGTGCAGTCGCCTGATGTAAATGATAGCCTGATTCAGGGTATTGAAGCCGTGTGTAAGCAGCATCCGGGCGGGTTGAACGTGCGTATCTTAATTAAAAACCCGGTGGAAGAATATGCTGTGGAATTGATTTCCGGCAAGTATAAAGTGGAGTTGAGCAATGACTTGGTAGGCGCGTTGGATAGCCACCCCGCCATCCAATATAAACTCAACGGGAACTAATCCGTATGCTAATTGTTAATTTCGCTGTCTGTTAATTATTTAAACACAAAAACTATCGTCAAAATGGCATTTGAAATCACTGATTCCAACTTTGAAGCTGAAGTATTAAACAACGAAAAAGTTACCCTGATTGACTTCTGGGCTGAGTGGTGCGGACCGTGCCGCGCAATTGGTCCCATCGTGGAAGAACTTGCGAAAGAATATGACGGCAAGGCGCTTATCGGTAAAGTCAATGTGGATGAAAATCCTGAAATCACCGTGAAATACGGCATTCGCAATATCCCGACCATCCTCTTCATCAAGAAAGGCGAAATCGTGGACAAGCAAGTGGGCGCAGTTCCCAAGAGTACGCTTGAAGAAAAGCTGAAGAAGTACCTCTAATCTTTGTAGCTGATTTAGAGAGGCTATTGTTCTTCTGTCATCCTTGTAGAATATTTTGCGATTACAATATCTTTTGTATTGTTGGTGTTCAAATAATTAAGGGGTGATACTTCCGGAAAAGGAAGTATCACTTTTGTTTTTGAGCCATTTACAAAATAGACCTCTTCGGAAAATGTAATTCTCATTTAGAGAAAGCCTCTTTTGTTTATGATGCAGTTTGGACTCCCCTCTCCAAATGGAGAAGGGGCGGGGGTGAGGCGGTGCAAAAGAGCGCGTTACCCTTTAGGGCAGTTCTAAAAATTGCTTTTTTATTGCCTCACCCCATCCCTCTCCAAAAGGAGAGGGAGTTAGAAATAGAATTTTTAGAACCGCCCTTTAGTCAAAGAGTATTTTCAGAAGAAGTCTAATATAGCTACTTCTTCATTCACCCCGTGCGGCATTTTAAACTCGGCATAGCCAATTCAATACTATCCCACTTTTTCATCCGTTGAATAGACACATCGCACATCTGGATGTGAACTAACCGAATCTTCCCCTGAGCCATTTTTCAGAATTTTATATTCCGCATGAAAAACACGGTTTTCTTTTTTTCTGTTTTATTTTATTTGAGCTTATCTGCCTTTGCCCAGCAACTGCAATGCTTACGTGGTGTGGCTGATTATGATTTCTGGCTATATCTTCCCGAAAAAAAAAGTGCGGGTGAAAAACCGCCTGTGCTGCTTTTCCTTCATGGGCAAAACCTGTGCGGTTCCAATTTGAAATATCTCACCGAAGGAAAAACAAAGGGCAGTTTGAAAAAGCCGCCCTATGGAGCGATTTGTGAAATCAAAAACCGGGGAAGAGAATTTCCTGCGATTGTGGTGGGTCCGCAGTTTCCCGAAGGCTCGAACTGGAACCCTGACAAACTGATTGATGTGCTGAACTACATTCAAAAGAAGTATGACACCGATACATCGCGGGTATATGTCACGGGCATGAGCGCTGGCGGATTCGGCACACTGCGACTCGCTGGAAAATATACGCATCGCATTACGGCTGCTGCCGCGCTTTGTGGCGGGGGAGATGTGGAGGATGCTTGTAACTTAGCGCGCATCCCGCTGTGGGTGTTGTGCGGCACGAATGACAGCAAGTATTTTGTTGCGCAATCAAAAATGATAACGGATGCGATTAAGCAATGTGATGGTGGAAATCAGTTGAGATACAGCAGTCTTCGCGGAAAAACGCATAGCGATATGGAAGAGTATTTCCGCACTACGGATACGCTGTATAACTGGCTGTTCAGCCAGAGGAAAACTTTGGCTTCTGTTCCGAATGAAAAGCAGGATGCTGTTGCAAAACCATCACAGCAACAAGCCGAAG
Source organism: Chitinophagales bacterium (assembly GCA_034440455.1). GTDB lineage: Bacteria > Bacteroidota > Bacteroidia > Chitinophagales > CAIOSU01 > JAWXCB01. Next base: position 23,252 of record JAWXCB010000073.1, read on the forward strand.
CGCAACCAAAGGAAAAAACGAAAAAGAGCAAAGCATTTTATGTGGTGAATATTATAGCCGTGTCACGCGAGAGCACGGCAAAGGCGAAAGCGGCAGAACTGAAAAAGAAAGGATATGCTTCGGGTTATCTGTGGATTCCTGATTATGCTTCGCTGAGTGGTAAAAAACTTTATACCGTTTACATCGGACCTTTTTCCACGCAAAAAGATTGCGAATCAGCAACGGAGAAATTCAAAAAAATCTACTCTGGCGCTTACGGATCAAAAGTTTCTCAGGAAAAAGAAACTGTATTCATCAAGGGGGTAGGAGAGGTAGCGGTGAAGTCGAAATGATTGGAAGTAAACAGACTACTTTGTTTCCGCAGCAGGCACTGCCAACTGGAAGAACTGATCAAGTTTAGGCAGGATAATGATTTCCGTTCTGCGGTTAATGTTGCGCCCTTCAGCAGTTTCATTGGAGTTTTTGGGAACATACTCAGAACGTCCGCCTGCGGTCATGCGTTCGGGAGCTACGTTATATTTTGATTGAAGCGTACGCACGATAGCGGTGGAGCGTTTCACGCTTAAATCCCAATTGTCTTCCATGCAATCCGTTGAAATCGGCACATTATCCGTATGACCTTCCACAAGGATTTCAAGCTCTTTGTGGTCGTTTACTACTTGTGCAATCTTACCTAATACAGTTTCCGCTTGGGTATTGATTTTCGAACTTCCGGATTTGAACAGCATCTTGTCGGAAAGCGAAATGTAAACAACGCCTTTCTTCACTTCGATATTTACATCCTGGTCATTCACATCACTCATTGAACGCTTCAGGTTGGAAACTAAAGTAAGGTTCAGAGAATCTTTCCGTTGGATGTTTGTATTCAAATCCTTGATGTATTTGCTTTGATCGTTGATGGCTTCCAAAGATTTTTTAATACTCTCCGCGCTTGACTTGCTCAATACAGAAAGGTCGGCAAGACGGTCAAGCAGGTTGGTGTTGGTTTTCTTCAAATATTCCAACTGGTTTTCCATGTCTTTGATTTTTCCTTTCTGACTTTCAAGGTCGGCATTCTTCTGCGCGAGTTCTTTCTCGCAATTTTCTTTCAGGGCTTTTTGCGTATCGCTTACGCTTTGTAAGTCAAGGAATTTCTTCTTTGCAACGCAGGAGGATAATAATGCAAGAAAAAGAAGAGGCAAGAAATACTTCATCGGTAGTGCTTTTTACAGGTTTGAAATTCCAAATAGCAATATTCAAATTTCAAACAAATGAAAAATCAAAACATGCTAATCCTGACAGTTGAGTTTGATGATTGGAACTTGAATTTTGATTATTGATAATTTTTAGCTTCCGCACACTTCACATGCTTCAGGATTATCAAGCGAGCAGGTAATTTGGTCTTGCGCTTCTTCGGCTGTAATCGTGGTGATTTGTCCGCCTGCGCTTACTGCAACTCCTGCGGGGAGCGCAACTTCTTTTTCTTTCTTCTGCGCGATAGTGAATTTAATCGGGTCGGCAGCGGCTTTTGTACGCAAGTAATACATTCCTGTCTTCAAGCCTTTTTCCCATGCATAAAAGTGCATCGAAGTGAGCTTGGCGAAGTTGGGCATTTCAATAAAGAGGTTCATGCTCTGGCTCTGGTCAATGAATGCGCCACGGTCAGCCGCCATATCAATAATCACCTTCTGCGAAATTTCCCACACGGTTTTGTAAAGCGCTTTCAAATCATCGGGGATGCTTTCGATGTTTTGCACAGAACCATTGTTGCGAATCAGTTCTTCGCGCATTTCATCATTCCATAAATTCTTTTCAATCAAATCCTGTAGCAAGTGCTTGTTCACCACTGCAAACTCACCCGAAAGCGTTCTGCGCGAATAGATGTTAGAGGTATAAGGCTCAAAACATTCGTTGTTGCCGAGAATCTGCGAAGTAGAAGCAGTGGGCATCGGGGCAACGAGCAAGCTATTGCGAACGCCAAATTCACGGATTTCATTTCTTAAATGATTCCAATCCCAACGGTCGGTTGGTTGCACGCCCCACATATCAAACTGCATGATTCCTTGTGAAAGGGGAGAGCCGTCAAAGGTTTCATATCTGCCGTGCTGCTTCGCTAAATCTTTTGAAGCAGTCAGCGCAGCGAAATAGATTGTTTCAAAAATATTCTTGTTCAGAATTTTTGCTTCATGACTATCAAACGGAAGGCGTAACAAAATGAACGCATCGGCTAATCCCTGTACACCAATACCAATGGGGCGGTGACGGAAATTGCTTTTGCGCGCTTCTGGAACGGGATAATAGTTTACATCAATTACTTTGTTGAGGTTTTTTGTAACCGTATAAGTGATGTCAAAGAGTTTCTTGAAATCAAATTCGCGGTCATTCACAAATTTGTTCAGCGCAATGGAAGCAAGGTTGCAGACTGCTACTTCATCTGATGAAGTGTATTCCATGATTTCCGTGCAGAGGTTGCTCGAACGAATTGTGCCGAGATTCTTTTGGTTGGATTTAATATTTGCGGCATCCTTATAGAGGATGTAAGGAGTGCCTGTTTCAATTTGTGATTCGAGCACGGCAAACCATAACTCTTGAGCTTTCACCGTTTTGCGTTGTCTTCCTTCTTGTTCGTAGCGCGTATAGAGTTCTTCAAATTGTTCACCGTAACATTCAAACAAACCGGGCGCTTCGTTTGGACAGAACAATGACCAGTTTCCATTTTCTTTCACGCGCTTCATAAACAAATCGGGAATCCAAAGCGCATAAAACAAATCACGCGCGCGCGCTTCTTCCTTGCCGTGATTTTTCTTCAACTCTAAGAAGTCAAAAATGTCAGCATGCCAAGGTTCAATATAAATTGCAAAGGAGCCTTTGCGCCTTCCGCCTCCCTGATCAACATAGCGGGCAGTATCATTAAACACACGTAGCATTGGCACAATGCCGTTTGATTGCCCATTAGTGCCGCGAATGTAGCTTCCAGTAGCACGGATATTATGAATGCTCAACCCGATGCCGCCTGCCGATTGTGAAATTTCAGCGCAGCGTTTCAGCGTGTTGAAAATGCCGGAGATGCTGTCTGTTTCCATAGCGAGCAGGAAGCAGGAGGAAAGTTGTGGCTTGGGTGTGCCAGCATTGAAAAGGGTAGGGGTGGCATGTGTAAACCACTTCTCCGACATCAGCGTGTAAGTTTCGAGGGCGGAGTCAATATCTTCTTTATGAATACCGAGCGCAACGCGCATCAGCATGTGCTGCGGACGCTCAACGATATTGCCGTTGAGTTTCAGCAAGTATGCCCGCTCCATTGTTTTGAAACCGAAATAATCATAATTGTAATCGCGGTCGTAAATAATTGCCGAGTCAAGGCGTTCGGCATTGTTCATCACAATGTCGTAAACATCATCGGCAATGAGCGATGCCTTCTCTTTTGTTTTCGGGTCAATGAAATTGTAGAGAAGGCTGATTGTTTGCGAAAAAGATTTGATGGTATTCTTATGCAAGTTTGAAACTGCAATACGCGCAGCGAGAATTGCATAATCGGGGTGGCGTGTCGTTAAGGAAGCGGCTGATTCGGCAGCGAGGTTATCCAACTCGGTAGTGGTGATGCCGTCATACATTCCCTGAATCACCACCTTGGCGATTTCCACCGGCTCCACGCGTTTGCTGTCGAGACCGTAGCTGAGTTTATTGATACGAGCCGTAATCTTATCAAAGTAAATTGGCTCTTTGATACCGCTTCTTTTAATTACGTACATGGGAGAGGGTTTTAATTAGTTGGTTAATACTTTAAACTTAATCACGGAGTCCGCACAAAAAATAAAACTGCAAAAATCATTGTGAACATTACTTGTTTGAATGTCTGCTAAACGAACCATGCGGAGGGAAACAGGCTGTTAAAATTCTTCGTTGAGCGAAAAAACCTGATCATCGCGGTTGGCAGTTACGCCCGCTTTTTGATATTCGGCAACACGCTTCTCAAAGAAGTTGGTTTTGCCTTGCAGGGAAATCATCTCCATCCACGGGAAGGGATTGGTTGCATTGTAAACTTTCTGTTGTCCGAGGGAAATGAGCAATCTGTCGGCAACAAACTCAATGTATTGGCACATCAAATCCGCGTTCATGCCAATAAGAGATACGGGCAATGCATCGCTCACAAATTCTTTTTCGTAAGTCACTGCATCACAAATAATGCTGCACACTTCATCTGCGGAAATCTTGTTGCGCAACATCGAATAAAGCAGGCAGGCAAAATCAGTATGCAGACCTTCATCACGGCTAATCAATTCATTAGAGAAACATAAGCCCGGCATCAGTCCGCGCTTTTTCAGCCAAAAGATAGAGCAGAAACTTCCGGAAAAGAAAATGCCTTCCACAGCCGCAAACGCCACAAGACGATGCGCAAACGAGGGCGCGTTTTCAATCCAGCGCAATGCCCAATCCGCTTTCTTCTTCACACAGGGCACCGTTTCAATCGCATTAAACAAGCGCGACTTTTCAAGCGGGTCTTTAACATATGTATCTATAAGAAGACTGTAAGTCTCCGCATGAATATTTTCAATCGCCACCTGGAAACCATAGAAGCAGCGCGCTTCGGGAATCTGAATCTCTTTCATGAAATTCAAAACAAGATTTTCATTTACGATACCATCACTCGCGGCAAAAAATGCAAGCACATGCTTAATGAAGTGCTTCTCATCTTTCGTCATCTTGTCCCAGTCCGTATAGTCGTGCGAAAGGTCAATCTCTTCGGTAGTCCAAAAGCTGGCTTCCGCCTGTTTATACATCTTCCACACCTCATCATGCTTTATCGGAAATAATACAAAGCGGCTTTTCGATTCTTCAAGAAGAGGTTCGTGGTATTTGCTCATTGCTGTTTTGTTGGTTGGTTACTGAATCCTGCTGCCCATCGGAATAGCTGTCGTTTTCACATCCGTTTCCTGCATGTCACAGGAAAAGTTTGCCTTCCGGTGCTTCCTGAAAAACCCCGGGCGATTGCGTGTCTGAACTTCAAATTGTGTGTTGGGAAAATCCCTCCTGACTCCTCACTGTCCCGATAGTACAAGTTTAAATTATCGTTAAATCAGCAACAAATTTTCTTATCAACAAATGCTGTCAGCGGCTTTGTAACTCGTTGAAAATGAAACGGAAATGTTGTGGAAACAAAAGAAATCACATGTTGTCCACAACTGAAACAATGTAATTCTTACTTATTCGTAAAAAACGAAAATAAAAAACCCGCAATGCCTGATTTTATGAAGAAAGCACGAAACATATTACAGCAAAATATCGCTGATTATCCGGCATTCTTTTTATTTTTCCATTGCACTGTTGTGTTTTTGCTCCTATCTCTTTTTCACTCCCTGCTGAATCTATTTTAGGACGTTGTAGCGCAGGGTATGCGTTTGCAAAATTTACGGTGCGTAAAATGTATTTGCTGTCATGCTGAGTTTGTCGAAGCATACCGCAGGCAGTAAATAAATCCCGTCATTCTGAGCGAAGTCATACGAAGTGAAGAATCTCTCATCAAAGTAGTGTGAGATGCTTCGCGTTGCTCAGTATGACGTGCGCCAA
>JAWXCB010000074.1:0-6508 GCA_034440455.1 Chitinophagales bacterium
TGCTATGGCTGCAACCAAGTGGGCAGAGGCTATGCAGCCGCTTTTAAAAAAATACAAAGGCAAGCCGCATCCGCTTGATTATCAAAACACTTACCAACTCATGGTGATGGTGGTGCTCTCCGCACAGGATTCCGACAGGCATATTAATTCTATTGCGCCTGCATTGTTCAATGCGTTTCCCGACATGGCAGCGCTCGCAGGCGCAGTGCAGGAAGACTTTTTCCCCTACATCGCAAAAGTGAGAGGCTCTGCAAGAAAGTGCGAGTGGCTGCTGCAAATTGCGCAGCAACTCAAAACCGATGAAAACATTCCCCTCACGATGATGGACTCGTGAAGCTGAAGGGCATCGGGCGCAAATCGGCAAACGTGATTATGCGCGAAGCGGGCATGAAAGCCGAAGGCATAATTGTTGACCTGCACGTAGTGCGCGTGGCGCCCCGCCTCGGCATCGCCACCGGAGAAGACCCGAAAAAGATTGAGCTGCAACTCATGGAGCAGATTGCGAAAAAAGACTGGGGCGAAGCAGGCATGGCAATCTCTTTTCTCGGGCGCGAAACCTGCCGCCCCACCAACCCGAAACATGATGAATGCGTGCTGAAAGATGTATGCGCGCATTATGCCGAAAAGAAGAAAGGCTGACGGCAACTGAGCGTAAGCCGTCATGTTGAGTTTATCGAAACATGGCGCGGGCAATCACCACCCTTCCATAAACTCAGGGTGACTGCCCTCCCGCTGTTCGGGAATATGAATTATTTTTAAGGTATGAATCTTTTGAGCAGAATCACAATTGACCCGCAGATTTGCCACGGCAAACCCTGCGTAAGAAATATGCGCTGGCCTGTTGAAGTGATACTTGATATGCTGAGCGCTGAAATGACTTTTGATGAAATCCTCAAAGACCATCCCGAGTTGGAGAAAGAAAATATTCTGGCTTCGCTCCAGTTTGCAAAACTTCTCTCGTCAGGACAGTCGCCCAAAGAAGTAAGTTGATAAAGGCGCTGTGTGACGTTCACATCTCTTACAAAATTGTAAAGTTTCTCAATGAGCGCGGCATTCCTGCAACGCATGTAAATGATTTGCCTGATAAATGGCATACAAAAGACAATGTGGTTTGTCAATATGCAGATATGCACGACCTGACAGGAATCACAAAAGATGAAGATTTTAGAAATACCCACTTTGTGCAGGGCACTCCTAAAAGACTTATCAGAATTACACTTGGAAATATTTCTAATGTTGAGTGGATAAAAATCTTAGATGAGCATCTTCTGGTGATTATGCATAAGATGGATGCAGGGAAATGTTATTTTGAAATAGGGAAAAATTATACGGAAGTGATTCCATAAATCAAGTAGCTTCTTTTTTCTTCTGATGTCTGACTACTGTCATCTGCCGACTTATTTCTTTTTATATCTTTAGCCCACACAAAATAATTATGGAAACAGCAAAGATGCCGAAGGGCATTCCTTACATCATCGGCAATGAAGCGGCAGAGCGGTTCAGCTTCTATGGCATGAAAACCATTCTCGTCCTATTCATGACCAATTATTTGCTAATGAGCGAAAACAAATCCACGATTTGGGTGCATACGTTTCTGATGGCGGCATACCTGCTGCCGCTCATAGGCGGAATGGTGGCTGATATTTTCTGGGGCAAATACAAAACGATAATGTACCTCTCGCTTTTTTATTGCCTCGGTCATGGCGTGCTGGCGATTTATGAAAGCCAGTTCACGCTTGCGCTCGGGCTTGGCTTCATCGCCATTGGCGCGGGGGGAATCAAATCGTGCGTGTCAGCCCACGTAGGCGACCAGTTTGATAAAACAAACAGCACGTTGCTGGAGCGCGTATTCGGGTTCTTTTATATCAGCATTAATCTTGGCGCGTTTATCTCCACGCTGCTCACACCGTTGCTGATGAAATATTATGGACCATCTGTTGCGTTTGGCGTGCCGGGTGTGCTGATGCTTCTTGCCACGTTTGTGTTTTGGCTGGGAAGAAAAAAGTTCATCGCCATTCCCGCTGCGGGCTGGAAGAATTTTAAGGAAGCAGTGTTTTCAAAAAACGGGTTGCGGATTATTGGCAAGCTGAGCGTAGTGTATATCTTCATCAGCATCTTTTGGGCGCTGTTTGACCAAACGGGTTCCACGTGGGTATTGCAGGCAAAACGCTCGCTGATGGACAAAACTATTGACCTCGGCTTCGTGAACTTCACGCTGCTGCCCGACCAGATACAGGCGATGAACCCCTTTTTAATTCTCATCCTCTCGCTGTTGTTTTCTTATGTCGTCTATCCGGTGGTGAATCGTTTTTTCAAATTCACCTACATGCGCAAAATAGCGGTGGGACTTTTCATTGCCGTGCTTTCCTTCGTAACGATTGCTTATGTGGAAGGAAGGATTGAACAAGGAATTCCAACGCATGTCGGCTGGCAGTTGCTGGCGTTTCTTATTATCACCATTGCAGAAGTGTTAGTTGCAATCACAGCGCTTGAGTTTTCCTACACGCAAGCGCCCAACGCGATGAAGTCGTTTATCATGGGCTTGTTTTGGCTCACGGTTACAGTAGGAAATCTTATCACTACGGAAGTGAACAGGTTCATTGTGCGCGAAGTGAACTTGCAGGAAGTTACTGTTGGTGAAAGAACTTTTGCAAGCGTTGCAACATGGGAAGGAATTGAAACAGGCTTGAAGCTCGAAGCTGAAGAAATAAAAGGCGTGGGCATGATTCAGCAAAACGAAAACAAAACAGATTCCTCAAAACTCTCCGGCACATTTGTGATTGGACAAGTGAATGTCGCAGCGAAATCGTTTGAGTTGCTGGATATTGATAAGCAGCCTGTGCACACGTTTCAGCAAACGCCTTCAGAATTTCCGCAAGCTGTTTCAGTGAACAAGCTGAAAGGCTCCGGCTACTTTTGGTTTTTCGTTTACCTGATGCTGGGCGCAGCGGTGCTGTTTATTCCGGTAGCGATTTGGTATAAAGAGGAACAGTATATTCAGGGATAACGGCTACTGAATAGAAGCCAGCTTCTTATTGAGGTTGTTAATCAGTTCCTGCTGCTTGTCCCTGTCACCTTGCTTAATGATTGCGGCATTTTCATTGTTGCTGATGTCGCGCTCATAATCGCGGATGTCGGCTTCGCTGCCGGTAATATCTTTATGACATCCGTCTTCGTTTTTTTGCAGTTTGGAAAGTTCGCCTTCCAGGCTTTTCAGTTTCTTTTCTTCTTCTTTCAGCAGCACTTCGTTGCCCCCGCTTTTTGCTAATGCAACGGCTGCTTTCTGTTCCTGTACTTGCTTCCTTACACGCTCCTGGTCAAGTTCGCAGGTGGAGATTTTTTCTTTTGTATTATCAATCGTCTGTTTCTCCTCGCTGATTTTCTTTTGAAGATTATCATTTTCTTTATGGATTTTATCCAACTCCGATTGCAGGTCTTTCAGTTTGTCTTTCTCCGCGTCAATCTTTTCCTGCACCGCATTTTGATAAGCTCTCATGGCATAGTCTCTTGTGAATTTTCTTGCCGCGATATATTCCGATTCATTTTTTTCTTTCGTGAGGAAAACGCTGTCCATCTCATAGAAGGTGAGCATCTCCACGCGGTCTTCATATTCATTGAGGATGATATAGACATTCAGCGGCTTGGAGGAAATGCTTTTGATAATATTCCCCATAATGGAATATTCATTATTCACCAACACCACTTTTGATTTATTTTCTTCCTTCATCACTTTGCTCACTGCTTCAGTGATGCCTTTTTTCGTGGCATTATGCACGTCAATCTTAAAGCCCGGCTGCATTCCCTTGCTCATGTTTTTTGTGATGTCTTCAATCACGAGCGGTTTCGCAACAGCGGGGTCTGTTTTCGTTTCTGCTTTTGTTTCTGCTTTTGTTTCTGGTTTTACTTCTGTTTCCGTTTGTGCTGAAAGGTGAAAACCTGTTTGCAACAGCAGGAAAAAAAAGAAGGAAAAAAGGTGTCTCATAGTTTTGAATTTGAAGGCGAAGGTAAGAAGAACAGAAATTATTTCCCATTGTATGCGATGGTTTATGGCTGCCACCCAATTAATTTTGCACTAATAGACTATCCGTGGCAGCCGATATTTTACTTTCAAACGCATTTGAGGATTTCCAGCCCGATGTTGCATCGCCAACATCAGGGGGCAAAGATTCTTTTGGCGGAAGGGTTAAGCGCATTCTGACTTCGGCTGTACTGTTGCTCGTGGCTTATATCATCGCTTTTCTCCTGCATCAATATGCAACTGGTTTATTGTGCATCGTTTATGGCTTTCACCCCGTGATTTCTTATAATCATATCAGCAACCTGCCAAATGATTACCGGGAGTGGACACTGTGGAGCATTACCATTATTTTTTCTTCCGGTCCGTTAATCTGTTTGATTGTCGGAATCTTTTTTTTGGATTTTTTTAACAGCATGAGCGGCAGAGGCACGCTGCTCCGCTGTTTCACACTTTGGTGTTCCATCTGTTTTCTGAATTTGTTTTTTTCTTTTCTTCTTGTAAGCCCCATCGCAGTTGAAAATTATTCCTCCAACCTCTACACCGGTTTTTCCATCGTAGGCGCGTGGTGGCGATTCGGCAGGCTGATGATGATTCCGCTGGCATTCGTGGCATTGACTGGTTCTATCCTCGTTGGTTTTCTTACGGGCACCATGTTCCTGAAATTTTCTTTTTCAAAAACATTGATTGAAACTTACAGCGGCAGGCGCAATATCCTTTTTCAGCTATACTTACTTCCGGTGTTACTCGCTGCACCTGTTGTTCTCTTCCTATCAAACGACAAAAGCTATTTAGTGCATGTTTCCCACCTAATCAATTTGTTCTTGATGTCGGTCGGCATGATGATGGGCGTAGAAAACATCAGTAAGGAAATGCGTGTTTATGGGAAGGACATTTTAAATGCCATCCCCGTATTTTGGCTTGCGCTTGCGGGCGGGCTTATCAGCCTTATTGTGTTTGTGCTGGAATCCTGAGAGAAGAAGTTTACTTCAACTTCAACTGACCGATATCTTGTTTGTCGTTCAATTTCAGGATAGATTCAAGTGGCTTGTTCTTGATGGAGATAATTGCATCTTCCATAGTCTTGCCGTATTCTTCAGGGTGAACATATTTTCCAACTTGGTGCGGAGCTTTGTCTTGTATTGCCAATTTTTTTTCAGGATGATTAGCCGTATAAGGATCGTTCCTCTCTGCCGTTACTTGCCATGAAATTTTTTGCCCGGGCTGACCTCCTGCAATAATGAATTGTTGATTTTGAATTTCAGATTTTACAAATAATCCAGGTGTAGAAGCGCCAATAGGAGTTAATTGATAAGAATAATTCTTGTTTACGCTTTCAAAATACACGGGCAATTCAATTACTGCTTCGCCATTGGCATCAAGTGGAATCGTACCACGGTAAAGATTTAACACCTCATCGGATTCGATTGCGAAATGAAACAAGAATTTATTTGCCGGGTCAAGCGGATAATCAATACGGAATGGTTTAAATCCTCCTGCCGTTACATTGCCTGCTGCAATAATATCTCCTGTGGCTCCAATATCTCCACCGGAGAGTACCCCAAATCCTACATTGGGCGTATTTGTTTGTCCCAGCACACCCGTAAATCCTTGTCCTTCAACACCAGGGTTATCAAAAGTGCCGTTGCGCGTTGCTCCGAGGTTTGTACCCAAAACGCCTGCTCCGTCATTGATGGCAGTTTGTCCGAGCACTCCTACAAATCCAATGCTTCCTACGCCTGCCGCGAGTTGTGTTCCGCCCGTGCGTGTTCCCGATGCTGCAAGATTATTTTCACCAAACACACCAAATCCTTGTGTGCTGTTGCCATCGCCCGCTACTCCGTTAAATCCTGTTCCTTCCACGCCAACACCGCCTGAAACTCTCAAATTGCTGCCATACACTGCTGAGAATGCTGTTGCAGAAGATTGAACTTGACCCGCGATTGCATAAGCTCCGCCTGTTGTGCTTCCGATAACTGCCGCAACAGTGCCGGTTGAACTGTTTGTTTCCGCCTGAATCGTAGAGAAACTGTTTGCTGCGTTTGTGCTGAGCGCTTGCACGGCAACGCCTGTATTGGAATGTGTTACTTTAAATGCTGCTGCGTTGCTGCTGCTTGTAGTGATTTCAACTGCGCCAGCATCTGCCGTGATAGTGCGTCCTGCGCCAGCTCCGCCAAAGTCATACGCCTGATCTAATGTGCCACCGCTGCCCGCAGGAAGATTCACAGAGCCGCCACCGTTTGAAAGTGAAAGCGTGTTGCCGCTGAGAGACAATGCCTGAATTTCATTTGCCGTATCGCTGTCGGCATCGTTCACGCTGAATGATGTTCCTGTTCCTCCGGAAATATTAACTGTAACATTTGCGCCAACTACCGAAGAAGATAAATTCTGAATTTCATTGGTAGGGCTGCTGTCGGCATCATTCCCAAGGCTGCTCAAATCCACAGTCTTGCTGCCGCCTGCATCGGTTACTGAAAGTGTTGTTCCGTTTAA
>JAWXCB010000075.1:0-34198 GCA_034440455.1 Chitinophagales bacterium
AAGAAGTTAGCGATACACTGTTCCCCTTCTCCTTTGGAGAAGGGGTTAGGGGATGAGGCTATAACGCAGGCAAAAACCCTTAACTTAATGACATTGGGCGCAAGCGTCCGCTTGTGCCTTTCATTTTTCAGCGTCCACTTTTCTAATAGATAATTACAACCATCCTGCCTCCCACGCCACCAAACAGAGCCACTAAAGCAACGAGATACCCCGCGCCTCTTAAGCATTTGCATTTGTGTTTATCTTCGCATTGTGAACTCAACGGAAATTATTGAACGGTTGCGTACGGAGATGCCGGTTTTGAAAACACGCTACGGTGTTGAAGAAATTGGTGTGTTCGGCTCGTATGCTCGCAATGATACTAAGCAAAGCAGCGACCTTGATGTGCTGGTGAAGTTTCATCACCCCACCTTCCTGAATCTTGCAGGATTGCTCAACTACCTTGAAAAGGTATTTCACATTAAAGTGGATATCACTACCAAGCACGAGCACCTTTCGCCCCGCTTTCTTCAGGCCATACAGAAAGAAATTATTTATGCCTGACGAGCGGACTACGCGCGATTTATTGCTGGCACTCGAGCATATCGAAGAAGTAGCCGACTATTTTATTGAAATAAAATCTCCGGCAGATTTCGTTAAGAGCAAGCAAGGACGGGCTTATTATGATGCCATCCTGATGCGCTTACAGGCAGCAGGAGAATTGCTGAAACGCAATTTCACAGAACATCCTGATTTGTTTTTGCAACATGCTGAAATACCGTGGAATGAAATCATCAGGATGCGCGATTTGATTTCGCACCACTATGATAAACTTCAGCACGAAGTAGTGTTCGACATCTGCGATACCGCGCTGCCTGAATTAAAAGTTGTGCTAAAGAAGATTACGGGTTGATTTGCATATAAATAGCAATACTCTCTTGTCTCGCCACGCCACCAATCAGAGCCACTAAAGCAACGAGATCCCCCGCGCCAAACCACCCAAACCCAAACCGCAAACTTTCCTATTTTTGCCGTCACTCAAAAAACCACGATGGGCAGAAAACTCTTACTCGAAAAAATCAATGTTCCCGGCATCAGGGGGTATGCTGTTTACCGCAGGGAAGGCGGCTATGCGTCAGTAGAGAAAGCGCTGAACACGATGTCGCCCGAGCAGGTGGTGGACGAGGTGAAGAAGAGCGGCTTGCGCGGTCGTGGAGGTGCGGGCTTCCCCACGGGCATGAAGTGGAGCTTTCTTGCGAAGGGCACGGGCAAGCCTGCCTACCTCGTGTGCAACGCTGACGAGAGCGAGCCGGGCACTTTCAAGGATAGATATTTAATGGAATTCCTTCCCCACCTGATGATTGAGGGGCTGATAACGTCAAGCTACGCGCTGGGCGCCAACACCTGCTACTGCTATATCCGTGGCGAGTTCAAGTGGATTATCAAAATCGTGGAGCAGGCGATAGCCGAGGCGAAAGCCGCGGGCTGGCTCGGCAAAAACATCCTCGGCAAGGGTTATGATTTAGAGATATACGTGCAGACGGGCGCGGGCGCCTACATCTGCGGTGAGGAGACCGCGCTGCTGGAATCACTCGAAGGCAAGCGGGGCAACCCGCGCATCAAGCCGCCCTTCCCAGCAGTGTCGGGCGTGTGGGGCTGCCCCACAGTGGTAAATAATGTAGAGACTTTAGCGGCTGTTCCATTCATCGTGAACCATGGCGGTGAGGAATACGCGAAAATCGGTATTGGCAAAAGCACGGGTACCAAGCTCGTGAGCGCCTGCGGGCACATCAACAAGCCGGGCGTTTACGAACTGGACCTCGGCTTGTCTGTGGAAGAATTTATTTACAGCGATGAATATTGTGGCGGCATCCGCAAGGGACATGAGCTGAAGGCGGTGGTGGCGGGCGGCTCGTCCGTTCCTATTCTTCCCAAAGACCTGATATTGAAAACTGCCAAAGGCGAGCCGCGCCTGATGTCGTATGAATCGCTCGGAGAGGGCGGCTTCGTCACGGGCACCATGCTCGGCTCGGGCGGCTTCATCGTGTATGACGAAACCACGTGCATCGTACACAACACTTACAGCTTCACGCACTTCTATCACCACGAGTCATGCGGGCAATGCAGTCCCTGCCGCGAAGGCACGGGCTGGATGAAAAAGGTGCTGCATCGCATTGACGAAGGTCACGGTCACGCGCAGGACATTGACCTGCTGTGGGACGTGCAGAAAACCATTGACGGCAACACCATCTGCCCCCTGGGCGATGCGGCAGCATGGCCCGTAGCGAGCGCCATCCGCCACTTCCGCGATGAGTTCGAATACCACATCAAGCACCCCGACAAGGCAAGAGCAACGTTCTTCCCCGCGAAGTCAATCTACGCTGCGAAAGGTCAGGCAGTGTTAGCCTGATTAAAGATTACATCTTATGCCCAGGCTCTTCATTATCGCAGGCTGTAACGGAGCGGGCAAAACCACAGCTTCATACACCGTGTTGCCGGAAATGCTTCACTGTAATGAGTTCGTGAATGCAGATGAAATAGCTCGCGGAGTTTCTCCTTTTCAGCCGGAGAAAGCCGCCTTTGAAGCGGGCAGAATCATGCTGAACCGCATACAGGAATTGATGCACCGGAAAGTTGATTTTGCCTTTGAAACTACGCTCGCTTCAAAAACATATACGCACACTATTTTGCAGGCGAAGCAGTCAGGCTATGAAGTGGTGCTTGTTTTTTTCTGGCTGGAATCTTCGGAGCTTGCAAAGAAAAGAGTGCGAAAAAGAGTAAGCGAAGGCGGACACAACATACCGGATGCCGTTATTGAGCGCAGATATTTGAGAGGATTGAAAAATCTGTTCGCCTTATTCATTCCACTTTGCGATTACTGGATGATTGTTGACAATTCCAGCAACCAGCCGGAGATTGCGGCAGATGCAAGAAAAGGGTTGGAGCCGGTCATATTAAATCACGAAATTTGGAATAAAATAAAAACGCATGGCACCGCTTCCTAAACACGAATATTCTGAAATCAGAGATAAAATATTAGAAGGCATTCAAAAGGCTTTTGAAAAGCTGGTGCGCCAGGCTGCTGAGAATGATGGCGAACTGATTTTTTCTGAAAACAAAAAAATCAGGTATGTCAAAGCAAGAGAGTTATTAAAAACCATTAGTTGAAAATATGAAGCACCCCGACAAGGCAAAGAACACGTTCTTCCCCACGAAGTCAATCTACGCTGTGAGCAAGGTGGCGGTGGGGGTTTGATGGTTTGGAGTTTGCGCGAATGGGTCATCCTGAGCGGAGTCGAAGGATGGCGCGGGTGACTTCGATTCGGCTTCGGTGTCTTTAGTAGCGTGTGACTTACTTGCCTTCGTAATTATCTGCAAGCGAAAAAGAGAAAGTTATTTTAGGTAGCCGTATAAGAAGGTATCAAAGGTTGCCGGTGTAACAGAAATAGTTTCTCCACTACTTAAAATAATTGGTAAAGTAGGAGCAACAAAATAGATTAAAGAGATTCCGTTTATTTGAATTTTTGGGGTAGAAATATCTTTAGGAATACTACAGTATGTTACAAAAAACTGCTTCCCATTTGGTACTATATAAGTCCCATTTCCTAAGTCAACATTAACAGGTATTACCATAGAGTCCATTAAATAGCCGGATAGAATTAGACTTGGAGACGATTGAGGGCAAGTTATCGAATCTCCTGCGCCAAAAACGAAAAATGATTGTGCAGCACCATAATTTCCTATATATTCTATTCCATTTACTTCAACTTCAGCTAAATTGTATTGTGCCGTACTTACTACTTGAAATTTAACGACATGTAAATTTTTCCCTGCTGGAACGACATAGAATGTTGAATCAGTAATAAGTTGCGAAACGCCCACCATATTCATGGTTCCATCAGGATAAAGCGGGTTAAAGAAAGTGGAATCAGATTGTCCTTGAGGATCGGGAGTATTACTCGTTCCAGCATACAGCGCATAAGGAACAGAAAGCATTTCAGAAGCACCAATCAACGTAAAAGTGGCTCCATCATTCTGGCTCAGCTCCAACTGCATCCATCTGCTGCCTGTTGCCCAACTGATGTTTGCAAACAACTCATTCGGCTGAATTCCACTTCCAATAGATAAGTTGAATAATCCGAATTGATTCGTCCCTGTCTTGTGTATTTCAGAATAAACCACACTTCCACCGGCAGTCCCGAATTACTCGGGATCAAGAATGGAATCCCTCACCGTGATATTTGCATTCGCCAAAATACTACCCGCAGAATCTCTTGCTACTGCTTGGTATTTGATAACCTGCTTGCCTGCCCGGAAGGCAGGCGGCACCTGCGCGAAGAGCATTGAGGAAAATAAAGAGAGGCAAGCGGAGAGAAGGAAGTTTCTCATAGTATCGAAAATACTTGATCAGAACAAAGCCGCGCTAATCAGCACAATGGAAAAGATAGCGAGGACAATACCCGCCATGCCATAGCGGTTGATGCGCTCGTGAAATAGAAATGCTGCCACAGCGGTAGAAAGCAGAATGATGCCGATATTATTGATGGTCCACAACGCGGAACTTTCAACGCCCGCATGTTCCAGCGCCAGTAGCATGAAATAAGCGGAGCCGTAATTAGGAATGCCCAATGCAATGCCCCCGATAATTGCCTTTGCCTGTGGCAATTTGCGCTTTCGAATGCTGCCGATGGTGAGCGCTGTAAATCCGATCACTCCGGCAGTGCCAAACAGCGTCACCAAGAAAAAATTCAACTCGCTTGCTGCGAGATACGTTGTTTGCAAATAGTTGAAAGCCGAATCTGAAATGCCGCTGCCGAGAAACACAAGCGCAGGCAGCAGCGCAAGAAAACCTTTGGGGCGCGCAATGGTTGCCGCATCTTCTTTTGAGGTGAGAAAAATAGCGGCAAGGGCAAGCGCAATACCGGTGATTTTCAGCAAAGAAAAACTGTCGCCATATAAAAAGTAAGCCGCAACAACGGGAATCACCACCGAGAGTTTAAACGCCACCGCAGTAATCGCTACACCGATTTGCTGCGTGGAAACAGCCACCATATAAAACACGGTGATGAAAACGATGCCGAGCAGCAATGCCGGCAACAGCCAATTTTTTTCTGCAAGGTGGGCAAGTGAAACAGGCTCAGGAGAATTGAGCGTGCCGATAGTGCAGCACACGATATAATTCACCACGAGCACAGGCAGCGTGTCAATGCCATGCCTGCCGGTATATTTCAGCACGAGCAACAGGCAGGTGGAGCAAAGGATGGCAAGAAGCAGGTAAAACATGAAGAGTTATTAGTGGTCAGTTGTTCGTGGATAGCGGGGTGAGAATTTTTAGGTTATCGTTGCTGCATTTTTCTTCAGCAATGCTATTTCCTTTTAGCGCGGGAGCAGAGATGCCCTCGCCAAACCACGCGCTGCCGGTAAAAATGCGCGCTTCATCCCATAGGTTTTCTTGAATAAAACTTGTGAGCAGCCTTGCTCCGCCTTCCACCAGCACAGATAGAATTCCCATTTCAAAAAGCCTTTGAAGCACGGTGTTCAGCAAGTTTTCATCAAAAGGAATTTGCGCGTAGCGCACATTTGCAGAATCTGCTTTTTGCTTTTCTGTAAATACGAATGTTTGCGCAGCAGAATCAAAAACATGAAGGTTTGATGAAAGCCGCAGCGTTCTGTCCAACACGACACGCAATGGCTGCTTGCCTTGCAACCATAAGCGATTGGTGAGTTGCGGATTGTCAACGGCAGCAGTATTTGTTCCGCACAGAATTGCCGCTTCCTCGCTGCGCCAGCGATGCGCGAGCCGTTTGCTTTGTTCCCCCGTAATCCAATGCTGTTCCTTTGCCTTGCGCGTGAAAAAACCATCAGCGCTTTGCGCCCATTTCAAAATGATGTATGGACGCTTCTTGATAATGCGGGTGAAGAATCGCCTGTTGAGCCACGCGCCTTGTTGTTCTAAAATGCCCGTTGTCACTTCGCATCCCACGCTTCTCAGCAACACTGCTCCCCCGCTGCTCACGGGGTTTGGGTCTTGATTTGAAAAAACAATTTTTCTGATTCCAGCCTGAATGATTAAATCCGTGCAGGGCGGAGTTTTTCCAAAATGGCAACAAGGCTCAAGATTAATATATAGGGTGGAGTGGGGGAGCAGCGCTTTGTTTTCTGACAATACGGAGTTGATAGTATTTACCTCTGCATGAGGACCACCGTAAACTGCGTGATAGCCTTCGCCAATAATTTTTCCTTCATGCACAACAACAGCGCCCACCAATGGATTTGGCGCAACATTGCCCGCGCCATTGAGCGCCAGGTCAAAGCAGCGTTGCATGAAGCGTTCGTGTGTATGATTTTCCGCGCTCAAGAGGCGTACAGTTATTTTTGCAAATATCATGACTTTAGCCCAGTTCCTGCATGAGGCGCGCAAGCAGCTTATTCCCGCGTATGATGACGACCGCGAGGTAAACAACATTCTGCATATCCTGCTGGAAGATGTGCTGCATATCCGCAAGAGCAAATTAAAGATGGTGGAGAATAATCCCCTTGCAGAGGCAGATGCCGCAAAACTGCGCCCCATTCTTCAGCGGCTGCGGCAAGGCGAGCCGCTGCAATATATTTTAGGCGAAGCGGATTTCTTCGGCATGAAATTCAAGGTGAATAAAGATGTGCTGATTCCCCGCCCCGAAACGGAAGAACTTGCTGACTTCGCTATAAAAACAATGCTGCCCCATGCGCTGAAAAGTCAACTCAGCATCCTTGACATCGGCACCGGCAGCGGCTGCATCGCCATCGCTGTGAAGAAAAACCTGCCTGATATTTTCATGCTCTCCATAGATAAAAGCGAACAGGCGATAGCAATTGCCATGCAAAACGACAAGTCGCTCGATGCCGGAGTTGATTTCCTTCAAACTGATTTTCTTGATGAGCGCTCGTGGGAATCGCTTGGCGTATTTGACGCTATTATCAGCAACCCTCCTTACATCACCCGCTTTGAATTTGCAACGCTGATGAACCGCGTAAAAGATTTCGAGCCACAACAAGCGTTGATTGCCGAAGGCGATGAGCCATTTATTTTTTACAGCAAGATTGCCGATTTTGGAAAGAAGCATTTAAAACCCAGCGGGTATATTTTTGTTGAATTAAACAGCGCGTATGTAAAAGAAATCGCCCTCATCTTTCAGCGGAATGGCTACCGGAAAATAATAACGCTGAAAGACTTGCAGGGCAACGACCGCATACTTGAAATAAGAAAATAAGAACCTTTCTTATTTTTAGTGAAAATTCCATTGCCATGAAAAAAATTACAGCAACACTTTTTACCATCTGCACAGCAATCACCCTTTTCGCACAGGGCTATTACATCGAAATGAAATTGACATCCGATAAGCAGAGTTTTTCAGGAAACATGAAGCTCTACTTTCAGGATAATAACAGTCGCGGAGATATTGCAATGAATATTCCTGAGTTAGGCACGGCAATGAATTTTTCAACGCTTTCGCTTGCAAGCAATCCCGGCACTATCTATATGCTTGATGAGCAGAAAAGAACTTATACCGAAATAAAAACCGATGCTGATGAATCTTATAAAGACTATCCGCAAAGCGAATATGAAGTAACCGTGCTGGGCAAAGAAACGGTGAACGGCTATAACGCCACACACGTAAATGTGAAGCGCAAGAGCAGCAAGACCAGCGAAGACATGTGGATGACTACCGACATCGTTGATTATGCCGACTATGCAAAAATCAAAAGTAAATACACCGGCAAAGACAATCTCAATAAAGCGCTCGAAGCAAAAGGCGCTGCGGGTTTTCCCGTGCGTATCAAAACCGTAGAGCAGGGAATGACAATGCAGATTGATGTGGTGAAAGCCGAAAAGAAAACCAACCCCGCTTCTTCCTTCACTCTGGACGGCTACAAGAAAGCAGTCGCTGCCACCTCGATGCCCGCAGGACTTGATGTGAATGAGTTAATGAAGAACATGCAAAACATGACGCCTGAGCAGATGGAGCAATTCCAAAAGCAAATGGAGGAAATGTATAAGCCCAAGTAAATTCCAAGCAGACAAATTTCATATCTCAAACAAATACAAAAGCGCAAAACAACGGATAACTCCCGTCTTTTGAATTTGAAAATTGAAATTTGGGATTTGCTTTTAAGCGGCTACCAATCCACGCCTTACGGCATAGAGTACAAGTTCAGAAGGATTGTTCAATCCTAATTTATTGAGGATATTTTTACGGTGTGTGTTAATGGTGTGTATGCTGCGGCAAAGCATGTCTGCAATCTTAGCGGTGGTATATCCCTGCGCTACCAATTTCACGATTTCCAATTCGCGCTCGGTAAGAAACAGTCCATCGCATGATTCTTGTGGATGCTTGCCCAATATGTTTTCTACAATCTTGGCGCAGAAGAATTTCTCGCCTTTTGCCGTTGAATAGATTGCATCAAAAATTTCATCCTCAGCGCACTCTTTCAGCAGATAGCTGGTAACGCCAAGCTCAAGCGCTGTAAGAATATCATGTTTGTGACCGTTATTTGAAATCACTAAGATTTTAAGGCCGGGATGCTTGCGGGTAATCAAAGCAAGGTCATCAAGCGAGAATGCGCCTTCCTGATCAAAATCCATAATAAGCACATCGGGATGATGCAGTCGCAGAATATCTTTCAGTTCGGCATAGCAAGTTGCAGTGGCAGTTAATTCAATGCCCGATTTCTTCGAGAGCAGGCATTTCAAACCTGTCTTAATCAAAAAATCTCTGTCGGCAATTACGATATTCACTATTTAGACCTTTTCTAAATAACAAAACTAAGGATGCGGGATGATATTAACAAACAGCATTTCAAAGTTACACCAGCCCATATGTGGATTTCGGGAAAATCTGGTTCCATCTGACTTGTTCAGCGAAATAACAAATCAAAATAAAACTTCGGCTGTCTTAGTTTCTTCCGCAAGTCAAGGTCGGTAAACATGCACGAGATAGTTTCCTGCAACGCCTTGTTGGAAGTTGCTTTATTCACTATGAAATTGAAAAGCCAGGGAACTGTAACCATTTGCTGCATCCGCCTGCTCAATGATAATTCACGCCAGAGACGTGTGTAAACTTTCTTGTCGTAATCAGTAATAAATTTTACAGAGAAATCATTTTGTTTCAAACATGCAACAGCTTGTTGCGCTGCAAACATGCCGCTGAACATTGCATTGCCGATTCCTTCGCCTGTGAACGGGTCAATCAATGAAGCCGCATCGCCTGTAAGCAAATAACCATCACCTGAAATTTTTCTTTTTTTCGAACCGAGCGGCAATCCGAAACCTTTTATTGTTCCTTCCAATTTTGCATCTGCAAAGCGCTCTTTCAATTGCGGATATTGATTGATAACCGCTGGCAACAGTTCTTTCAGGTTCATTTTCCTTTTGCTGATTTTATCGCTGCGCACTCCAAGTCCGACATTCGCCTGATTATTTGGCAATGGAAAAATCCAGAGATAACCCGGCAGCAACTCATCAAGAAAAAACAACTCAATGAAGTTTTCCTTATCCATGTTTTTCACTCCAGTGTAATAAGCGCGGATACCTGCGCAATAATGCTCCGGCTCCACTTCAATTCCCGCAACATGACGCGCAAAGACAGACTGCGCTCCGTCAGCAACCAGCACCAGTTTTGCTTTTATCGTAAGTGATTTCTTTTTGTCGGAGCAATGCCAATGATTATCTCGGTATTCAAATTCAGTGAGTTCTGTTTCTTCTTTTACTTCAATGTTGTATTGCTCTTTTGCAAACCGCACAAGAAAATCATCAAAATCAATTCGTTTTGCAATGAACCCTGGAGCAGTTTTGCTTTGTTCGTTTTTAGCTCTGAACGGAACGCGAAGTGTTTTCAGATTCGGAGCGATGAACGTAACTCCATAAGAACCGACTTGCATCGGCTCCAATTCGAGTTGATGCAGAATGCGCTCATCTAATTTTTTTAGCACGTCCACCACTTTTCCACTCAATGCATCACCGCAGACTTTATCACGCGGAAAAACTGCTTTGTCAACCACAAGCGGTTGAATGCCCGCTTTTGCAAGGAACATTGCAGTAGTGATTCCCGCAGGACCGGCTCCAAGAATAAGTATATCAGCAGAGAGATAAGACATTCGTTATTTTCACACAAAAATTCAGGTATGCAAATCAACGACCTTCTTCCCGAATTTACGCTCAAGGGTACTGATGAAAAGATGCACACGACAAATGATTATGCAGAACAGGCTGCCATCGTTATCATCTTCACTTGCAATCATTGCCCTTATGCGCGGGCATATATGGAAAGAATCAGCGTGCTGGTTGCAGAATATGAAAATAGGAATGTAGGCTTCTATGCAATCAGTTCAAATGATGTGGTGAAATATCCCGAAGACTCCTTTGAAAATATGAAAACGATGGGCAAGCATCTCAACCTCGATGGAAAATATCTGTATGATGAATCACAAGAGGTTGCAAAAACTTTTGCAGCAGAGCGCACACCTGAAGTTTTTGTCTTTAACCGCCAGAAGCGCTTAGTGTATCACGGCTTAATTGATGATAATGCCAATTACAAGGAGCCACGGGAAATAACCAAACAGTATTTGAAGGATGCGCTTGAAGCGGTGCGGAGCGGAAAAGATGTTTTAGAAAAAGAAACAAACGCGATAGGATGCTCGATTAAGTGGAAGTAATTACAAATTCACCACCTTCTCCGGCATTCCGTTTTTATAAAATACTTCCTGAGTAGGCTTTCCATCATTGCTGTATCGTTTCTCGTAAGCCTTCTCATAGCCGTTTTCATATTTACCTTCTGACATCAGCGTGCCATCGTCATAATAATATTTCCACGCGCCTTCCTTCTGCCCATTTTTCCACGCGCCTTCTGATTCGGCTTGTCCGTTTTCATAAAATGCCTTGTAGACGCCATTCTCCACGTTGTCTTTATATTCCACTTCTTCTTTCACCCTGCCGCTTTCAAAATAAAATTTCCACAATCCGCCCATCGCGCCTTTAACATATTGCCCTTCCTGCTTCAGCGTTCCGCTTTCAAAATAATTCTTGTAAGGACCTTCAAACTCACCAATCACATAGGTTTCTTCAATCTCCGCTTTACCATTGGGATAGTAGAGAAAGCGTACCCCGTTCATCTTGTTACTGATATAGTCGGCTTCTTCTTTTTTGCTGCCGTCTTCCGCATAGATAATGTGCTTGCCTTCTAAGTTTCCGTTCGCATAGCTTTTCTCTTCCAATAGTTTTCCCGTGGGATAAAACTGTTTGTACACGCCTTCTCTGATTTCCGGTTCCTTTCGCGTCACGAAGTATTCTTCTTTCAAGATGGATTGTTTTTCATCATGCCACGTCTGGATTTTTGTTTCCCCTTTTCCACAACCGCTGATTACAAAAAGCGCGAGCATGCAGATTGATGTGAATAGCCCGATTTTCTTTATTGAATTCATTTTGAGAGTTTTGAGCAAAGTTAATGGAGCAAATGAAGTTATCAGAATACAAAAAGTTGGTTGAGAACGCCTGGGACGACAGAAAATTACTCACCTTCAAAGATGTGCAGCACGCCATCCGCGAAACCGTTGACCTGCTTGACCGCGGTGAGTTGCGCGTTGCCGAGCCTGAAGGTGATGACTGGAAAGTGAACGAGTGGGTGAAAAAAGCCATCATCCTTTATTTCCCTATTTCTGAAATGACCGTGATGGAAATCGGTCCGTTTGAATTTCATGATAAGATAAAACTGAAGCGCAACTACAAAGAGTTGGGCGTGCGTGTGGCGCCTCATGCAATCGCGCGCTACGGTTCGTTTGTTGCGCGTGGCGTTATCATGATGCCTTCCTATATAAACATCGGGGCGTATGTTGACCAAAACACGATGGTGGATACGTGGGCTACCGTTGGCTCGTGCGCGCAAATTGGCAGGAACGTGCACCTGAGCGGTGGGGTAGGGATTGGCGGAGTGCTTGAGCCCCCGCAGGCTGCGCCTGTGATTATTGAAGATAACTGTTTCATCGGCTCGCGCTGCATTGTGGTGGAGGGCGTACGTGTGAGACGTGAAGCAGTACTTGGGGCGAATGTCGTACTCACGGCATCCACTAAAATTATTGATGTGTCGGGCAAAGAGCCTAAAGAATATAAAATGGAAATCCCGGAGCGCAGCGTGGTAATTCCCGGCAGCATCCCGAAAGAATTTCCTGCCGGAACATATAACGTGCCCTGTGCTATCATCATCGGCAAGCGCAAAAAATCAACCGACATAAAGACTTCGCTGAATGAAGCGTTAAGGGAATATGCTGTGTCTGTGTAGTTGTTTCCTCTCAGTTTGTGAGCTTGGAGTAGATATATAGTCATATGAGAAGTGCTATTCTTTCTTGTTGTTAACTGGATTTGTGACAGCCTAAACGCATATTCCTATTCAAACTATTATTACAGTAAATCATGTAATCGAAGGCAACATTATGCGCTTGAAAATTTTCAATGTGCTGCGGCAACAACTTATGGGATTCTCTGTTCAGAAAATAGAGAAGTCCTCCAACCGGACACGCTACCACAATACAAAAATTCCTGACAAAACATTGATTACAACGCTTTAGCAGGAATTTTAGTGACTCCGATTCGAACCCCAAACCTCTCTGGTCGTAACCGGAGTGTTCTGCTCATTTCGCAATAAAAAAGGGTTTCAAACTTCAATCGTTTGAAACCCTTTTTTACCAAGTGATCCCGGAGGGATTCGAACCCCCAACCTTCTGGTCCGTAGCCAGATACTCTATCCAGTTAAGCTACGGGACCTTGATTTAACTTTTGCAATTCCCCGAAGGGACGGCAAATTTAATAATCTTTCGCGGTGAAATAAACGAAGCCTTTACGCTTTCGGTTCGTCTTTCTTTCCGCCTTGTCCCGGCTTGGAGAATGACTCTCTCATGTCGGTATCAGCCTGCACGTTTTTCATCTTGTAGTAGTCCATGATGCCCATGTTGCCACTGCGGAAGGCTTCTGCCATCGCCTTGGGAATTTCTGCTTCCGCCTCAATAACTTTTGCCCTTGCTTCCTGCGCTTTAGCTTTCATTTCCTGTTCCAAAGCAACAGCCATTGCCCTTCTTTCTTCCGCTTTTGCTTGTGCTACTTTCAAGTCAGCGCTTGCCTGCTCGGTTTGAAGTTTCGCCCCGATATTTTCACCTACATCAATATCTGCAATGTCAATGGAGAGAATCTCAAAGGCAGTTCCGGCATCCAATCCTTTTGCCAATACGGTTTTTGAAATCTGGTCGGGATTTTCCAACACGGTTTTATGGTCGTGCGCGGAACCAACGGTAGTTACGATACCTTCGCCAATTCTCGCTAAAATTGTTTCTTCGCCTGCACCCCCAACTAATTGTTTAATGTTGGTGCGCACAGTAACGCGCGCTTTCACCACCAATTGAATTCCATTTTTTGCAACTGCGGAAACAGGAGGTGTGTCAAGCACTTTTGGATTCACTGACATCTGCACGGCTTCCAACACTTCTCTTCCTGCAAGGTTGATGGCTGTAGCCAACTTAAAATCCAAAGGAAGGTTTGCCTTGTCGGCTGAGATGATTGCATTCACAACCGCACCTACATTACCACCGGCAAGGTAGTGGGTTTCCAAATCATTGGAGGTGATGGTTAAACCTGCTTTCGTAGCAGTGATTAGATTTTGCACAATGAGACTTGGCGGAACTTTGCGGATGCGCATCACAATCAATTGGATAAGGCTCACCCGCACGCCCGATGCCCAGGCGGTAAACCAAAGTCCAAGCGGAATGAAGTAAAGGAAAATAAATATTCCTACAAAAACCGCTACCGATAAGATGACAATAAATGTTGGTCCCATAAGTTTTCATTTTTAGTTTTCACAAATATCTTGTTTTCGGCAATCTTTACAACTATAATCGCCTTATTACTTTCAATATATTCTCCGAGCGAATACACCTCTACTTTGTTGTCTTTGATGGAGGCTTTACCATTTGGTCGCAGATAACTGGTTGTAAAGCCTTCATCGCCAACATTTACCAGCAGAGAATCAGGTTCCGTTTTTCCCATCACATCTTTCAATGCCATTTTACCGGAGCTGTATGTTTTAAACCCTGCATAAAGGAGGATGCAACAGGCAACCGTTGTAATTCCCAGGATGATGCTGCCTGTTTTTGCTCCGTGTTCTGAAAATGCGAGATAAATACTGCCAACAAGAATTATTCCTCCCACAACTCCAAACAAGGTTGTTCCGGGTAGAAAAAAAATCTCCACCATGATAATTAAAAGTCCGAGAAGAATAATGCCGCCAATTAAGGTAATGTCCATTGATAAAAATTATTCGGCAGAAGGGACAAGCGTAACGGTGGCTATCGTACTGTCCACTTCGTTATAGAATACTGCCTTTTGTTCGGTAAGCTCTTTAATAAGCAAGCGATTTTCTTTATTGTCGCCTTTTGCCTTTGTAACTAATTCATCTTTTTCAATGCGCCATACGCCTTCTTCCATGCGGGGACCAAATTGCGCTTTGTAAGTGCCGTCTGCTAAAAACTCCATTGATGGATTTCCCATCTGTGCGCCTGTCATCACTTCATCATTCATGCGAAATTCCTGATAAGTCCATTTTTTAGCGAGCAGTTGTTTTTTAGCTTCTGATTCGTCTTTGCAGGAAAACAAAAAGCAAAATACAGGGAGAAGAAATAATGCTGCAAAAATTTTTCTGTTTGAATTGCGCATAATGAATGTATTTTGAGGTCGCAAATGTAATGAATTTAAGAAGCAGTAGGGACTGTCTTAAAAGTAAAAATCTCACGCAAAGGCGCAAAGTTCGCCAAGTATAGATTATTGAAATTTAACTCTTTGCGTTCTTGGCGTCTTTGCGTGAAGCTAATATTGGTGACTTTTTGAACAGCCCCAGTGCTAACAACAAATCCAGGCAAAATGAAATTCGAGTTGTGGTTATTAGGAAAAAATGAACCGTACATCCGCGAGGGCATGGCGCTGTTTGCCGCGCGTATCAGTCGCTATGTTGCTTTTGAGGAAAAGGTTTTTAACGAAACCGGAAAAGGCAAAGCGGCACAGGCAATAAAAGAAGCTGAATGCAAGCTCTTCCTCAGTAAGCTTGACGACAAGGATTATCTTGTTATTTTAGACGAGCGCGGCAAAGCGTATTCTTCTGAAAAATTTTCAGGATTGATTAATAACCTGCTTGTGAGCGGAAAGAAAAAAGTGGTGTTCCTTATCGGGGGGGCGTATGGATTTGATGACGCGCTCCGCAAACGCGCCAATACAGTAGTTTCGCTTTCGGAAATGACTTTTTCGCATCAAATAGTGCGTTTGCTGTTTGCCGAACAGCTTTATCGCGCTTTCACGATTCTCAAGAACGAACCCTATCACCACGCCTGAATTATGAGCATTACGATACTCATTATAGTTCTTACATGTATCACATCCATTGCCGCATTCAACAACCAGAATATCAAGCAGCAACTGATTTTTTCTCCTTACATCATCAAGCGAAAAAAAGATTGGTTCCGGTTTCTCTCTTCCGGTTTTCTGCACAGCGACTGGATGCACCTGTTCTTTAACATGTATGTGCTTTTCCTTTTTGGGAAAACAACAGAAGCTTATTTCATGCGCGTGTTTGATAATGCAGGCGCGACACTTTACATTCTTCTCTACACAATTGCCATCAGTTTATCAGAGGTGTATTCGTACTTTAAGCATCAAGATAATCAGGGCTATGCAAGTCTGGGCGCTTCGGGCGCGGTTTCCGCAGTAGTATTTGCAAGCATCTTGTTTCAACCGCTGAATAAAATAGGCATCATCTTTTTTCCTATTGGCATTCCCGGTTTCATCTTTGGAATTCTGTATTTACTCTACTCGATGTACATGGCGAGAAACGCAAATGATAATGTAGGTCACAATGCGCACTTCTATGGAGCGGTGTTTGGTTTTCTGTTTCCAATCGTGCTGAAGCCGGAGCTTTTCATGGAATTCATGCAACAGATTTCCTATGGGCGCTAAACAGTTCATTGACCTCCGCAGCGATACCGTTACCCGCCCCACATCGGGAATGCTTGATGCAATGATGACTGCTCAGGTGGGTGATGATGTGTTTGGTGAAGACCCCACAGTGAATAAACTCGAACAGAAAACAGCCGCATTGTTAGGGATGGAAGCCGCGCTCTTTTGTCCTTCGGGCACGATGACAAATCAAATTGCTATCAACGTGCTCACTGCTCCGATGTGCGAAGTAATATGCTCCGGCATGTCGCATCTCTACTATTATGAAAGCGCGGGCATGGCATTCAACTCATCCGTTTCTACGCGAACTATTCATGGCGACAGGGGCAGAATAACCGCGCAAGATGTGCTTGATAACATCAACCCCGATGATGAGCATAATGCCATCACTAAAGTAGTTGCGCTTGAAAATACGGTGAACAAAGGTGGTGGTGCATGTTATGATTTCAACGAGATAAAAAAGATACAGAAAGCGTGTAAGACTCCTGGTTTGTCATTACACTTAGATGGAGCGCGACTTTTCAATGCGCTTGCTGAAACAAAACAATCTCCGAAAGATTATGGAAAGTTGTTCGACACCATTTCCATTTGTCTTTCAAAAGGATTGGGCGCACCTGTCGGCTCGCTTTTGTTAAGCACAAAAGAAAACATTCATAAAGCAAGACGTGTACGCAAAGTCTTTGGCGGTGGAATGCGGCAGGCAGGTTATCTCGCTGCTGCCGGAATCTACGCGCTTGACCATCATGTGCAACGATTAAAAGAAGACCATCAACGCGCAAAGACGCTTGGAAGCGCCCTGCAAGCCGCCTCATTTGTTGAAAGCGTTGTGCCTGTTGAAACGAACATTGTCATTTTTCAACTCAACGCTAAATATGAAGGCGAGGCATTCATTCGCAAGTTGACAACACACGGCATTCACGCTTTTACTATGAAACCTCAAACCGTGCGTTTTGTTACCCACCTTGATTTTGATGACGTGATGCTTGAGCGGGTACTACAAGTGATTAAGAAGCTATAAGGATTGAAATTGCCAGAGATAATTTCATGGCTTGTAGCTTAATCCAAAATTGAGGAACATCGCAATGCCCGATGGTTTTTCTCTTTTTGTTTTCCGATTGAAGTAATAATTCTTATTGCCGATGCAGGTTCCTTTACAGACGTTCATCGTGGTGACATAATTTCCCGATTGGCGCATGCTGTATTTCCTCAAACCCTGATATGCAAGGTCAGCGCTTGTGTTGAAATCATTGCCGGTTACGATTCCTAAGTCAAGCGCGGAGTTGATGCCATACGCGAACATGGCAGTGCAAGAACTTTCAATATAATTTTCAGGGTCATTGTTTCTCACGGGCAATTGATACCAATGTCCCGTTTTCTTATCCTGCAATTCGGGCAATCGCTGCACCATTTCTTTTAGGTATCCCGCGAATTCGTTCCAATGAATATTATCTTTTGGAATTTCTCTGAGCGCATCTGACAGGGAGACAATCACCCATCCGTTGCCGCGTCCCCATAGCTCAGGACTTTTGCCTGTTGTTTTATCGGGCCAATTCCACTGCCCGCAAAAAGTGCAGCGTGATTTAGCATCGCTGTCCCACCCATGATACCATAACCCCCATTCTTCATCCAGCAGTTTGTCGCGGTGCAATTTTATTTGAGTCGCTAATTCGTCAAGATATTTTTCATCACCGGTTGCGCGATACATGCCCAACAGAAATTCTCCAATCATAAAAACGGTGTCGTCCCATAACTGCAGTGTGAAGGATAAATGAGAAACCGCGCCTTCTGCAGTTCGTCTTGTTTGAAGGTATTCGTTGAATATTTTATCGCACTTCAGCTTATATTTCTCATCACCAGTTACTCGATAGAGAAAAGCCATTCCGAGTCCTGAAGCAACGGCATTGGGTGATTTCCCATTCGCCTTCCCGTAGGTTTTATCCATTGCTTGCTTTACATAGTCGAAGTAAATTTTCTGTTCTGAAGGAGCGCTCTTGTCATATTGTTTCACCATCACACTGAGCAGGGAAGCATTCTGCCACGACCAGCGATATTTTGCAGCAGGTAAATAAACTTCACGTGCGTAAGCATCCAATGAATCAACCCATGTTTGCGCATCACCTGATTGAAGGCAGGAAAGTAAAAGCACAAATGTAGTGAGCAGTTTTATTTTTTTCATTTGTTATTCCAATCAATTTTTCAAAAACTGCAAACAGGAAGGTTGAGGAATACTAATCTCAATTCCTGCGTATTCCAATTTGCCGTTTTTTTTATTCCTCTTAAAGACAATGACATTGCCTGTTTTTTCATTCGCCACTAATAGGAAATTCCCTGATGGTGAAATCGTGAAATTGCGCGGCACTTCGCCACGGGTTGATTCGTACCCGACCAAATTTAATTTCCCGGTCAAGTCATCAATTGAAAATAGTGTGATGTTGTTTTCCTTTCCACGGTTGGAGACATATAAGAATCTGCCATCGGGCGAGAGGTGAATGTCAGCACTGCCAAACGGACCGCTTGCATCATCGGTATGAGTTGAGATGCGCTGGGTTGAATCAAGCGTTCCTTTATGATAATTGTACACTGAAACTGTTCCGCTTAATTCTTCAATCAAGTAAGCAAATCTCCCGTTGGGATGAAATGCAAGATGCCGCGGACCGCTGCCGGATGTTGTATTGGTAAATGCAGGCTGCGTTGTCGTCAACGGACTTTGCTGAGTTTCGTCAAAACGGTAAATCATGATTTTATCTATGCCAAGGTCAGGAACAAGCAAGTAATCCTGCGCGGGAGAGAAAACAGTTGAATGCACATGCGCAGCTTCCTGACGTTCGGGATTTATACTTTTCCCCGTATGCTGAATGAGTTGCGAGAAAGGTTGCAGGCTTCCGTCAGCATTGATTGGAAACGCGGATAAATTGCCTCCAAAATAGTTGGCATTTACCAACCAAGTGTTGTTGTGGTTCACAGAGAGATAAACAGGATTATCTCCTCCGCTCGGTTGTTTATTGATAAACTTCAAACTCCCTGATTTTTTGTTAAACGCAAAGGCGCTCACGCTTCCTGCGTTTTTAATTCTTGCTTCAGTACATGCGTAAACAAATTTTCCTGTTGGAGCGATTGTCAAAAAAGACGGGCTAACCACGCTTTTATCGGTATTGTTTACCCAAGTTAATTTGCCTGTTGAGTCGTCAAACTTATACACGTAAATTCCTTTGCTTCCGGTGCCTGAATAAGTGCCGATGAAAAGGAAATACTCTTGGCACGTTGTTGAAAAGCTGAGGAGAAGAAAGAGGATAGGAAAGAAAATTCGCATGATTGGAATTTGCGAATTTACAAATACCTTCTGCTCTATCTTATAGGTCGTCAGTATAAAGCGACTAAACATGGGATAATTTTACGGCAATTCCTGAGAAAATTAATTGAGCAAAAAGCCGGATGAGCAATTACGACATTGTACTTCTTACTGAATCGCGCTATGAAAAACCGAAACAACTCACGGACTATGTTCGGAATGTGTTGCAGGAAGATAAATTTGTGCAGGATGCTTTGGAAAACGCAGGGTTGAGAACATCGCGTCTTGACTGGGCAACACCGGATTTCGACTGGTCAACAACCCGATATGTCCTGTTCAGAACCACGTGGGATTACTTCGACAGATTTGCAGAGTTTTCAGCCTGGCTCAAACGGGTGACGAATTTGACGAAGTTGATAAATCCGGCATCCCTTATTTATTGGAATATTGACAAGCATTACTTGCAGGATTTGGAGAAAAAGGGAATCAATATCACGCCAACCCATTTCGTAAAAGCGGGAACCGAAACAACGCTGGAAAAAATCTTATCAGAAACAGGGTGGAAGGATGCCGTGATAAAACCGGCAATTTCGGGCAGCGCCAGACACACGTACAAGCTGAATTTTGAGAATTATCAGCAATTCGAAAATATTTTTCAATCTCTTGTTTCAAAAGAGGCGATGCTCCTGCAACCATTTCAGCAGGATGTAGTGAAAACTGGCGAGCGGGCTTTTATGCTGATTGACGGAAAGTTTACCCATGCGGTTTTAAAAACCCCAAAAGCCGGAGATTTCAGAGTGCAGGACGACCATGGCGGAACGGTGCGTCCTTACGCGCCCGCTGATGATGAAGTTGAATTTGTTGAAAAGGCAATGGCTGCTTGCCATCCGCTCCCTGTATATGGCAGAGTGGATGTGATTACTGGCAATGACGGGCAATCGGCAGTTTCTGAAATTGAACTGATAGAACCGGAGATGTGGTTTCGCTTTTACCCGCCTGCCGCAAATAAAATGGCGGAAGCAATCAAAAAAAGGTTTTTTTAGCCCAATTTCTGACAGAAAAATTATTTTTTTAGCCCCGTGCAACTTTCTTGACTTTTATCAACTCTATCTGTTATCTTGCTAATTCCCACAAGATTTACAGAATGAATTTGAATAAAACTATCCTCTTTGCAGCCTTTGCAGTTTCTTTATTTGTAAGTGGATGCAGTTCAACAGCCGGAATTTTCAAGTACACGATTCCGGATATTACGGATGTAAATATTTTTTCCACTAAGGCTATTCATAAGTCGGGAAATTCATTCAGTTTTCAGAAAGGTGAAAATCAGACGTTGCCGCCCGTTATTTTTTGGGCAAACAGCAGGAAAGTGGATGAGAACACGAGCGTAGAGCATTTTTTGGAGAAAAACGGCACAACTGCATTTTTGGTTATCCGCAATGACAGCATTTTATATGAAAAATATTTTGATGGCTATTCGCGTGAAAAAATCTCACAGGTTTTTTCCGTGACAAAAGCAGTTGTGAGCGCGTTAGTGGGCATTGCAATAGCGGAAGGACATATCCAGAGTATTGACCAGCCTGTTTCTGATTTTCTGCCTTACTACAAAGATAAAGGTCGCGATAAACTCACTTTGAACCACCTTCTGCAAATGACGGCAGGCTTGTCTTTTTCAGATTATAAAACCCTCGGCAAACTTTTGAATCTTTATTATACCAAAAACCAGGCAAGCCTTGTGGAGCACATTGGACAAAAGTATGATCCGGGAACCAAGTTTGCATATTCATCCATAGCCACGCAAGTGTTGGGCATGTGTCTTGAAAAAGCTGTCGGAATAACGGTGCCGGAATATCTTGAGGAGAAATTATGGGAGCCGCTCGGGATGGAATATGATGCAAAGTTTGCTTTGGATAATGATAACGGCACTGCAAAAATGTTCGGAGGATTATCCGCATCGGCAGTTGACCTTGCCAAACTCGGAAGGCTTTATTTGAACAATGGCAACTGGAACGGCAAGCAATTGATACCTGAAGAATGGGTGCTTGCATCAAGACAAGCCGACACTACGAACGGACGCTCGCGCAGATATTCTTACTGCTGGTGGCTCGACACTTATCCGCGTGAAATCGGCTATTGTGAAAATGATTTTTTTGCTGGCGGCTTTCGCGGGCAGGTTGTGTATGTGAATCCCAATGACAATACGATTATTGTAAGGCTTGGCAAAAAGGAAAACGGAATCTATTGGCCTCACGCTATTTCCAAACTTGCTCTTTTGCAGGAATGTGAGAATAATATGTGCGCAACCGAGGATTTGGTCTCGCTGGAAGGTAGTTACAAAGGCAAAAACGGAAATTCGCTCAACCTGAAGTGGCTTGATGAAATCCTTGTGCTGGAAGATATTCTCATACCTGACAAGATTGAGTTAAAACGCACCGGAAAAAACAGCTTCACTAATAAAGACCGTAACCTTAAAATCACGATTGACTTCCGCGACAAGCATATCAAAGGATTGATTGTGGAGCAGGGCGAAAAAGCGGTGTTTCTTGAGAAGATTTAACGCGCTGATTTGTCAATTAGCAGATGTGCCGATTGAATAAAAACTACCTTTTCTTTTCTATCCTCATTTACCCTTAAAATCTTATTTACATTGGCTCATTGGCATATCGTCACATTGGCTAATTTCCTTAATAGAAAATTACAGCCTGCTTTCATGCTGCTACTCTTGACAAGCAGTACTCTTTTAGCGCAAACTATTGACCCCTCAAAAATTGACATCGTGCGCGATTCATTTGGTGTGCCGCACATTTTTGCAAAGACCGATGCCGAAGTAGCTTACGGGCTTGCATGGGCTACTGCCGAAGATGATTTTGAAACTATGCAATGGGGGTTGCTTGCAGGCAAAGCCATGATGGGCAGGCATTCCGGTAAGGAGGGCGCAATCATTGATTATGTGAATCACTTGTTGCGCATCAGCGATGTGGTGGAGGCGAAATATGAAACTTCCTTTTCGCCTGAGTTTAAAAGAATCATGGATGCTTATGCGCAAGGCGCGAATAAGTATGCAAAGGAGCATCCGAGGGAGGTATTGGTGAAAAAAGCGTTTCCTATCACGGCAAAAGATATGGCGAAAGGATATGTATTTGCGATGTCGCTGATGAGCGATGTGGGCAGCGTGTTGCAAAAAGTATTAAGCGGGGAAATTCTTGATGCTGACGAACGGTTTCGAGGGATAGGCTCTAATGCTTTTGCCTTCAATTCAAACAGCACACAAGACGGAAATACATATCTAAACATCAATTCACACCAGCCTATTGAAGGTCCGTTGTCGTGGTATGAAGCGCACCTGTGCAGCGAAGAAGGCTGGAATATTGTAGGTGGATTATTTCACGGTAGCGTTTCCATTTTGCACGGCACGAATGAATACCTCGGATGGGCGCACACGGTGAACGTCTTTGACCCAATTGATGTGTTTCAACTCACCATGCACCCCACGGAAAAGAACAAGTACAAATTTGATGGCGAGTGGTTTGATTTGGAAGAGCGCAAGGCAAAGCTCACGGTGAAGT
Organism: Chitinophagales bacterium; assembly: GCA_034440455.1. GTDB lineage: Bacteria > Bacteroidota > Bacteroidia > Chitinophagales > CAIOSU01 > JAWXCB01. The sequence goes on from JAWXCB010000075.1 coordinate 22,853, forward strand.
TGTTCAAGAAATTCCCCCTCAAACTTTCTGTGAAGAAGAAAGTATGGTGGAGCAAATATGGAGCTACTCTTAAAACAAAGCAAGGCGTGTTTTCCGTGAAACTTGCCGCAAACGAAGTGATTCACGCCCCCGAGCAGTGGTTTCACATGAATAAGACGAAGAATTACTCAGAGTTCAGAAAAACGCTTGATATGCAGGGCATGGCAAAGATGACGGTTGTGTATGCCGACCGATATGATACTATTTATGCATTGTGCAACGGGCTTGTTCCAAAACGCAATCCAAATTACAACTGGAGGCGCGTGGTGCCTGGGGATACATCCGCAACTTTATGGACAGAGTATTATCCCGAAAGTGCGCTGCCTCAAGTGCTGAATCCTGAATGTGGCTATGTGTTCAATGTAAACAATTCTCCTTTTGAAGCGACTTGTGAATATTCGGATGTGATGATGGAGAATTATGAACCCGCCATGGGTTACAACCTGCTGAAAACAAACAGGAGTGAGCGCTTTTTGGAATTAATGAAAGATTATGAATTTAAAGGCGTCACATGGAATGATTTCCTCCGCATTAAATATGACGCGCAGATGCCCGACAGTCTCATCTTCGCCAATGGCATAAATCTGAACGATATTTTCAAAATTGATCCCAAGAAATATCCTGACATCGCAGATGCGCTGGAAAATATTCGAACTTGGAATCGCCAGGCAACGCTTGAGAACACCGACTGCACAATTTTTCTTTACACATTTTACAACTCTTTTGAGTATGCGTTTAAACGCTTTCATACGTATGATATTGATGCAGTTGCGCGTGAAGAGATGTTTGTAAAGTGTATTCGCAAGGCAAAAGAATTTTTAATGCAAAAATTCGGAACGATTGATGTTCCGCTTGGACAAGTGCAGTTTCTTGTGCGCGGTGACAAGGAACTTCCGGTGGGCGGATGTCCCGATGCGTTGAAAGCAGCTTATTCCAAGCCATACAAAGACGGATTAATGAAACTTTGGGTAGGCGAATCCTACATTCAACTTGTAAAGTTTTCAAAGAACGGACCTGAAATTGAATCCATTAGTCCGTTTGGCGCATCCAATAAAATAGGGCATAAGCACTCCACCGACCAGATGGAACTTTATCTCTCAGAAAAGAGAAAAAAAATGCCGCTTGATAAACAAACCGTTTACAAGTTGGCAGAAGCGATTTATAACCCACACTGATTTTTCCTAAAACAAATTCCTTTCGCTTTCCGTAAAAGCACCCATTCCCTCTCTTGTTAGTTGATGATGTGATTGATTTTGTGGCGTTTGAAAAACTATGTGTGGTATGGCGTGTGGAAGAAGTGTCGGAAGACTGTGTGTCTTCATCATCGGAATTTTATTTTCAAATTTTTTAGCAGCGCAGGATACGGTTGTGGCACAATGGAACATTGCCATTCAGCCGCAGAAGTTTGTCGTGCGCATGGATATTGATACAAGCTTGTTGCGTAGAAAGACGTTGCCTGCAAAACTCCTGAGTATTAACGAAGTAACTGAACCCGGTTCACTGCAAAGCAGCCATAAGTTATTTATTGATGATCAGGTGCTGGTTGGTTTCAGAATTGCGCCTTCACGCTCTGAGGTTGAGCGATTCGCGGATAAGTACAATTTAGAGTTGTTGCATGACGCTTCAAAGTCGAATCGAAGCGTTTCGATTTTTCGCTCTAAAAATTTTACAGTAAGTGATAACAGCCTCACGGTTGCTTCAACAATCGTGCAGCAGGAAAAAAATCTTGTACGGTTTGCGCATCCCAATCGCGTGAATTTATTTGAGCCGCAATCGTCTGATGATACTTACATTGATTTAGCGTGGCATATTGCAAACAGCGGACAGCAGGTTTCGTGTGCAAGCATACAGGGCGAGCATCATGCGGACGCGCATATTTCTGGCGCATGGGATTTAGGCGTTACAGGTCAGGGAATCCGAGTTGGCGTAATTGATTTTTACGGCTTTGATTATAATCATCCCGATATGCAGGGGCAGATGCTTCCCGGGTGGGATTGCATCAATAATGCGGAATACAATTCATCTAACTTTTATTTTACTGATGCATCACAAGCGCATGGCATGGCAGTGTGCGGTGTGATTGCGGGCAAAGCAAACAATGGCATCGGCTCTGCCGGTGTGGCGTATGATTCAAAAGTGATTCCGTTTTTGATTGACGGCTCTGAATCAGCGGTGATTCTTGCGATGCAGAAAGCAATGAGCGAGGGATTTGATGTGGATGTGGTGAATTGCAGCTTCGGTTCCTACTTTCCAAGCCCTGCCATTGAAGCGGAAATTCAAAACATGGTGACCAACGGCAGAGTACGCAACGGTAGCGCGAAAGGAATTGTGGTGATTGCTTCACAAGGCAACGACCATTACAGCGATGTTGACCATCCGCAATATCCGGCTGCGTATGAAGAAGTAATCAGCGTTTCGGCATCAACGCCTGATGACCGCAAGAAAACTCCGGGCGATTCATGGGAAACTTCCACTTCATGGGGAACAAACTATGGCGCGTTGCTTGACATTGCCGCACCTGGCGTGTGCATTTTTACAACGGATATTTCAGGCAGCAACGGATATTCTCCGAGTGATTATGTCGCATTTCAAAAAACATCGGCTGCTTCTCCGATTGTCGCGGGAACGGCAGCATTGGTGCTGAGCAAAAATCTAAACCTGAGTTGGCAGGAGGTGAAAACGCGCTTGCAAAATTCAGCAGACAAGACGGGTGGAAGCTATAATTACAATTACGATTCGAACAAACCCGGTCATAGCATAGAGATGGGCTATGGACGCGTGAACGCAGAACAAGCGGTAAGCGATACGCCTGTGGGAATTGCAAAAGCGATTGCGGGAGAAACAAATTCACGTTTCAATATCACGCCATTTGCCACGAATATGCTTGACATTCATTACGTGCTTGATGCCGCCTATCCAAGCTACCAAATGGAAATTTTTGACATTACTGGAAAATCACTTTTACAAATGAATCTTCCGGCAGGAAGCGGCTATCTGAATTTGAGTGTGGAAGACCTTACGCCCGGTATGTATTTTCTGAGATGCATGAGCGGTGCTGTGTTGGTGAGCAAAGAGAAATTTATAAAAGTGCGATAAACGATTACGAAACGAGACAATAAACCCTGACAACTTGAAGCGAAAAAATTTCATAACAATTATACTGACAGTTCCACTGTTTTTCCTGCTGTGCGGCATGGCTCCCGCAAAGGAAGAAGGCGACACTTACTGGTATGTGAACGGTGATAAATATTACTGGCACTATCAGCCTGATGTTTTTGCATTCAGAAAAATGAATAGCGAACCGTGGAGCGGCATGTTAGACACGAATTGTGTGAAGTTTATTTTTCATCGGGGAATCCACAGCGATAAAATGAATGTGCTTTACTTCAAGCAAGAATGTTCAGAACAAGATAAGCAAGCGATAAAGGAAACGATTCGTTCTGCAGGTGATTTTGAAACGGAATTTCCGGTAATCACGCTCTTTCCAAATCAGGCTTATGACGCGCAAGCATGGTTTGTAATTGATGATTTGCTGTTAGTGAATTTCAATCTTGAAAGCCTGAACCAAAACACGTTCAACGCCTTTAAGCAGAAATATGATTTGGAGCAAATCAATTTTCCTGATTCTGTTTTTCCTGAAGGAATTGTAACCTATGTATTTCAAACGAACATCGGTGAAAATCAAGGCAGCGCGATCGATTTGGCGCGCATCATTTTTACGCAGGATTCAGGGTTTGTGCAAAACGTGCAGCCCAATCTCATCTTCGCGTATGAACCTGCTTCTGGTGATAATATCAATCTGCTGAATGCAGGCGGCAACGCAGTTGAACCTTCAACAATTGGATATTCTTTAATAAACAACCAAAATAACAATATGGTGAAACTGGTTGTGCAATTTAAACCTAATGGTGCGCAGGCTGTGGTGCGCGTATATGATTTATACGGGCGCGAAATGGCGCTTTATGAAATAGAAGGACCAAAAACACAAGTGGAGATTTTGACAACTGACTACCCGGGCGGAATCTATTTCGTGAGCATTGAAAATAAAAGGGGAGAGGCATTGGGGGTGGAAAAATTTTTGAAGCTATAGGGTTTTCGTTTTCTTGGTTAGGGTTGGAAAGCTGTCTGCAAGCTGAAAGGCGCAGGCAGCTTTCTTTTTTTCCTAAATAATCTTACTGCTCCTTGAATGATTGCAACATATTTTTCTATAAATAGAGTATTTGCGCCTCTGAAACCATCACGCTGTTGGTGGCTTTTCACGGAGTTAAGTTCAGAAATTTCATACACTGTTATCTGCATTATGCCTGCGTTTATCTCAAAGCTGATTTTCCGGGAAAGTATCCTGCAACACATTCAATAAACACTGCCATCGTCACGCGATTGCCTACATCGTGTTTCTTAATCCTTGTTGCGCAGGAGAATGTTCCGGCATCTGTTTCATTGATGCCATCGTGGTCAGGGAGTGCCGTAACAAGCGCCTGAAAATTTTTAATGGGGTGACAGAAGTAGGTAAATCCATGATTGGGTTGAAAAATATTGCCGGATTGAGCACACCCGGCATTGCTCCATCAGCGGCTTTTTGCTCAATATCATGGCGGCTATTGCTTCCTGTTCCATTCTAAAAGCACTCCATCAAAAACGATATTCAGGAAACTAATCAGAGGCATCTTAACGAGTTTGAAAAGCAACTTCCCCTCTCACGCTGCTTAACCCGACTCAGGTTGTTAATTGAACTTCAAATTCCCGGCATACAACTCATTTGCCGTGTTTTTTACCAAGTAGCTGTATTCATGATTAGGAAGCAGTTCCATTTTGTCCACGAAAAATTTTTCGTCCGTAAGGTTTACGAAATACAGCACCCTGAATCCGTTCTGGTCGAATATTTCAAGGGAGTATTCATTTTTGCTGTTTGCTACTTCAAGCGTGAGATGACTTAACGAGTTATTCAGGTTCCATTTTACTGAAGCATACGTTTTCTTTGTCGTGTCGCGCACAAAGTCGCGGTTGGAGAGCAGTTCCATTTCATTAAGCGACAACTGCGACAGGTCAATTAAACTACGGCTCCGGTGGGCATTCTGTAGTTCTTCCTCCCCTCCTTTGGGGCGGTTGCCCGCCTCTGCATGTTCACTGTTTGCAAGATTGAAGTAAAGAAAGACGGCTCCTCCCAATAGCGTAATAAGCAGCGTTCCTGCAACGGCATATTTAACAAGCGTAATTCTTTGGGAAACCTTAACGGTGGTTTTTACCGAAGTGGATAGTTTGCGTTTCACTGAAGATGGTTTGGTAATTTTCTTTACGAAATCGTGCGGCTAAAGTTTTTCCTGCTATTTCGTTTACAAAACAAATTGCCTCATCTACTTTAGGCGGCACAAACCTATTTCTGCGAACTGCTTTGCTGAATGCCTGAAATTTTGGATATTACATTCTACTTCATAAAACAATAAAACCCTCGTTCCATGAAAAAGCTCATGCTTCTTTCTGCAATCATCCTGAATGGATTGATGATTTGTTCTGCCGAAAAAATCACGGTGGATAATACGCCCGGCTCGGCAGCCCAACATGCAACGATGGTTGCTGCTATAGGCGCAGCAAATCCGGGCGATACCATTTTTGTGTATGGCAGTTCTTATGATTATGGCGGCATAACCGTAAACAAGCAGCTTGTTATTATTGGTTCTGCCGGTGTTGACCCCGAAGTAACAAATGAAAATACGCCTTCCTTAACCAGCATTTCATTAACAACAGGATCTTCGGGAACTGTTATTTCCGGTTTTAAAATCGGGTTTGTTTCCAACAACCAGGCTACGGTAAATAACATTGGCATCTACAATAATTATTTTAACAGCGGCTCGGTAAACATCCAATTTTATTACTGCGTTGCCAGCGATTGGGTGATTGAAGGCAATGTATTTCAGTCATCGGGCGGATATACGTTTGACAACTACGGCAATGGCAGCACATTGAATAATATTCTGGTGAAGAATAATTACGTTGAAATGCTCAGTTACTATTACTACGTGTTTAATTACAACAACAGCGCTTTCACGTACCGCAATAATGTGTTTGTAATCAGAAGCGACAGCGGCTATTTCCCATTTAACGCCTCCAGCAACGTGTTGTTTGAAAACAATATTTTCTGGATAATTAATGCTGCGATTGTTGATATAAGCAATCAGCAATGCGCAAGTTGCGTATTCAATAACAATATCATTTACAATGCGGGCGGTGGAACAATGACGGCTATCAATTTAATTGGAAATGGCGTTTCCGGCAATAATAACCTCTTGAATCAGGACCCGCAGTTCCTCAGCTTTGTGCAGGATAACAATTACACGATTGCTGAAAACTATAAAATTCAAGATGCTTCACCGGGCAATAATGCCGGCACTGACGGCAGCGACATCGGGCTTTTCGGTGGCAACTACAATTGGGAAAACCGGAAATATCCAAAAGCATTTCCGCATCAGGAAGTGCTGAACGTGATTAACGGTTCTGTTCCGCAAGGCACTCCCGTCAACATTAATCTCAAAGCAAGAAAAGCCACCAACTAATAACCAATCCTGAATACAAAAACATTCAGCGATGAAAAGGTTATTTATCCTTATCGGGATTTTGGCGGTCTGCCTTTCGGCATCCGCGCAGATTTCGCGCATTGAATATTTTTGGAATACTGACCCGGGATTCGGCAATGCAATCGGGTTGCCTATTTCACCCGGAGATACAGTAAGCGCAGTGTTTTCATTTGCAACCATCGGATTACAACCCGGTTTGCATACGCTTTATGTCCGCTCACAAGATGCGCAGGGTAAATGGAGCGTGTTCAGCAAGAAAGTAATTCAAATTAAAGAGCCGGTTTATTCCATTACGAAAGCAGAATATTTTTATGACATTGACCCGGGATTTGGTAATGGGACAAACATCCCGATTACCACAGGCGATAGCATCGAATTAGCTCCCGCATTTCCGACAAACGCGCTCACGCCCGGAATGCATACGCTTTATGTGCGCGTGAAAGATGCGAACAATAAGTGGAGCGTGTTTAGCAAGAAAGCGATTCACATTCAGCAACCGTTTTATCCGATTGCTGCGGCTGAATATTTTGTCGATACCGACCCGGGATTTGGAAATGGAACTCCGATTACAATTACGCCAGGCGATTCGATTGAATTAACTCCCGCTATCAATACCGCATCCCTTTCAACAGGAATTCATACCGTGTATGTTCGTGTGAAAAGTACCGATGGCGGATGGAGCGTCTTCAGCAAACGATTGATTCACATACAATACCCGGAAGCCTCTGAAATTATCGCAGCAGAATATTTCGTGGATACCGACCCGGGATTTGGTAATGCAACAGTAATTCCGCTTACTGCGGGTGATTCAGTGTTTGCCAATTTCCAAGTCCCTACCGCTTCGTTGAGCCTTGGCATTCACATGATTTATATTCGTGTGAAAGATAATGACAACCAGTGGAGCGTATTCAGCAAGAAGTTGCTTTACATTGATAATCCGGCAGATGACCCTGTTGTTGCGGCTGAATATTTTATTGACAGCGACCCGGGAGTTGGAAATGGAACGGCTATCAGCATTACTCCGGGCGATACGGTTGTGAAGAATTTTTCCGCGCCAACCAACAGCCTGTTAATTGGTGCGCACTGGATTTATGTGCGCGTGAAGGATGCCGAAGAACGCTGGAGCGTGTATTCGCGTGATTCATTTTACGTGGACAATTTCAACTGCCTGATTTATGGCAACGGTGAAATCGAATTGATTGGCGACACCTGTCGAGGAACGCAAATCACGTTCAAAGACAAAACAACTTCAAACAGCGGAGTAAATTCTGCCGACTTCACGCGCGAATGGGATTTCTTCAATGATACTGTAATTGATTTCACGCCTGATTCTGTTGTGCAATACACCTTTAATCAAATTGGCACTTACTCTGTGAATTTGAAAGTGTATGAAACCAATAATCCCGTTTGTCAGGAAATTATTTCAAAGACATTTACCATCAGGCGCATTGATACCACATACAGCAATGTTTCGATTTGCGATGGTCTCTCGCATTTTGCCGGTGGCGCAAATCAAACCGAAAGCGGAGTGTACGAGGATATTTATGCAAACCGCTATGGCTGCGATAGTGTGCATATCACCACTCTCGCGGTGATTGACAATGTGACGCCCGCTTTAAGCATTGTTGTGGATGATGACTCTATTTGCAGCGGAACTTATGTTGTATTTAACACAACGCCTGTCAATGGCGGCAGCGCTCCCTATTATACATGGAAGGTGAATGGTGTTATTGTTTCGCAGGGGTACGGCTATCAGGCTTACAGCGCTTATGGCTCAACAACTTTAGCTGACGGAGACGTTGTTAATTGCACATTGAACTCAAATGAAACCTGCGTAACAGTGAATAATGTTATTAGTAACAGTATCACGATGGATGTAATACAAAGCGTATCAGCTTCTATTACGATTGCAGTTGACACAAATAATTTTTGCTATGGAACGGAAGCTACGTTCTCAGTAACCAATGTAGCAAATGAAGGCAGCAACCCGCAATACGCATGGTATGTGAATCACGTTTTAACTCAAACCGGAGGAACAACATTTACCAGTTCTGTTCTTGGAAGCGGAAATTTTGTTTACTGCTATCTTTATTCTGATGCCGTGTGTGTGAGCAACAGTCCTGTTGCAAGCAATACGATTTCGCTTACGTCATTTGCCACTGCTTTTCCCGATGTGGTAATCGCGCCAAGCACGAATAATGTTTGTTATGGTACGCCTGTCACGCTTTCGGCATACAGCGTATCTTATGGCGGAAATAATCCGAACTATCAGTGGTTTTTGAATGGCGCATTGGTGCAAAACGGCTCTTCAAATTCTTACTCAAACGACTCTCTTGATGACAATGACGAAATAAAATGTGTTCTCACTTCTGATTATCAATGTCGTCTTGCCGATACAGACACGAGCAACACCGTTACAATGGATATTATTTACTTCCTGCCTGTGAGTGTAACGCTTTCACCAAGCGGAAATAATATCTGCGAAGGCACTGGCGTATCATTTAGCGCGAATGTGACAAATGGAGGCTCGCCCAACTATCAATTCTTTGTAAATGGAAACAGCGTTCAAAATAGCTCACTCTATTATTACAGTTACACTACCGCAAACAATGACAGCGTGTGGGTGGTAGTTACTTCTGATATTCTTTGCGCGACAAACAATCCGGCAACGAGCGATAAGATTTTTATGACAGTGGTTGAATATGATACGGTTTCCGTGAGCATCACAGCAACGGAAGATACGATTTGCCAGGGTGAAGAAATTATTTTCAGCGCAGATGCACTGAATGCAGGCATTGCTCCAAACTATTTGTGGCGCGTGAATAATGCGCAGGCGCAATATGGCGCTGCGGATACGTTTGCATCTTCTTCTTTCAGCAATGGAAGTATTGTGCGCTGCGAATTATATGGTGACCATCAGTGTGTCACTCCGATTCCCGCTGTTTCAAATAACATCACGATTACGGTGAATGATACGTTGCGCCCGAAAGCAACCGCATCTATTCCGCAAACTACTATCTGTCAGGGAACGCAGGTTGACTTTGATATTACGCTGACAAACGAAGGAAACAATCCGACAATTGAATGGCTGCTGAATAACAACGTGGTGCAAACCGGAGATTTGTTTTTTACATCTTCTACGCTTGCTGATTTTGATGTGGTGCGTGTGCGCCTCACCGTTGATTATGTATGCCCAGTGCAAAATCCTGTTCTCAGCAATCCTGTTGTGATTACGGTGATTGACAGCGTTACTCCCGCAGTGTTTGTTTATCACGGACCAAATCCGGGATGTCCGGGAAATTTAATTTCAGTGTTCACGACAACCTCCACCGGAGGTGATGCTCCCACTTATCAATTCCGTGTAAATGGAAATCTTGGACAAAGTGGAGTGAACAGTCAATACAATAGCGTAAACTTTACCGATGGCGATGTGGTGCAGGTGGCAATGACCTCCAATGCGGAATGTATTCGCAACACAATTGCACTCAGCAATTTCGACACGATCAAAATCAATCAATTCGTTCCCGCTGATGTTTCAATCCAGACAACTACTCTTGCATCCTGTGTTGGCGAACTTTCCACGTTTCAGGCAACGCCAACCAATGGAGGAACAAATCCGATTTATACCTGGCGCGTGAATAACGTGGTGTTCCAGTCAAATGGAAGCAACATTTTCAATACAACTGCTCTGCAAGATGGAGACAGCGTGTATTGCGATATGAGTTCAAGCCTTGCATGTGCTACCAACAATCCGGCAAGGTCAAACACGATTCACCTCTCGCTGCCAGGCTGCGTTTCATGCGACACCGTTGTGTGCGTGGATGGTGATGCGTGTACAGTTGATACTTGCATCAACGGACAATGTTTTTTCACTGCGCTCAATTGCAGCGATAACAATCCCTGCACGATAGATAAATGTGAAAGCGGTATTTGCGAACATGCGGATAAAGTATGTGCCGACAGCAATTTGTGTACTGTTGATTTATGCAACCTGAATGGCGATTGCATATTCATTCCAATTGATTGCAATGATGGAACAGCATGTACTACTGATTTTTGCGATACACTTACTGGTGAGTGCGGACATTCTGGTGTTGTTTGCGCTCAGGATACCGATTCCTGCACGATTGAAATTTGCGATGTCATATTCGGATGTATTTCTATTCCAAAAGATTGCAGCGATAGCGATGCATGTACGCAGGATTTATGTCAGGATAATCATTGCACAAACCCGCCTGTTATATGTAATCCACTTGACGCTTGCCACACGGCAACATGTGATAACGGCACATGTATTCAAACTCCGCTCGCGTGTGATGATGCTGATTTGTGTACGGTAAACGGTTGTGATATACTCACCAGTTGTTATTTCGTTCCCGTGAATTGTTCTGATGGAAATTCCTGCACCAATGATTTTTGTGACTTAGGAATTTGCTCAAACGATACTATTATCAGTTGCGGAAATCCCTGTGATACACTGGTATGCTTTGATGCTAACCTTTGCACAATTGACGGCTGCGATTTGATTTTGGGATGTACGTTTATGTTAATTAATTGCAATGATGGCAACGGATGTACGGATGATTTTTGTGATTTGGGAATTTGCAATCATGATTCAATTCCTAACTGTGATAACCCATGCGATACATTAGTGTGCTTTGATAATACAGTCTGCACGGTTGACGGCTGCGATTCTCTCACCGGCTGCACGTTCACGCCTCTCTTTTGTGTTGAC
>JAWXCB010000076.1:0-16285 GCA_034440455.1 Chitinophagales bacterium
ACGCACCCTTTAAACCCAGTGAATCCGGATAACGCTTGCACCCTCCGTATTACCGCGGCTGCTGGCACGGAGTTAGCCGGTGCTTATTCCTCTGGTACCGTCAGGGCTTGATGAATCAAGCTTTTTCTTCCCAGAGAAAAGAAGTTTACAATCCATAGGACCTTCTGCCTTCACGCGGGATGGCTGGATCAGCTTTTCAGCCATTGTCCAATATTCCCTACTGCTGCCTCCCGTAGGAGTCGGGACCGTGTCTCAGTTCCCGTGTGGCTGGTCGCGCTCTCACGCCAGCTACTGATCGTTGGCTTGGTAGGCCGTTACCCTACCAACTACCTAATCAGACGCACACTCATCTTCGACCCCCGGAGGTTTAATCACAATGTGATGCCACATCATGATGTTATGGGGTATTAATCTTAGTTTCCCAAGGCTATCCCCCAGTCAAAGGCAGATTGTGTACGTGTTCCTCACCCGTGCGCCACTCGTCAGCATGTATTGCTACACCTGTTACCGTACGACTTGCATGTATTAAGCCTCCCGCTAGCGTTCATCCTGAGCCAGTATCAAACTCTCCGTTGTAAAAGAATTTGTAAAAATAATTAATGGAGTCCTGGTCTCTTTACTTATCCTGTACTTATCTTGCTGTTTCTTCTCAGTATCTCAAAGAACTTTATAACAATCTGAACTTAATCTCCTACTGCGCTCCCCTTTGCGGGGATGGCTTTGCAGCGGTCTATTTTTCAGCTTTGCTTTTCTTAGAACGACCCGTTATTTTCAAACGGGCAACAAAATTACTACGCTAGATTTGAAAAAACAAACTCTTTCAAAAAATATTTTTTCTCAGACCGCGAAACTTTCTCCACAAGCGCATGTGCGCGAGGCGTTTGGGTTGCTGAAAAAGAAGCCTTTTCCATTGAGCCCATCGGAGAAATCAAGTGTTGTATTGAAGACGTAAAGAAAACTTTTTAAATCGGTGACAAGTTTCACTCCTTTGTCTTCAAACACTTGATCATCCGCTTTTACCGTGTTGTCGAAATCCATTTTATAGGTAAATCCGGAACAACCGCCTGCCAATACGGATACGCGCACGAAGTGTTCTAAGGATAAATTATCCTTTGTACGGATTTTATCTATTTGTTCTTTGGCTTTGTCGGATACGAAGAGCATGATGTGCTTTGTTTTGTAAAACTACAAACTACATTCTATTAATGAAAGTTTCTTTGTAGTGTTTTTTCTTATGGGAAGTCGCCCATTAGAACTCCAACAACTCCTCGAGTTGTTTCTTGAATCGCTCTTTCGGTAAAAAATTCTCTTCAAGCGAAGATGCAAATGGAACGGGCGTATCCAAACTTGCTGAGCGCACAACAGGCGAATCTAAATATTGAAAGCAATGCTCGCTTATCCAGGCGGCTAACTCAGCGCCAATGCCTCCTGTGAGTGTGTCTTCGTGAAGAACAATTACTCGTCCTGTTTTCTTTGCAGTTTTTTCAATGGCTTCATAATCAAGTGGGAGAAGTGTGCGCAGGTCAAGTAAATCAGCAGAAATTTCAGGTTTTTCTTTCAGCGCTTCTTTTGCCCAATGGACTCCAAGTCCGTATGTAATGATGGAGACATCTTCTCCTTCACTCACCAATTTTGCTTTCCCGATTTCTATCGTGTAATAATCATCAGGAATTTCTTCAGAAATACTACGGTATAAAAATTTATGCTCAAAAAACATCACCGGGTTCGGGTCTTCAATTGCAGCGAGCATCAACCCCTTTGCATCGTAAGGGGAAGATGGATAGACTACTTTTAATCCAGGAGTATGAAAAAACCAACCTTCATTGGATTGTGAATGAAATGGTCCCGCCCCAACGCCCGCGCCTGTCGGCATCCGCACGACAACATCTGCGTTTTGTCCCCAGCGATAATGAATTTTTGCAAGGTTGTTTACCACCTGCGTAAACCCGCTTGACACAAAATCAGCAAACTGCATTTCAATCACTGATTTCATTTTGCCAACCGACAAGCCAAGTCCCGCGCCAAGAATTGCTGATTCACACAACGGTGTGTTGCGAACACGTTCTGTTCCAAATTCCTGCACAAAATTTTCAGTGACCTTAAATACACCACCATATTCGGCTATGTCTTGTCCCATCAAAATAAGGTTTGGATGTTTGCGCATCGCAAGGCGTAAGCCATCTGAAACGGCATCCACTAAACGCTTCTCTGATTTTTTTGAACCGTCAGGTTGAAGAACTACTTGCTGATATGGTTTGTAAACGTCTTCGATTTCCTTTGCTGTATCAGGTTTTACCGGAGGTTCTTCAAAAGCAATCTTTAATCCTGCTTCAATCTCTGCATCAATCATATTCCTTATCTCGCCCTGAATCTGTTCATTTAAAATTCCCTCATCAAAAAGATATTGCTCATAATTTTTTACCGGGTCTTTCTTTCCCCATTCTTCAAAATATTCTTTGGGAACATATTTTACGCCTGATGCTTCCTCATGTCCGCGCATTCTGAACGTCATACACTCGATAAGCCACGGCTCCGGGGTTTCACGAATGTCTTTTGCAATGCCTGAAATCGTACTATAAACCTCAAGAATATTGTTACCATCAATCTGCGCAGACTTCATCCCATAACCGATTGCGCGGTCAACCAAATGCTTACAGTTATATTGTTCACTTGAAGGTGTGGAAAGACCATAACCATTATTCTCGATAATAAAAATTACAGGCAACTTCCACACAGATGCCACATTAAGCGCTTCGTGAAAATCGCCCTCGCTTGTGCCACCTTCACCTGTGAACGCAACAGAAATTTTCTTCTCATCTTTCAACTTATGCGAAAGCGCGATTCCATTTGCCACGCACAATTGCGGACCGAGGTGTGAAATCATCCCAACAATGTGGTATTCATTTGTGCCGAAGTGAAACGAACGCTCCCGTCCTTTTGAAAAGCCTTTTTCCTTACCCTGCCACTGCATGAATAATCGTTCCAGCGGCATGTTGCGCGAAGTGAATACTCCGAGATTGCGATGCAGCGGTAATACATACTCATTTTCCTGCAAGGCTTTTGTAACACCAACTGAGATTGCTTCTTGCCCGATTCCCGAAAACCATTTGCTTACTCTGCCTTGCCGAAGTAACAACAACATCTTTTCTTCTATCCTTCTTGGAAGCAGAATCGCCTTGTATAACTCAAGCAGTTTTTCGTTGGATAAATCCTGACGATGGAATTGAATGGCGAGGGTGGAGGTCATTTCTCAAAGTTATTCCAACTTATTACGCAATACGTGATGAAAAGCGTTTTCATCATGTTATTTCAAACTTTGAAAAATTTTTCATTTCAGCTTCAATGACTTCCACGTTCTCCACTTTAGCTTTAGGCGGTCCGACAGCGCACCATGCGGCTAAATGCTGCAACGAATCTTGTGTTCCTTCTGCTTCGAGATATACCGAGCCATCCGGTTCATTTCTTACAAACCCGCTCACGCCAAGTTCCATTGCTTTCTTTCGCGTGGAATCACGAAACCACACGCCCTGCACCTTGCCTGTTACCTTAATATTGTAGTGCAACTTCTTTATCATAAATTCGACATCGTGATTTCTGAATTCAAAATAAAACCAAAATAAATTGGAGAGCAGAGTTGATTTTCTCATTATCGGTTCGGGTATAGCCGGACTTTCTTACGCGCTGAAAATTGCCAAGCGGTTTCCCGAAAAAAAAGTGCTGATTCTCACAAAGAGCAACGAAGATGAAACCAACACCAAATATGCGCAGGGTGGAATTGCTGCCGTAGTTGATTTTGAGAAAGATAGTTTTCAAAAACATATTGAAGACACGCTGGATGCGGGAGATGGATTATGTAACCGCGAGGTGGTGGAGTTTTGTGTGAAAGAAGCTCCCGAACGTATCAAAGAAATCATTGAATGGGGAACACAATTCGACCACAATGAGGCAGGCGAGTTTGATTTGGGGAAAGAAGGCGGACATACTGCACACCGCGTGTTGCATCATAAAGATGTTACCGGAAAAGAAATTGAACGCGCATTGCTGCAACAAATTCACGCGGCAAAAAATATCGAACTCATCACGCATCATTTTGTCATCAACTTAATTACACAGCATCATCTTGGACAATTAGTCACGCGCGTAACAGCAGGTATCACCTGCTATGGGGTATATGTGCTGAATACAAAAACAAAAAGGATTGAAAAAATTTTATCGCGCATCACACTGCTGGCAACAGGTGGAGTAGGTCAGGTGTACAAAAACACTACGAATCCCATCATCGCAACTGGCGATGGTATTGCAATGGTATATCGCGCAAAGGGCAGGGTGGAAAACATGGAGTTCATTCAATTCCATCCCACTGCATTATACAATCCTGCCGAGTCGCCATCTTTCTTAGTGACTGAAGCTGCGCGCGGGCATGGAGGCATTCTGAAGACCAGCGATGGAAAGGAATTCATGCATAAATATGATGCGCGTAAATCGCTTGCGCCAAGAGATATTGTTGCGCGCGCCATTGACAGTGAACTAAAAATCAGCGGGGAAGACCATGTCTATCTAGATGTACGCGATTTGAAAGACTTCCCGGAAAAATTTCCAAACATCAATCAAAAATGCCTGAGTGAGGGAATTAATCCGCAGCAGGATATGATTCCTGTTGTTCCGGCAGCGCATTATTCCTGCGGTGGTATTAAAACCGACCATTCTGGCAAAACGTCAATAACAAATTTGTACGCGTGCGGTGAATGTGCCAGCACGGGATTGCATGGCGCGAATCGCCTTGCTTCCAACTCACTTTTAGAAGGATTGATTTTCTCGCACCGCATCTACTTAGATTCCGCAGATGAAATTGAGCGTGTTCAATTCCAGGAAAAAATTCCCGACTGGAATGCGCAGGGAACAACGGAGCCAAAAGAAATGGTGCTCATCACGCAGAGTAGAAAAGAGCTACAAGAGATTATGAGTTATTACGTAGGTATTGTGCGCTCAGATGTTCGTTTGAAACGCGCAGCGGAAAGGTTAGAGTTGTTGCACAAGGAAACGGAAGCTCTCTATAACACCACCGTACTTTCCCCTCAGCTTTGCGAGTTGCGCAACATGATTAACATCGGCTATCTCATTACGCGCTGTTCAGCAATGCGTCATGAAAGCAGAGGATTGCACTATACTACTGATTATCCGCATAAGAAAGATTTTATAGAGAATACGCTGTTGTGAGTAATTATGAGTTACAAATGGAGAATTCATAATTATTTTTGACTTACTAAAACCTATTGCATTGAAAGGAATCATTCTCGCAGGCGGCTCAGGAACACGGTTGCACCCTATCACCTTTGCTATCAGCAAGCAAATGATGCCGATTTACGACAAGCCGATGATTTATTATCCCTTGTCGGTGCTGATGCTATCGGGTATTCGGGAAATCCTGATTATCTCCACTCCACATGACCTTCCTCATTTTGAGAAATTATTGGGCAGTGGTGAAAGTCTTGGCTGCAAATTTTCTTATGCGAAACAGGAAGTACCCAACGGACTTGCTCAGGCATTTGTGATTGGTGAAAAGTTCATTGGCAACGACAAAGTGTGTTTGATTCTTGGCGACAATATTTTCTATGGCAGCGGTATGGAGAAGTTGCTAAAGGAGTCAAACAATCCCGATGGGGGAATCATTTTCGCATATCATGTTTCTGACCCTGAGCGCTATGGCGTGGTGGACTTTGATGCAAACAAGAAAGCGCTTTCCATTGAGGAAAAACCGAAAGAGCCGAAATCCAACTATGCTGTTCCCGGCTTGTACTATTATGACAATGAAGTGGTGACGATTGCAAAGAATTTGAAACCAAGCCCGCGCGGTGAGTATGAAATCACTGATGTAAATAAACATTACCTTCAACGTAGCAAATTGAATGTGCAGATTCTCAGTCGCGGCACAGCTTGGCTGGACACCGGCACGTTTGATTCGCTGATGCAGGCTTCTCAATTCGTGCAGTTGATTGAGCAGCGGCAAGGCTTGAAAGTAGGTTGTATTGAAGAAATCGCTTACAGGCAAGGATTTGTTTCAAAACAGCAATTGGAAGAACTTGCTAAACCTTTGATGAAGAGCGGTTACGGACAATATCTCATGGGCATTCTCGAAGAAAAATTCTGATGAAAAGAAAAATACTTGTAACAGGAGGAGCGGGCTTTATCGCAAGTTGCCTTGCAGAAAAGCTGATTGAAGACGATGACAACTTCGTGGTTGTAATTGATAATTTTTTGACGGGCACGGTTGACCGCCTTCCGAAATCAAAAAAGCAGAACTGGAAGTTCATCAAATGCGATGCGAACGATTGGTTAGATATTCATCCGCTGATGGGTTCGTATGCATTTGATTATGTGTTTCACTATGCGGCAGTGGTAGGTGTACAGCGCACGCTTGCCAATCCCGTGATGGTGCTGAACGACATACAGGGGATTCAAAACATTCTTAAACTCAGCAAGAACACAGGAGTGAAGCGCGTGTTCTTCGCATCATCCTCTGAAGTATATGGCGAGCCGACCACGCTTCCGCAAAATGAATACACTACACCCCTCAACTCGCGTCTGCCTTATGCAGTTGTGAAAAATGTGGGTGAATCTTTTTGCCGCTCTTACAAAGTAGAGTATGATTTGGATTACACCATCTTCCGTTTCTTCAATACCTACGGACCCAAGCAAAGCACAGATTTCGTGATGTCGCGCTTCATCCACATGGCATTGAAAAATGAAGACATCACAATTTACGGAGACGGATTGCAGAAAAGAACTTTTTGCTTTATTGACGACAACATCGCTGCAACAATCAGAACATTGTATGATGACCTTTATGTGAATGACACCGTGAACATCGGGAGCGATGTCGAAATTACTGTTTTGGATTTGGCGAAAAGCGTTATCAAAATCACAAAATCAAAATCGAAAATCCTGCACGTGCCTCCGCTGAAAGAAGGCGACATGATGCGCAGGGTTCCCGACATCACCAAGATGAAAGCTTTGCTGGGAAAAGAAATTATGCCTATGCAGGAAGGGATTAAGAAAGTGATTGAATCGGGGTGGGTAAAATGAGTTTGAAGTTTAAAGTTTGAGGTTTAAAGTTGTACGACTCTGAACTTCAAACTCCAAATTTCAAACTTCAAACAAACCAAAAGAAATGGCTAAAGTTCTCGTTACAGGCGGATGCGGTTACATCGGTGCGCACACCGTTGTTGATTTGCTCGAAAATAAATTCGAGGTTATTTCGGTTGACAATCTTTCAAGAGGGACGACAAAATATCTTGAGGGAATTAAGAAAATCACCGGCAAGGAAATAAAAAATTATGTCATTGACTTGTGCGAGTTGGAAAGAGTGCGTGAAATCTTTGCAAAGCATCCCGACATCACCGGCATTATTCATTTTGCCGCGTTCAAAACGGTTCCCGAATCGGTTGAACATCCTCTGCGCTATTTTCAGAACAACAATCAATCACTCATTAACCTGCTGAAGTGCGTGCAGGAATTCAACATTCCCTTCTTTGTGTTCTCTTCTTCCTGCTCCGTGTATGGCAATCCCCCTTCGCTGCCGGTGACAGAAGAAACACCAATGCCGGAGCCAGAGTCGCCTTATGCGCGCACCAAGCAGATGGGGGAAGCAATGATTCGTGATTTCAGCCGCTCAGTGCCTTCAACAAAATTTATTTCATTGCGCTATTTCAATCCCGTTGGCGCACATGAGTCGGCAAATATTGGCGAGTATGCCGTAGAGAAACCTGAGAATCTTGCGCCCATCATCACGCAAACTGCAATCGGCAAGCGCGAAAAAATAACAGTCTATGGCAGCGATTACAACACGCGCGATGGTTCTTGTGTGCGCGATTACATCCATGTGATGGATGTTGCACACGCGCATACGCTCGCGCTACAATATTTGATTAATGGAAAAAATCAATCCAACAACGAGGTCTTTAATCTCGGTACGGGTAATGGTGTTTCTGTTTTAGAAGCAATCAAAGCATTTGAAAAAGAGAGCGGGGTGAAAGTAAATTATGAACTCGGTCCCAGGCGCAAAGGCGATGTTGAATCCATTTATGCAAATAACACCAAAGCCCGCAACCTCCTCGGCTGGGTTCCTTCACGCAACATTGATAACATGATGAGCACCGCATGGAAGTGGGAGTTAAAACTGGCGAGGAAATAGCCGGACTCTTTTCTTCAAATAACTTTGCTCTCCCTTTTTCCAATGTCCCTTCTCTCCCCCGCATATCAATTAAAAGCAAAAGAAGCGTTCAAAATCGCCCTGCCCATTATTGCCGGGCAGTTGGGGCAAATCCTCATGGGCTTTTTCGACACCGTGCAAATCGGAGGTCTCGGGCACGAATACATCGCAGGGCTTGGCTTTGGCAACAACCTGTTCTGGATGGTGAACCTGCTGGGCATGGGTATTTTGTTCGCCATTTCCACATTAGTTTCAGAAGCGAAAGGAGAAAATAAACTCTGGAAAGCAGTGAGCATTTATCGTTCGGGGATGAAAGCGGCAATCGCGCTGTCCATTCTTTTTATGCTCCTCACATTTTTGAGCATGCGCTACATTCACATTTTCGCGCAGGAAGAAATTGTAAACGAAATCGCGCTGCGCTATTTGCGCTATATCGTGCCCACCGTGTTTTTTATGTTTGTGTTCACCGCATGCAAACAATTTCTTGACGGCATGGGCAGAACTGCTATCGGCATGTACATCACCATTGGCGGACTCGTGCTGAATGTGTTTCTGAACTGGATTTTGATTTACGGAAAATTCGGAATGCCCCGCATGGAAATTGAAGGCGCTGCTATCGCCACCATGATTTCACGAGCTGTGATGACGTTTGTCTTTTTGCTCATCATCCGCAGCGACCGCAGCATCCGCGAATTGCGCGCGCAGGTGAACGCTTCCGGGCAACGGAAAAAAAATTATCTCCCGTCAATTTTGCGTATCGGTATTCCCGCAGGATTACAATTTTTCTTTGAAGTAGTTGCGTTTCAAATTGCGCACTTCATGAGCGGCTGGATTGGCATCAAAGAATTATCAGCTCATGGCATCGCCATCGGGCTGGCATCCATCACATTCATGGTGATCACCGGCATTTCCGCAGCAGGAAATATTCTTACAGGATTTGCTTACGGAGCAAAAGACCGCGAGGGGATTCGCATTGCAGGCAACACGATTTTCGCGATGACGCTCGGCATAGAAATCATTTTTGCAGCCGTGTTTCTCTTATTCAATAACTTTCTTCCCACGCTCTACACCGATGATGCGGAGTTGATTACGCTTGCATCGTCCATGCTGGTGTTTGCCGCGTTGTTTCAAATCAGCGATGGCTTGCAGTCTGCAGCTTCGGGCGCATTGCGCGGCATTCAGGATGTTAGAATACCAATGGTGATTGCGCTCTTTTCCTACTGGGGCGTGATGATGCCGTTTTGCTATTTGCTTGCATTTAATACCGATTTAGGATTGGAAGGCATTTGGATTGGCTTCATCATCGGGCTGACGGTTGCCTCTGTTTTGTTGCTTGCGCGATTTTGGTGGATGGTCGGAAGGGTGAAGTTTGAGGAAATATAGAAAGAAGCAACTGCCTTTAGGGCGTTTCAAAAAAAGACGAACCACAAAGAACTCAAAGAAAAAACACAAAGCTCACAAAGCATTGAATTTATTTTCTTTGTGTTTATTTGTGAAAAATTCTTTGCGTCCTTTGTGGTTAAAAAATTAATTTTTTGAACTGCCCTTTAATGACAAAGACCGGTATCCTTTTCAAAAAAAATCAAGCCTCTGTATCCGGCATTTCCACCAGCTTCCGATAGTTTACTATCATCAGCAGCGCGGATGCGAGGATGAAAACCGCGAGGATGCCGAAACTGTAAATCACATTATCGCCCGTGACGAAGAACGCACGTGAAAGCACGAATAAAAATATTAGTCTGATGAAAATACTCAGCGTCATAAACACGCCACCTGTTCGCCCGATGAGTTGGTTGGGAATGTGATGAAACAAATACGTCATCCGCAGGATGCGCGTACCTGCGTTGCCAAAGCCTTGCACCAATCCGATAGCATAAAACACCGCAAGAGGAATGTTGAACATACACAGAAAATAAATCGCGCTGATGCAGAGCGACAAGATGATAATCGCAAGCACATTGTTTGTGTTGCGGAACAATGCGCTCACCCCGATACCTGCGAATAAACTTCCTAAAGCAAAATACATTTCATAGGAAGCATAGACATCCGCATCACGATTCAAATGATTTTTGATGTAAATCGGGTTAAGATAAAAACCGACAACAAGTATCGTGATGAAAATGCAGAACGATGCCGTGCCGAATAAAAACACAAGCGGATGTTGTTTCAGAAAATCAAAGCCGGTGATGAGCCGTTCCCACACGGAGTTGATTTCAGTATGACGATGCGCCACCGCTTCAAACCTGATTTGCGCGATGAGCAGCGAAGCAATCAAAAAAGTTAGCGCGTTCAGCAAAAAAATTTCATGCAGTTCCCACGCCTGAATATCAAACCCGATGGGCACGGGAAACCCGAACAGGTTGATATGCCCGCCTTCGGTGCCTTTGTAAAGAATCGCGCCAAACGCCATTGAAATGGCAGTCGTAGTTTGCCCCTGAATTTCTATCCACGAAATAATTTTTCCGTAATCTTTCGGCTCGGTGATTTCCTGCGCAAAGGCAAACAGGTTGGGATAGTGAATGCTGTAAACAAAAAACATCGCACCATACACGATGCTCACGAGAAGTATGGGAAGGTGTTCAAAATAAAAACCAGACAAAGCGATGGAGCCAAGCACGAATGCGCCCGATGCGCAGGTAGCAAGGAACACGTGCTTGCGGTTGTAGCGGTCAATCAGCGTGCCGCCATACAACCCCCACAATAAGGAGAGAAAAGTAATAATCATGCTGATAGTACCAAACTCGCTGGGCATGTTGAGCACATTATTAAAATGCCAAGGAATGGAAATCATCGTGATGCCTTGCGCAAAACCCGAGATGGAGTTTGCAGCAAAGAGATAGTTAATGGCTTGGCGGTTTTTCATAAGCCTCACCCCCTAACCTCTCTCCAAAGGAGAGGGGAAATGAAGCGTAATAAGTACATTTGGGTGTTCACAAAAACGAGGAGCGAAACTACGAAATCACCCATGTCCGCCCGGAAAGCCAATGACAAACAACTCGTTGAAAAGATGGAACGCTACTGCGCCTATCAGGAACGCTGCCGCCAGGAAGTGCGACAGAAGGTACGCCTGCTTGGAGAAACAGATGAAGCGGTTCAACAACAAATTATCGCACAATTAGAAGGAAACAAGTTCATTGATGAAACGCGCTACGCCCGCGCATTTGCGCTCGATAAATTCAATCTGCACGGATGGGGCAAAGTGAAAATAGGGCTCGCGCTCAGAGCAAAAGGAATTGAGGAGAAGCCGATTGATGATGCACTTGCAGAAATTAACCAATCGGCTTATGAGCAAACGCTGAAAAAATTATTGCAAAAAAAACTCACTGCATTGCGCGATGAAAAAGACGCTTTCCAAAAAAAGGGAAAGCTGGCAAATTATCTGATTAGCAAAGGCTATGAAACTGACCAAGTGTGGTCGCTGCTTGAGAAAAAGATTTGAATTTTTAGCAACAGAATTCGCCTTTTTTCAAAACAACTAACAAGTATCTTTGCCACACAAAAAATCAAAATAGTCATGTACAATCTGAATCAGGCGTATTCTTTTTCATTTCCGGCAAGTATCCGTTTTGGCGTAGGCGTTATTCGCGAGCTGCCCGCGCATTTAAGAAGTCAAAGGCTGAAAGAGCCGCTCATCGTTACCGACCCCACGGTGGCTGAGTTGGGATTCTTTAAAAAGATTGTGGAAATGCTGAAGCAGGAAGGATTTGGCGTGACGGTGTTTTCGGATATTTCAAAAAACCCGGTGAAGTCAGATGTCATCAAAGGCGGACAGGCATTTAATGATGCAGAGTGTGACAGCATCATCGGCATTGGCGGTGGCGCTGCGCTGGATGTGGCAAGAGCCGTTGCCCTTCATGCGTATCACGAGCGTGATTTGTTTGACTATGATGATTTGATTGGCGGTGATAAATATGTAACTGAAATCATTCCCTACTTTGTTACCGTTCCCACCACTTCAGGCACAGGCAGCGAAGTGGGGCGCAGCGCAATCATTTCCGAAGATGAAAGCAAGAAGAAGCGTATTCTGTTTTCCCCGCGCCTCATGGCGAAGCAAATATTTGCTGACCCGGAACTGACGTATGACCTTCCTCCCGCAATCACCGCAGCCACAGGCATGGATGCGCTTACGCATAATATGGAAGCGTTTCTCGCAAAAAATTTTCACCCGATTTGCGAAGGCATCGCACTGGAAGGCATGCACCTTATTGCGAAATCATTGGAGGAAGCAGTGAACAATCCCACGCCAATTTCACGCGCGAAGTTGATGCTCGGCTCAATGATGGGCGCGATTGCGTTTCAAAAAGGTTTAGGCGTGGTACATTCATTGGCGCATCCGCTTTCTGCGTTGCTCGATACGCATCATGGTTTGGCAAATGCAGTGAACATTCCTTACGGCATGAGGTTCAACTATCCCGGTTTTGAAACTCAATTCAAACGCATGGCGCGCAATCTCGAACTTGCAGATGAATCAGGCGAAGGCGTGGTAAACTGGCTGTTTGAACTGAATACCAAAATCGGCATTCCGCATAAACTCAGCGAAATCGGTGTAAAAGAAGAACATATCGAAACGCTGGCTGACCTTGCCTTTGCAGATTTTTGTCATCCGAACAATCCGAAGCCGGTGACAAGGGAAGACTTTAAGAAGTTGTATTTGGAAGCGCTGTAAATTAAACGCGCTCAATACTTAACTACCTTCATCACCCGCGTTCCAGCTTTCGTTTTGATGCTCAGGAAGAAAATACCATCGTTCATTTCTTTGAGATCGAAAACGATACCTTGTTGCAAGGCTGAAGGTGTTGCAGTTTTTTGAAACAATTCTTTACCGACTGAATCATAAAGTTTCAGCATAGCATTGGTCTGGGTGTTCGCAGCTTTTAACGTAATCGTTCCGTTTGTTGGGTTCGGATACAACTCAAGATTTTGCAGCGCATCACTTTCAATGCCTGTCGGGTCAACAAGCACAACAGTTTTTGAAACCATTTTCGTACAGCCACTGTCGGTAACAGCAACTTGCACGGTGCCTTGCCCATTGCATTCCAATCTACTTCAATGCTGTTCGTTCCTTGCCCTGAAACAATTACACCATTGTTTACGCTCCACGTATAATTCAATCCTGCATTTACACTGTAGGTCGCAGTTTGATTAATTTCTGCTGAATCTGCACCTGCAATTATTCCGGAGTTAATTTGATAACCGTCTTGAATCGTGATGGAAGAAATTATCTCGCAGCCGTTTGAATTTGCTATAGTATAGTTATATGTATTTGGAGCCAGCCCCGTAAAAATTCCTGTATTGTTTGACATACCGGTTCCAATGGTATAAGTATATGGAGTTGTACCGCCTGCTGCATTCAGGGTAATTGTTCCATTATTCATTCCTGCACAACTTTCATCAGTTTTAGTGAATGATGAAGATAGGGTCCCAGTCACATTTACCGTCACCGTATCATTTAATACTACATCGACTCCGTTACAAGTGTAGGTAAGTTCAGCTCTGTATTGAGTTGTCTCATTCAGACAAACAGATATATCTGCTGTGTTTCCAATTATGTTAGCAGTGGTATCAAGCCAGGTCATTGTCAAATTCGTAATTCCATTTGGCGTGAAGCGCCATGCTTCATTGGTTGCAGACCATGAGCCGGTATTTCTTCCGGGAGGCGTAATACCTTTTGTCCCATCTGCATTTTGCAATCCTATTACTGCGTTTCCGTCATTCCATGAACTGCATATTGGTTTGTTGGCAATATAGATTTCCACAATATTGGTTGTTTCATACAGAACAATTTGTTGAGTTGTTCGAAGTGTATCACAACTATACTGAGGCACAGTGCTAAAGTTGACTACAAAAGTTCTGTTAGAAGTGTTTCCGGAAATGAAATAATTGATATTAGCGGGCGTAGTAAAATAAGGGAATATTGGGATAGGCGCTGTTGCGGTTGGATCAATATCGTGATAAGCGCCATTGATAGAGTTGTTGTAAATACCTCCGGGAGGAGGACCTGGCACAGGTATGAGACTGTCAAACATCCAGGCGCAAAAACTGCCTTCAAGTGAAGTATCAAAGGAAACCACCCCGTTCATGCCGATAATAGCTACATCGTACGCGCTATCATAAAAATAAAAACTGAAGGGTAAGCTGATTGCACTTGACCACTGGTCATCAACATTGGAAATCCGTGTGCCTCCTGTAAATGAAAATGCCGGAGCATAAGGAATGGAATCTACCGTGTAATTTGTGTTTACACCTGATTGAATGATATTGGTAAGGGTTGTACAATTACTGCAACTTAGATTAACATCCGGACCTAAATCAAGAGAGAGGCAGCCGGTAGTTTGCGTCTTACCATTCAAGAAAAGAAAAAGCAACAGTAAATTGAGCGAACCCTTGAGGGAATACATTTTGAAAATTTTATTAAAAAAGTTAAACAGAACTTATCGTCTCTCAATCTTTATGACTTTTAGTATTACTGAAGCGTTCATGGTTTTCACATTCAGAAAATAAACACCATCATTGAGTTCGTTTAAATCTATTGTTATGTCCGATTGGAATCTTTCGGGTTCGTAGGAGTCCTGAATCACTATCCCTCCTATGGCATTGTATAAGATTAGCGTTCCCTGTGTTTGAATATTTGCTGCTCTTATCGTAATTGTTCCTGTTGTGGGATTAGGATAAAGTTCAATCCCCGGCAAGGCATTATTTTCAATTCCTGTCGGGTCAATAAGCACAACATTTTTTGAAACACTTTGCGTACAGCCGCTGTCGGTAACGGCAACTTCCAATATGCCTTGTCCAATGGTGTTCCAATCTACTTCAATGCTATTTGTTCCTTGCCCTGATAAGATTGTTCCGTTTGTTACACTCCATGTACAATTCAATCCCGCGTTCACATTGTAGCTTGCCGTTTAGTTAATGTCCGCTGAATCCGCGCCAGCAATCATTCCGGTGTTCACTTGATAACCGTCTTGAATTGTAACAGAAGTAATTATTAATCGTTTAGTAAAATAGTAAGAATGAAATCTCTACGCGGCATATCTGACATGCTTTTCGTGAAAATATTTCTTCACCTGCTTTTGATCATTTTTTCTTTTTTGCATAAATGATTCAACATTGCTTCTCATCTGAGCCTTGTTAATAGGGCGTTTCTTGCCTATCACATTGGTTTTCACATCTTGACTTACATATTCCTGCGGGTTCAACTCTGGGCTATACGGTGGTAAAAAGAATACTTCGATGCGATCTGTATTTTCCGATAGCCACTCATTCAACCTCTTGGTCTTGTGTGCCGGATGCCCATCCGCAACAAAGAATATTTTTTGTCTGGTGTACTTGATCATTTGCTTTAAAAATGTTTCAAAAACAGCACTGTTGAATCTGCCATCAATAATCATAAACTGCAAATGTCCCCTGTTGCTGATTGCCGATATCCTGTTCAATGAAAACCGTTGCCCTGTTCTTTTTATAACAGGGGTTTCTCCCTGCGGTGCATAGCTTCTCCCTGCCTGATGGTCGCTTCTCATTCCTGTTTCATCTCCAAAATAGATGACGGCTTCTTCTTTTTTCGCTTTCTTTTTTATTGCCGGAAATTCCTCTTTTAACCAGCGCTGCACTTTTTCCGGCTTTTGCTCAAATGTCTTGCTGATAGGCTTTTGTGGGGTGTACCCCCACGATTTTAAATAACGTACCACCTGCCACCGCGATAGCGCTATTCCATACTTCTCTATTATCAATTGCTGCACTGCCTCTCTTGTCCACAAACCAAAGGGCAACTTCAACTGGTTAGGTAATTTTTCTTTTATCAGTCTGCATACGTCAGCAACTTGCGCCCCTTTTATTTTTTTTCCCTCACGCACTCCGCGCTTCTTTTCTTCGATTCCACGGTTGCCTCCCTCCCGATATTTTCGCCATATCTTTTCAACTCCGCTATTACTCAGTCCGAATATTTCAGCAGCCTCCTGTTGGCTGCCCTTTTTCTTTTTAAGGTATACCACTACCTGTTTCCTTATTGTACCTTGTGCTGAGGCACTTCGATTTCGTCCATCTTTTTTTGCCATGCACAAATTTAAGAAGTATCTCTTA
>JAWXCB010000077.1:0-101039 GCA_034440455.1 Chitinophagales bacterium
AAACACTTCCGCAGATTTTCTCAAATTTCTCAACACGCGCGAACTGCGGCTGGGCGTGAAAATAAAACTCAAATCGGTGGAAGCATTTGACGGCAGCATAACGGTGAGTTATGGAAAACGGCAGCATGAAGTGTTGAGCCACACCGTTTGCGAAAGGCTGCTCGTAGAAAAATGTTAAAGTATTGTTATACTCCTCAATTCGTCTTGAATAAGGAACGGGATAAATCCTGCTTGAAATGCTTTTGTGCTATTCAACGAAACATCAGCAGGACGTGACGCTGCCATTCTCAGTTCGCTTTGCTTTGTCGGCAATAACTGACTCGTTGAAATTCCAAACGCCTGTGCAATCTTCTCGCCCAATTGAAACCGTGAAAGTTTTTCTTTTCCTCCGAGATGATAAATGCCTTTGAAGTTTTCAACCGCGAGAAGCAATCCTTGCGCTGCCGACATTCCGCCAAGCGGACTGCGAAACTCATCTGTGAATAATTTAAACTGCTCGCCCTTTTTCGCTTTTGTGAGAAAGGTGTTTAAATAACCTTTGCCACCTCCATCT
Organism: Chitinophagales bacterium; assembly: GCA_034440455.1. Classification (GTDB taxonomy): domain Bacteria; phylum Bacteroidota; class Bacteroidia; order Chitinophagales; family CAIOSU01; genus JAWXCB01. The sequence goes on from JAWXCB010000077.1 coordinate 554, forward strand.
CCAATCATCAGCGGCATTCTGCATACGGCAGTTTTGGGATAAATTTTCAAGAGGAGATTTTCAACTTCGGCTTTTTGCTCACCATATTTGCTCAACGGATTCACCGCATCTGTTTCTATATAGTCGCCTTTTTTTCCATCAAACACCAAATCAGAAGAAGTGAACACAAATGGAATATTTGCTTCAGCGCATAGCTCAGCAAGCGTTTGTGTTGCAATCACATTGATTTCATAACTCTCCTGCACATGTTGCTGACAATAATTTGCATCAGAAATTGCAGCCGTGTGAATGACGGCATCAGGTTTTATTTTGCTGAAAAGATTTTTGAGCGCAATCGCGTCCGTCAGGTTTTGACGATGAAGTGTTATTCCGTAAAAATCGAATTGCGCGTGATGAATAATGCCCTGCACTTCCCAATTCTGTGTGGCGGCTTTGCAAATATAATAACCAAGAAAACCGCTTGCGCCTGTGAGCAGAAGTTTCTTCAAGCGAGGATTAATTCAGCTTCAGTGAATTGTAAAAATTTTCGGCTTCGGCAGAGTTGATGAATTCAGAACTGCCGCCTACGCCAAACATATACATCCTGTTTTTCACGAGCAAAAACTTCCAGCGGATGTTTACGCCCTGCATTGCTTTGAATTCACAGTCCATCGCTTTCATTCCCATATAAGTAATTTCTTTTTTCCAAAGCAAGGACAACTGTTCCTTTAATTCAGAGATTCCATTTTCATAATCGCCTTCTCCTTTCTTCATGTCGTCTTTTGTCAAATCCTGATAACCTGCAATGAAAAAAGTTTTTGTGTCGGCATCTTTGTAAATGGCGTTCATCTTTCCTTTTTCTCCTGCATTTTCCTCTGGTGTTGCAGGAAAACTCATTGTGAATTTTCCGGTCTTTGATGTATAGGAAACCCACGCATTCGGAAAATAAATTTCCGGCTCGTCATTTCCACTATAAGTGGAAAAAACGGGAGAGAGTTTGTAGCCTTTCTTTTTCAACAATTCAATCACGCCTTCATTTCCGGTAAGATGCAGCGCCCCCACGGCATTAAAAGTCGGCTGAATCCGTATGATGCTGTCCATGCGGTGCGCCATCACCTGATTGCGTTTTGTCACCAATGCTTCGTCAAACATTTCGGGCATTTCTTCGCTCTTGTAAATTTTCATCATCGCATCCAAGTCCTGATTTTTATAATGCTCCATCAATTGTTCAAACATCAAACTGTCTTCGCCTCCCGTCTTGATTTGCTCCAGCAACATTTTCGCCTGTTCTTTCAGACTGATTTGTCCGAGCGCATTCATTTGCTCTTCTATTGTTTCAATTCCGATGGTTTTCTTTCCATTCTCTTCCCCTTTTTTCTCAAAAAAATCATCTACGGTATTCGGCTTGTCGTTGCGCATGATATTTTCTGTGAGCAGCGCTGAAGTGAAAATAGGCTTCATCTTATTTATAAACATGCTGTACAATTCAAGATTTTCCTCAGCATATTCATTTACAATTTGATAATCCTCTTCGGACAGCAACATCTCAAGCGTAGTGTCTTCCATCATCATCATCTGAAGCATGGCAAAAGGATTTTCTTCCATCTTGCTTGTCAGCAATTCGAGGGCAACAGCATCACACTCGTTGAGTTTCACCAGAACGGAATCGCCAAACTGATGCGCACGTTTATCGCGCGAGTGCATGGTGCCGTAGAGGTAGGAGGGTTTGGAAAGATGCGGAGCTTCTATTTTCCAAAGCAAGGAATTCGCCTGTTGCGAAAACAAATTTTCATTGCCCATCAATGAAATCACAACTCCAATAAAAAAATACTGTCTCATCTTGATACTTATTACTTACAACTTAATACTTCCTACTTTCTATCAAATATTCAATGCCCTGTTCCCGCTTGCAGCGAGGCAAGCGTCTTTGAATGCTTCTGTATAAGTCGGATGCGCGTGGCTGATAATGCCCACGTCTTCTGCGGATGCGCGGAATTCCATAGCAAGCACAGCTTCGGCAATCAGGTCGGCAATGCGCGGACCAATCATCTGCACGCCAAGAATTTCATCGGTGTCTTTGTGTGCAAGCACTTTAATAAAACCTTCCGTGTCCATGCTGGCGCGCGCCCTGCCGCTGGCTTTAAATGGGAACGAACCTTTCTTGTAAGGAATATTTTTTTCTTTCAGTTGGTCTTCGGTGTAACCCACTCCTGCTACTTCGGGCCAGGTATATGCCACACTCGGAATCAGTAAATAATTGATGTGCGGTTTTTGCCCGGCAATTACTTCTGCAACGAATGCGCCTTCATCTTCTGCTTTGTGCGCAAGCATTGGACCCTGCACCACATCGCCAATCGCATAGATGCCGGAAACAGGCGTTTCTAATTTTTCATTCACCGGAATTCTCCCTTTTGAATCGGGCGTGATGCCGACTTTTTCCAAGCCGAGATTATCGGTGTAAGGCTTTCTGCCAACACACACCAAGCAATAATCGCCTTTGAATTCTTTTTTCTCGCCTTTATTATCCTCAGCAGTCACTGTGACGCTTTTGCTCTTCACTGTTGCGCCAGTCACTTTGTGACTGAGGAAAAATTCAACTCCCAATTTTTTCATGCTGCGCAGCAATTCTTTTCCCAACTCTTTATCCATCGTGCCGATGATGCCGTCCATGTATTCGATGATTTGCACTTTCGTACCGAGGCGCGCATATACTGAACCCAATTCCACTCCGATAATTCCACCTCCAATGATGACTATTGTATTGGGGATCTCTGTGAGCGTTAATGACTCCGTTGAAGTAATGATGCGTTGCTTGTCAATTTCAATGCCCGGAAGAGTGGAGGGCTTTGAGCCGGTGGCGATAATCGTATTATCCGTTTCAATCTCTACGGTTTCTTTTTTTCCTTTTACTGAAATTTTATTTTTTGAAACAAACGAGCCCTGTCCGTAAAACACATCAATCTTGTTTTTTTTCATCAGGTAAACAATACCATCAGTGGTTTGCTTCACCACATCCGCTTTGCGTTTAATCATCTGCGGCATGTTTACTTTCAAGCCAGTGACTTCAATCCCATGCTCTTTGAATTTTTCATTTGCGGCATGTAGATGCTCGGTGGAATCAAGCAATGCTTTGGAAGGAATGCAGCCTACATTCAGACACGTTCCTCCGAGCGTATCATAGCGCTCAATAATGGCTGTTTTGAAACCCAATTGTGCGCAACGAATTGCGGCAATATATCCTCCGGGACCTGAGCCGATAATGGTGACATCGTATTTAGTTGCAGACATGAGTAATGAGATATTGAGATTTTAGATGGGAGCAAAAGTATCAAAGACGGGGGAAATTAAGATTATCGCCTCACTCTGAATGAGTAACTGTAACTGATGTTTCAATCCTATCAACTATTGAGCGAGTTTGAACGGCAAAATCCGAACATTGCCCAATTATCCGTTGAACAAAAACTTTCCATTTTAGACGGAATGGTGCAATATGCTTTCAAGCTGCGTCCGGATATTTTCACGGATGATTTTGCAGGGATGCAGGAAAAAATTGACTTCATAAAACTTCTCCATAGTGTTCAACGAGCTGCTCGTTAAGGTAACAGAACAACTTAATAAACTTTCTGTCCCATACATGATCATTGGCGGTCAGGCTGTGCTGCTTTATGGCGAGCCGCGATTTACGAGGGATATTGACATCACACTTGGAATTGACATTGACGAGTTGCATAAGATCAAACAAGCGATTGAAACACTTTCACTGAAGCCATTGATAGAAAACGTGGAGGATTTTGTTTCTAAAACGCGTGCCTTGCCTGTGCTGGAAGAAAGCACGGGGTTGCGGGTGGATTTTGTTTTTTCATTCATCGCGTTTGAAAGAGAGGCGATAAAAAGAGCCGTAAAAATTAAAATCCGCAATCATGACGTGAAGTATGCTTCCGTGGAAGATTTGATAGTTTATAAAATTGTAGCGGGACCACCGGTTGACCTTGACGATGTAAAGAATGTCGTTAGAAAAAATCCTGCTTTTGATAAAGCGTATGTGAAAGAGTGGCTGAAAGATTTTCAGGAAATCCTGAACAAACCACTGCTGGAGACTTTTGAAAAAACATTAAGAGAGTAATCACACCACAGCACTGTCTTCACCGGGTCGCCACCTGTAAGCATGAATCCGGGGTTTTCGAGCAGTTGCTTCACTTTTACTAACTCACCTTACGCAAAGGCGAATCTTAAATTAGCAGATTAAATAGAGGTAAACTGTTTTAGGCTAAATTCCCTGCGAGTTAAATTCACACCTCATCCAGCGGTTTTCTTTTTTTATCCCCGATGTTCTTAAAATGGCTGGGTATTAGTCCAGTAACCTTTTTAAACTGGTTGGAAAGATGCGCCAAGCTGCTATCGCCCATCGTGTAGGCGATTTCGCTAAGGGATAGTTCGTCATAAACAAGCAGTTCCTTCACCCGCTCAATTTTTTGGCAGATGATGAATTTTTCAATCGTTGTCCCTTCCACTTCGGAAAAAAGGTTGGTCAGGTAAGTGTAATCTTTGTTGAGTTTTGATTCGATAAGGTGCGAGTAATTTATTTTAGTCGTGTCGGCATTGAGATGTTGAATTGAATCAATAATTACGTTCTTTATTTTTTCAATAACGCGCGATTTCTTGTTATCTATCAGTTCAAATCCCAATGACACCAGCCCGTTTTGTAGGTGTTCGATTTGTTTAGGCGAGAGTTCTTCTTTGTTTTCCACTTCTCCCAGCTCTACATGAACCGGATAAATCCCTGTTTTTTCAAATTCATTCCGCACTGCCGTTTTACAGCGGTTGCACACCTTGTTTTTGATAAAGAATTTCATCTGTTCAATTTGTGCCTGTAAATCTTGCAAATCAAATCAATAATTGTGTAACTGTTTCGGCTGAAAGCGGATGCAACTTTGTATCATAAAATTTAAAACCATGACACACACGTATCAACTTCAGGGAATGACCTGCGGCAGTTGCGTTTCAAAAGTGAAAAGCCAACTGCTGATGTTGCAGGATGTTGAATCAGCAGACGTAACCCTGAACCCGCCCCAAGCGGTTATCTCCATGCAGAACCATATATCAACGGCTGCATTGCAGGAAGCCGTGAGCAAAGCCGGGCATTACACTATCAAGCCTGATGAGCACGACCATAGCCATGCTCCGATGGAAAACAAAAACTCGTGGTTAGTCACCTACAAGCCTTTGCTTTTGTTGTTCGCATTCACCACCGGAATATCCTTTATTGCTTCCTTCAATGGAGGCTTTCAGGTGATGACATGGATGAACCTCTTTATGGCGAGTTTCTTCATTGCGTTCTCGTTTTTCAAATTCCTGAACCTCGAAGGCTTTGCGGAGAGTTATTCATCTTATGATTTGCTGGCAAAACGACTTCCAGTTTACGGATATGTCTATCCATTTATCGAATTGGCGTTGGGCATTGCATACCTCACGGGCTTTAACCCTGTTATTACGAACACCACAACAATTGCGGTAATGGGTTTCAGCAGCATCGGTGTAATACAAACAGTATTGGCTAAACAACAAATACAATGCGCTTGCCTCGGTGCGGTGTTTAACCTTCCGATGAGCACGGTAACGATTGTTGAAGATTTGCTGATGGTTGGGATGGCGGGTGTGATGCTGGTTTTCGTTTTCTGAATAAATTTATCTAATTTTCATTTGTAACCTGTGAAAATCATCTCGACATCGGTAGCAATTCTTCTTCTGCTGGGTACGGCTAACCTGTCCATCATCCGCCATTTTTGCGGTGGAAGGGTGGCGGAAGTGAAGCTGTCAATTCTGGGCAAGGCATCCTGCGGGATGGTTGCCAACTCATGTTCCACAAATTCTTATTGCGAAAATAACGAAAGTGTCAGCAAGAAACCATGCTGTGAAGATGAACTGACGCAGATTTCCATTACCGACAATTACAAGCCTGCAACCAATGTTGCCGCTGCAAACTTTGCATTGCAGCTTCTTGCTGTTCAAACTAATATCCTGCCCTCTCAGCCTGTCGGGCATGTAAGTCCTGTGCGGAATTACAAAGACCCGCCTGACTATCATTCCGTTTCCCTTCCTTTCTTGCAGGTTTTCCTCGTCTGATTTTTTCCGTCCTATTGCGCTCCCTGCATTTTGAGTGCGCGTTGTGGCTTGCCTCTGCATTACCGTGTGCCTCATTTATTTTTTAATCAATCAAAATCTTTTTTCAATGAAATCTTTAACATCATTATCAGCCGTTGTTCTTTCTGGCTGTTGCTTATTCTTTTCATCGTGCAAGGAAGAACACGACATGCACGAAGAACAAACCCTGAACATCAATTATCCTGCGGCTTTTGTCGTGAACGGGATGAGCAACAATGTGCAGGTCATTGAACTTTCAACCAATACAGTGAAGGAAACCATTGAACTAAATGGCGCAACCTTCCCGCACCACGTTTATCTGAGCCCCGATAAAACAAAGTTTGCCGTAGCTATCACCAGCACCGATTTAAGCGGTGGACATGGCGGGCATGGCGGAAGTTCGGGCGATTACAGGGTTATCGTCATCAACTCCACAACGGGTGTGCATGAAAAAGAAATCACGCTTTCAAAATTGCCGCACAACGCGGTGTTTAGTCCAGATGGAACCGAACTGTGGGTGGGTCAATCCGATATGGTGCAAAGCCAGATTTTTGTTTACAACACTTCTGATTGGTCGCTGAAAATTACCGTCAATGTCGGAAAAGGCTTGGCGGAAATCACTTTTGCTGCTGACGGCTCCATGGCTTTTGCCACCAACACCGATGACGGCACGGTTTCCGTGATTGACCCCGCATCAAAAATGATTCACGCTACGATAACTGTCGGCATGAATCCTGTAGGCGCATGGCCCGCATCCAACGGAAACATGTACGTGGACAACGAAATGGATATGACGGTGTCTGAAATCAGTGTTGCAACCATGTCAGTCACAGAAACCATCAACCTTGGTTTCAAGCCTGGCTATGTCGCTTACAGCGTACATCATGATGAAATATGGGTGAGTGATGCCACCAACGGCAAAGTTGTTTACTATGCCAAGTCAGGAGGCGCATGGACGGAAATGGGTTCTATCGCAACAGGGGCAGATGCTCATGCCATCGTTTTTTCTGCCAATGGTGAAACGGCTTACGTCTCCAATCAGGGCGCTAATACGGCTTCGGTGATTGATGTTGTCAATCACGCGGTCACCGCTACGATTAATGTTGGAGAGAAGCCAAATGGAATTGCGCTGAAGGAATAAAATCATTAGCCATGACACACACCTATCAACTTAAAGGAATGACTTGCAGCAGTTGCGAAGCCACAGTAAAAAGTAGTTTGTTCACTTTACCCGATGTTACCCATGTGGAAGTTTCTAAAGACAACAACACTGCAACAATTACCATGGATAAGCACATTTCACTAAGCGCTTTACAGGAAGCTATTGGCGGAGCAAAAAGCAAGTACCAGATTTCGGCAGCGCATCACAACGAAGCGGCAGAGCAGGCAAAGAGTTGGTTGGAAACCTACAAGCCTATTCTTTTGATTTTTGCATATATCACGGTTGTTGCCTCTATCGCATCGTTCCATGACGGAACCATTCACCCGATGCTCTTCATGCAAATTTTCATGGCAGGTTTCTTTCTCACTTTTTCTTTTTTCAAACTCCTCAATCTTTCTGGTTTTGCCGCAAGTTATGTGATGTATGATGTAATCGCAAAGCGTATTCCCGCCTGGGCTTATGCCTATGCTTTTATCGAATTGGCTTTGGGCATAGCTTACGCTGTCAACTTCAATCCCCTGGTCACCAACCTCGCTACGCTCATTGTAATGAGTGCAAGCATCATCGGTGTATTGCAGAGTGTGCTGAATAAAAAGAAAATTCAATGCGCTTGTTTGGGTGCGGTATTTAATCTGCCCATGAGTACCGTTACTATTCTTGAAGATGCTTTGATGATTGTTATGGCGGGCATCATGCTTTTGCAAATAATTTAACGAGAAACATGACCGAACAAAAATTCATTCCGGCTTTGGGCTACGATTTTCTGAGTGAGTATTACGACCTCACCATTAAACTCACCATGCCTGAAAAAAAATTCAGGAAAAAGCTGATGGATTGGATAAACCCGCTTTCAGGTGAAAGCATCTTGGAGTTTGGTATCGGCACGGCTCAAAACATCATTCTGCTCAAAATGAAAAACAAGGATGCCTTGGTGCAGGGTGTTGACATTGACCCGAAAATAAAATCCATTGCCGATCACAAATTGCAGAAACACGGTCTGAATGTGCCGCTTCACCTCTATGAAGGAAAGACGCTGCCTTTTGCCGACAACTCGTTCGACAAGGTTTTCAGTTCGTTGGTTTTTCATCAGTTGGATGCAGAAACAAAACTGCATTGCCTTAAAGAATTGCACCGCGTGTTGAAGTCAAGCGGTAAACTCATCATTGGCGATTGGGGCAGGGCAAAATCAGCATGGATGCGCTTCTCGTTTTACGCGGTTCAGTTGCTGGACGGCTTTAAAACAACCAGCGATAATGTGAACGGCTTAATGCCTCAATTCATTTCGCAGGCGGGATTTCATCAGGTGAGGGAAGCCGACTACATCAATACCAAAATAGGAACATACAGTTATTACACCGCAATTAAATTTTAAACACTTAAACAAATCAAAAATGAAAACACAAATCACAACAGCAGTATTGCTCGCATCAGTACTGTTCATCGCTTCCTGCGCAAGCGGTAATTCGGAGAGTAAAAACGAAAATGCTACTGAACAAACCGCGAGCGCAAAATATCAATGCCCGATGAAATGCGAGGGCGAAAAGACTTACGACAAGCCCGGTCAGTGCCCTGTGTGCAACATGGATTTGAAAAGGCTGGAGAATTAAAATGATAGAAAAAATCATCTCCTGGTCAACGCACAACCGCTTCTTCGCATGGATTGGCATTTTGCTGATAGGGCAAATAGAATCATCACTGATTTATTGACTATGAAAAAAATGTCCATAGCGGTGCTGTCCGTTGCCCTTCATTTAGCATATGCTCAAAATCCTCAACAACCTTGTTGGTTTGATAGTTACCAGCGGCAAAATGAAAAAGTAATGCGCGTATCGGAGAATGCCATCCGCGATTATCTCATCAACGAAAATCGAAATTCCGTTTCACGGTCAACGCATCAAGTAAGCGTTGTTCCTGTGGTGGTGCATGTAATTCATAATGGCGGAATTGAAAACATCTCCGATGCGCAGGTGCAGAGCCAAATTGAGGTATTGAACGAGGACTTCAGAAAAATAATAGGAACAAATGGTGACGGAAACGGTGTGGACACTGAAATTGAATTTTGTCTTGCCAGAGTTTCGCCCGATGGACATTGCACCAATGGCATTGTGCGTGTTCAATCAATGCTCACCAATCACCTCACTTACCAGCGCAACTTGCTGAAGCAGTTGAGCTTTTGGGACAATACCCGCTATCTGAATATGTATGTCGTGAAAAGCATCAATGGCAGCAGCGGAACCGCGGGCTATTCTTCATATCCCGGTGGTCCGCCTGATGAAGATGGTATTGTGGTGCGGTACAATTATTTCGGAAGAACAGGAAGTATTGCAGCCGGAACAAATGGGAGAACCACCACCCACGAAATAAGTCACTGGTTCGGGCTGTATCACACTTTTAATAATGGCTGCGGAACAGACACCTGCGCTGATGGCGATTATATCTGCGATACACCTCCCGCGGCTAACCCAAACTTTGGCTGCCCAACTGCAAACAGTTGCTCCAATGATTTCCCGGATGTGAACGACCAGATAGAAAACTATTGCGACTATTCAGATGATGCCTGTAAAAATATGTTCACCGCAGGACAAAAGGCGCGAATGGATGCCACCTTAAACACATTCAGAATATTGATTTGGAGTGCGCCCAATGTCACCGCCACAGGATGCGACAGTAATTTCGTTGCAAATCCCGATTGTCCGCTACAGGCAAATTTTGTTGCTCTCAACACTTCCATTTGCATAGGCGGAAGTATAAATTTCACCAGCAATTCATTAAACAGTCCTGATTCGTTAAACTGGCTGTTTCCGGGTGGAACGCCTGCCGCATCTGTTTCGCCAAACCCGACTGTGGCTTATGACAGCGTGGGAGAATATGATGTCACATTGATTGTTTCCAATATCAACGGAAGCGATACGGTGAATATGCCGGGCTATATTACCGTGAACTTGCCCGTTGCCGGAATATGGAACACCTGGGGAAACAATTTTGAAAACGAAAATTTTCCGACCAATGGATTGACGATTGAAAATCCTGATGGCGGAATAACCTGGGAACGCACTACCGATGCGGCTCGTGAAGGAATTGCTTCTGCACGAATTCAAAACCTAATCAATATCAACTATGGGCAAAACGATGCGCTTGTAATTCCCCGTTTGGATTTTACCGCCTATACTACTCCGATTAAAATGGTTTTCCGTTGGGCTTATGCGCGTAGCGATGCCAATTACAGCGATGAATTAATTGTTCTGGTGTCCAATGATTGTGGAAATACGTGGACGCAAAAATTTTATCGCACCGGAAATGGATTAGCGACAGGACCCACGCAAACTACGCTGTTTATTCCCGACAGCACGCAATGGAAATCAGCCAACATAGATTTAACTTCTTATAGCGCAAGCGACCACGTGGATATAAAGATTGTGAATGTTACAGACGGGGGCAACGCGCTTTACATTGACAGTTTGAAAGCGGGCGATTTTGACTTTACCACCCTGCCAAGTGGCATCGGCAAATCGGAAAATGATTTGCTCTTATCCGTTTTCCCAAATCCCGCAAATGATGCTGTCATCGTCCGCTCTAAACAGAACATCAGTGAAGTCATCATCTCAAATGTTACAGGCGAAAGCGTTTTCATCCTGAAAAACATTCATCAAAAAACATTCATCCTTGATATTGGCTCTTATCCTGCCGGATTATATCTGATACAAGTGAAATCAGGAAAACTCACTACTCAAACCAAATTCATAAAGCAATGAAAAGTATTCCCATAAATCACCATACCCGCAGTAGAACTATATGATAGCAAAAATCATCTCTTGGTCAACGCATAACCGTTTCTTCGTTTGGATTGGCATTTTACTGATTCCGGCAATGACATCATCCCAAAGCAACTTCATCCATACATACGGAGGAGCAAATTTTGAAAATGCTGCCGGCATAGTTGCAGCTAAGGACGGAGGTTATCTCATTTGCGGTTATTCAGCCAGCTTCGATTCGAGCGGTGCATCCATTTACCTGCTGAAAGTTGACTCAGCCGGAAACCATGTATTCTCAAAGACCTACGGTGGTTCTGCCTATGACATTCCAACAGGCTTAGCGGCAAGTTTTGATGGAGGGTATGCAATCAGCGGCATCACCTGGAGTTTCGGTGCGGGTGACGCGGATGCTTTTCTGCTCAAAACCGACAGCATGGGAAATTTCTTATGGATGAAAACTCTTGGAACCGTGACGCGCGACAAGCCTTTCGGCATGGTTCAAACAAGTGATTCAGGCTTTGCGATATCCGGCACGGTAAAATATGATCCGGTATCAGCAAATATTGACGAAAAGATATTCCTGCTGAAAACAGATGCGAATGGAAATCTGCAATGGTTTAAAACATACGGTGGAACAGCAAATGAAGAATCTGCATCAATCATTCAATCCTACGAAGGCGGATTTCTTATTGCCGGATATACACAAAGTTTCGGTGCGGGGAGCAATGATTGCTATGTGCTGAAAACCGATAGCACGGGAAACATGTTGTGGGCAAAGACTTTCGGCACTTCGCTTGCCGAAACAGGCAATGCTGTGATTCAAACTCAGGACAGCGGTTATGCGATTATCGGCACCAGTGAAGATTGCGGATTTGGAAATGGCGACATACTGCTGATCCGTTTGAACTCTGACGGAGATACGCTATGGAGTAAATGTTATGGCTCAAGCGCTTTTGAAAGCGCTTCGCAAATCATTCAGGCAGGCAATGAAAACCTGATGATATTAGGTTTATCCATTCACGCTTCCAACTATGATATTTTATTAGCTGAGGTTGACGGGCAAGGCAACTTGCTGAACTCTGTCAAAATAGGTAGCGGTGGCGAGCAATCGCCCTCCGGCTTGTGTGCAGCGCAGGACGCTTCATGGATTGTTGCAGGGCAGTCAAATACGGATGCAGACCCATATAATGACCTGTTCGTGGCAAAAATAGAAGCCGATGGTGAAGCGGCTTGCTTCACCGAACCTCTCAATATGAGTGTGAAGCCGATAGCTCTGAGCATTACTGACGGTGTTCAGTTATTTGCAAAAAATTTTATTGAGCAGTCGCATACCCCTTCGGTGTTTATTACCAACACGACTACAAAGAATTTTTGCAGCCTGAATCCTACAGAAGAAAAGAAGCTGGATGCAATTAAAGTCTTTCCCAATCCCTTCACTGATTTCATCATGTTCAAGATGCGGTTGCATCAGGAATCTGAATTGCAACTCAGGATTTATGATGTAATGTCACGAATGGTTATTATGGAAAATTTCAAAGGAACAGAAATTCTGATGGATGGCAGACGATTATCAGCAGGCATCTATTTCTATTCTCTAAAGGGAGAACAAGAATTTTCCGTCAAGGGAATAATTGTGAAGCATTGAATTATCAAACAGCAAATAAATGATAGAACGCATCATCTCCTGGTCCACGCACAACCGCTTCTTCGTATGGCTCGGCATTCTGCTGATTATTGCCGGAGGCGTTTGGTCAGTGCTTAATACGCCCGTTGACGCTATTCCCGATTTATCCGAAAATCAGGTGATTGTTTACACCGAATGGATGGGGCGCAACCCGCAAATCATGGAAGACCAAATCACCTACCCGCTGGTTTCCAACTTGCAGGGCATCCCCAACATCAAAGCCATTCGCGCGGCATCCATGTTCGGCATGAGTTTCATCTTCGTCATTTTTAATGACGATGCTGAAATCTATTGGGCGCGAACCCGCGTGTTGGAGCGGCTCAACTACGCGCAGCGGTTTTTGCCGCAGGGCGTTACGCCAACGCTCGGTCCCGATGGAACGGGCGTAGGTCACGTGTTTTGGTACACGCTGCAAGGCGATGGTTACGATTTGGGCGAACTACGAGCGGTGCAGGACTGGTACGTGAAGTTTGCTTTGCAGAATGTCGAGGGTGTGAGCGAAGTCGCTTCCTTCGGAGGTTTTCAAAAGCAATATCAGGTCAGCATCAATCCGAACAAGCTCATTTATTACAATGTATCGGCAATGGATGTTGCCAATGCGCTCAAAGCCAACAACCGCGATGTGGGCGGAAGCATTTACGAAATGAACCGCATGGGCTACATGATTAGAGGCTTGGGCTATATCAAGGATATTCAGGACATAGAAGAAATTTCTGTCGGTTCTTACAAAACCATTCCTATCAAATTGAAAGATGTTGCCGATGTGCAACTCAGCAGCGATATACGCTTGGGTATTGTGGACGAAAACGGTGAAGGCGAAGTGGTGGGCGGTGTTGTTGTTGCCCGCTATGGAGAAAATGCGAAAGAAGTAATTGACCATGTAAAAGCACGGCTGAGTGATGTAGAAAAAGGATTGCCCCCGGGAGTAAAAATAAAAATCGCTTACGACCGCAGCAATCTTATTGAAGCGGCAGTTGCTACGCTGAAAGAAGCATTATTGGAAGAAATAATTATTGTTTCGCTTATAGTGCTGCTCTTTATGTTTCATGTGCGCAGTGCAACAGTTGCAATTATTACCATACCCTTATCTGTATTGATTGGCTTCATGCTCGTCAAACTATTTGGCATATCTCTCAACATCATGTCCTTGGGCGGTATTGCTCTTGCCATTGGCGATTTGGTGGATGCCGGAATTGTAATGACAGAAAATGCTTACAAAAGTTTGGTGAATGCAGTTTTGAAAACCGAGAAATAATGGAAAAAGAAAGAATTGGAAATACCAAAGAATTAAGCGAAGAAGAACGCATTAAAATCATTGAACGCTCATCACGAATTGTTGGAAGAGCAGTTTTCTTCTCCATCCTTGTAACGCTCATTTCATTCGCGCCCATCCTCTTTTTGGAAGGTCAGGAAAAGAAATTGTTTTCGCCATTGGTATTGACAAAAACCTTTACTATGATTGGCTCTATCATCGTTGCCTTGTTTGTTGTGCCGATGTTGCTGCGCTCTTTAATGAAAGGCAAACTCATTCCAGAAAGCAGAAACCCTGTTGCCAATTTCTTCATCAAAATTTACAGTCCCGTGTTGCGGTTATGCCAGCGTTGGAAGAAAACTGTAATTGCAATCTCGATTCTTATCGTGTTGGGCAGCATTCCGTTTGTTATCCGATTAGGCTCTGAATTTATGCCACCGTTGGATGAAGGCTCTTTGCTTTTTATGCCTGTTACCCTGCCAGATGTTTCCAACAATGAAGCCAAGCGCATTTTGCAGGTGCAGGATAAAATCATCAGCAGTTTTCCTGAAGTGGAAAATGTTCTGGGCAAAGCTGGAAGGGCTTACACCGCTACTGACAATGCGCCTATGAGCATGATTGAAAGCATCATCATTTTGAAACCGAAATCTCAATGGCGTGAAGGAATGACTACCGAAAAACTCATTTCCGAACTGAATGAAAAAGTGCAGATACCGGGCGTTACCAGCGGATGGACACAACCCATCATCAACCGCATTAACATGCTCTCCACCGGGGTAAGAACGGATATTGGAATAAAAATCTATGGACAGCAATTAGATACCATTTACAACATCGCACGACAGATTGAAAAATCGCTAAAGGGCATTGAAGGTCTTGCGGATTTATATGTGGAGCAGCTTACGGGTGGAAAATATCTCGACATCGAAATCAAGCGTGAAGAAATCGCGCGATACAATCTTTCGGTGGAAGAAGTGAACATGATTATCGAAATGGCTTTGGGCGGAATGCCTTTAACGCAAACGGTGGAAGGTCGCCAGCGTTTCAGCGTGGCGATGCGTTTGGCGCAGGATTTCAGGAGCGATATTGAAGAAATAAAAAGAACACCTATTCAAACTGCAAGTTACGGAGTAGTTCCGCTTTCTGCTGTGGCTGATATTGAAATTTCCGAAGGTCCGCCCATGATAAATTCCGAAGATGCCATGTTGCGCGGAACAGTTTTATTCAACGTGCGCGGCAGGGACATGGGCAGCGTGGTGAGTGATGCAAAAAAGAAAATAGAGCAGGATTTCAAGCAGCTTCCGAAAGGTTACTACATCAATTGGAGCGGTCAGTATGAAAGCAAAGTGCGGGCTGAAAGCCGTCTGAAAATCATCATTCCCATTACGCTGCTTATTATCGCATTTGTTCTCTATTTCACTTTTCATTCCGCAAAGGAAATGCTCATCGTGCTTTCAAGTATTCCCATTGCCTTAATTGGTGGCGTGTACTCCTTGTATTTCTTTGAAGTGAATTTTTCCGTTGCTGTGGCGGTGGGATTTATCGCTTTGTTTGGTATTGCCGTTGAAACGGGTGTGTTGATGATTGTCTATCTAAATGAAGCCATACATCAAGCCGTAGTGAAGAACAACAGCCCAAACTTATCTAAACTCGAAATCCAGAATGCAGTGTTTTCGGGCGCAGTGATGCGTGTCCGTCCCAAGCTGATGACCGTCATGGCTGACATGATAGGATTGCTACCCATATTGTTGGCGACAGGCGTAGGAAGTGAAGTGATGAAACCCATTACGATTCCCTTTGTGTTCGGACTAATTACCTCAACGCTGTTCGTGTTGATCGTTCTTCCGGTGGTGTATCAGATGGTGAAGGAAAGAGAATTAAAAAAATACGGTAAGGTGGAGTTTTTGGAAATTAAAGATTAAAGACATGAAACAGATACTTTCATTTGCGCTTTCGCTCTTATTGCTGAATCAGCTTCACGCGCAGGACACTTCCCGCATTTCATTGGATGAATTGCTTAAACAAGTCGAAGCCAACTACCCTGCAATTGTTCAGTATCAATACAACATCCAGTCGTTGCAGGCAAAAGCTGCTGGAGCAAAGGCATGGATGCCTCCGACTTTTTCTGCGGGAATAATGCAGTTCCCTTATGACTTTTCCATGCTCAAGCATAAAGACGACCCGATGAATCAGGCGGGCATCGCGTTTTCATTGGAGCAGATGATACCGAACACAGGAAAGCTGAACGCGCAAAAAAGTTATGTCAGTTCGCTCGCTGAAATTGAAAAGTCGAAAAGCGAATGGACGAAAAACGAGTTGAGGCGCGAAGCGAAAATTTTGTACTACAACCGCTATGTGAATGAAAAGAAACAGGAAATCATCAGCGAGAGTGAAGATCTGTTGAAGTTATTGCTCGCAACGGCAGAGGAAAAATTCAGCAACAACCAATCGCAATTGCAAACCATTTACAAAGCCAAAGCCCGTTTAGCCGAACTCAATAACATGCTGCTGATGCTGAACGGCATGATTGCCGAAAGCAACATCGGTTTGAATATCCTGATGGTGCGTGATGTGAGTACTTCTTTTACCATTGATACATTAATCATCCCCAATAACTATTCCGGTGCGTTAACGGACGCGGGCATTGCTTCCCGCAGCGACATTGCCGCACTCTCCAGCTACATTGAATCCATGAAGCTGGAACAAAGGGTTATGAAAATCGGCACCCGTCCCGACTTTGGTGTAAGGGCGGAACACATGCAAATGTTCGGAATGCCCAATCAATGGTCGCTGATGGGTATGATTACCCTCCCGATTGTTCCCTGGGCTTCCAAAATGTATCGTTCCGAAACAAAATCCATCGGCTTCCAGATTCAGGCAATGGAATCTGAAAAGCAAACCATGCAACTGATGGCGAACAGAATGTTATCCGAGAAAATCGTCATGCTGAACTTCGAAACCCAACAGTATGACAACTACCGTAACGAAATCATTCCCGCTTATGAAAACAACCTGCAAGCCAATCTCCTTGCTTACAAGCAAAACACTGGAGATTTTTTCGTGCTGCTCGATGCGTGGGAAATGGTTCTGATGAAAAGGATGGAGTTCTATGACAAGTTGTTCAAAATTTTAAAACTGCAAGCCGAGTATGAATACGAGTTGGAAATTAAATAGCTCTGCTGTCATTGCTTTGCTGGTTTTGTCCGTGCTGTCATCTTGCATGAACAGGCATGATAAGCACAACCAAGCAAGCGACCATGCGCACCATAGTGAAACAGCTTACATCTGTCCGATGAAATGTGAGGGGGAAAAAACTTATGATAAGCCCGGACAATGTCCCGTTTGCAACATGACACTCGAACCTCTTGAGAATGAAAGTTTAGTGCAAACCATTTCTCCTAATAAACAAGTGCTGTCACGGCAGGCAACCGTTAATCTGCAAGCAGGCGGCAATGGGAAAACATTGAAAGCGCAGGGCGTTATTGACATTGACCAAAGCCGTAACCAATCCGTTGCCGCGCGTTTCGATGGAAGAATTGAGAAGCTGTATGTGAAGTTCAGCGGACAGTTTGTAAAGCAAGGCGACAAAATCATGGACATCTACAGCCCCGCATTTCGTACCATGCAGGAAGAGCATCTTTTCATCATCAAATCCGGTTCGGGTAATTCATTGATTGAAAAGTCGCGGGAAAAACTACGGTTGCTCGGTATCACAGAAATCCAAATTTCTGAATTGGAAAATACCGGGGAAATTGATTTAACTGTTTCTGTTTTCAGTCCTACCGGAGGATATGTCTTTTTCAAAACACAGTCGCAATCGGAAAGCACACCAGAAAAATCCACGCCTGCCATGAACTCAATGAGTATGCAGCAGAACTCCAGCAGCGATAATGTTCTCACTTCATCCGCATCGCAAATCCGCGAGGGCATGTATGTGAATGAAGGACAAGCGCTTTTCAGCGTAAACGATTTGCAGCAGGTGTGGGCTTTGGTTTCCATTTCCGGTGAACAGCTTTCACAGATTCACGAGAACCAATCTTTAGAAATAGTTTCCGAGAGCAATCCTGCAAAAGTGATGAATGGAAAAGTGCTTTTAACCGAGCAAATTTTTGAAGAAGCCGGACAACGATTTGCGCGGGTTAGAATTTTGTTGCCTAACCCGGACAATTCGCTAAAAATAAACTCACTTGTTACAACACAGTTTTCTATCTCTGATAAAAACAAGTTACAAGTTCCCGCATCAGCAGTTTACAAAACTGGCTTGAATGCTTACGTGTGGGTGAAAACAGATAGTACCAAAACCGGGACGGGCATTTTTCAGTTACGGAAAATAATTGCAGGCGCAACCAAGAATGGGATGACGCTCATAATAAGCGGTCTTTCACCGGATGAAGAAATTGCAACTGAGGCCGGATTGATGACCGACAGCGAAACATTTTTAAATGCGAACTAAGATGAAGCAATTTATTTACTCAAGCATCGTGTTTTCATTTCTATTTCTCGCAGGCTGCAAGAACGAACACGAAAATCATCAGGAAGCATCTGACAGCTACTACACTTGCCCTATGCACCCAACGGTAATAAACAGTACACCGGGCACTTGCCCTGTATGCAATATGTCATTGATAAAAGTGGAAAAGAAAGAAAACGATCATGCAGGACATGAAGGTAACTTCATAACGATTGATAAGCGCAGGCAGGAGTTGGCAGGTATTGAAACCGACACGATAAAATTCAGAAATATCTACCCGGCTTCAACCGTTGTCGGAACAGTTGCTATTGATGAGGTGCAGGTAAAAACCATCAGCAGCAGAGTGAAGGGGAGAATTGATAAATTATTTGTAAAAACCACAGGTGTTTACCTGAAAAGCGGAATCCCTTTGTATAGCATTTACAGCGAACAACTGCTTGCGGATGAAAAAGAATATCTTACTTTACATAAAAAAAACAAGACCATTAACAGCACAACTCATCTCACCAATGAGTTCTTGAACGCAGCAAAAAGCAAATTGCTGTTATGGGGATTAACCGAAAAACAGATTTCAGAATTGGTATCATCCGGCAATGCCAGTCCGCTGATTACATTTTATTCCCCGGAAGCAGGCTATGTAACCGAAGTGAAAATTACGGAGGGAGTGTATGTAGAGGAAGGTAGTCTGCTTATTAAGATCACTTCATTAAATCATGTTTGGGTGGAGGCCCAAGTCTATTCAAATGAACTTTCAAAAAACACAGACAACAAATCATTTCTTGTGTACTCAGAAAACAATCCTGATGAAGTTTATAAAGGTGTTCTCGCTTACAACAATCCTGTGATTGAAGAAGGTCGCAGGGTGCAATTATTGCGCATACGGGTTGATAATATAAAAGGCAATCTCATTCCGGGAATGATGGTTTCCATAAGCCCGCAAAAAACAACCCAACCTGTTTTGGCGGTTCCAAAATCAGCCGTGTTGTTGGAGAAAATGAAAACCGCTTGGGTATTGGCGCATGACAATACCTTTGAGCAACGCATGGTAGAAACAGGAGTAGAAAATAAATACTGGATTGAAATTCTATCAGGGTTGAAGCAGGGAGATATTGTTGTCACAGAAGGCGCTTACCTCATCAGCAGCGAGTTTATCCTAAAAAGCGGGGCAGGGCAGAGGCATGAGCATTGAGTATTGGTTAGGTTGAAGTACGAATGCAGGCATCCGAACAGAACGAATACTATTGATGACAGTCTATGCAATCGAACTTTTCGATTTTATACTTCACTAAAGTTTTTCCATTCTCCACATAGGTTTTGTGGCAGGCGACACATTCCACTTCTGCGTGCTTTCCCTCCAACGGAAAAGCTGTTTTATCATGCGCGAACTTGCTCGGAAACCAATCATCAGGAACATGGCATCGTTTACAATCCGTTACGCCCGCAACCGCAAACGTGTTTCCATGAACATTGTCATGGCAATCGTAACAGGTTGAGCCGATATTTCTGAACGTCCATTTCTTCTCCTCATTCACGTGACATGCAAAACAGGGAGTGGCAACGTGCGCACCCTCCAACGGAAATTTCGAGGCTTGATGCTTTTCCATGGTATATAAACTGACACCAAATCCTTCACTTAAGGAATGACATTCTTTACAATCGGGCGAAACGCCATTCTTTTTAAATTCACCATTATGATAATCTTTATGGCACCTCTGACAGGCGGAGAAGTCAATGGCTTTGGTATAGCTTTCCTTGTGGCATTTTTTGCAATCAACATTCACGTGCTTGCCCTTCAGCGGATAGTCGGTGAGGTTATGGTCGAAGGAGTCCATGGATTTCACCGCGACAAAACTCTTTTCATCATGACACTTCGCGCAGTTGCTCCCGAATTTTCCGTTGTGCGCATCCTTGTGACAGGTGGCGCATACGTTCACCGCAACTCCGAGGCGGTCTTGAAAAATCGTGAGCGGGTCAGTAGTTGTTTTATGACATTCAAAACAATCGGTGGTTTTGTGTTTCCCTTTCAGCGGGAAGTTAGTGGCGCTGTGGTCGAAAGTTTTCGCCCCGATAAATTCAGTGAACGAGTTTGTCGTGTGGCACTGGGAACATTTGTTTGTGAAATGTTTATTGTGCGGATCATCATGGCAGGCTTTGCAGTCGTTGTAAGCAACGTCTGCTAACTGCTGAAACTCTTTGCCGTTGAGCGTGGTGAACTTGTGACATTCTTTGCAGTCAACCTCGGTATGCTTGCCCGTTAGTTTGTAATCGGTTTTGTTGTGGTCGAAATTTGCAGCCGGTTTGAAGGCTTCCATGTTGTGGCATTTGGCGCAATCATTCGATAAGGTTTTTTGGTGATAGTCATCATGACAGGAGAGGCACGCCTTTTCCAATCCCAGAAAAGTATCTCCTCTCTTCTTTAATTCAGCGCTCTGAATGTTTTCGGGAGCGTGGCATTTACGGCAGTCAACAACAGCGTGCTTTCCTTCTAATTTGTAGTACGCGAGGTTGTGGTCGAATTTGTTCTCATCGAAATGAATCATGTCGAATTTCCTTCCGTGATGCTCGCTGTGGCAGGCAAAACAATCCTTTGACGTAACAGTTGGATTTGCGTGGTAGCCTCTTTTTTGATTGACAAGTGTTTGAATTTCCTTATGACAATCGAGACATTTGATGTTTGAAACCTTAGCGCCCAAATCATGGCACTTCGTGCAGTTGCTCATGCCCTCCAGATTGGCATGGGCGTTTGACAAGTCACCTGGGGAAATCTGTCCGTAAGCATTGGACAGCATTAAGAGTAGCCAAATGTATTTTAAGTAGCGCAGCAAATTGTCAGTTGTGTTTTTTCACGATGTGCCCAAACTTTTTCGTGATCTCAATGCCGGCTTTTTGTAGGAATGTAGTCGGCAATTCTCCTCCTGCAAAGATATATACGAGGTCGTTTTCCAGTTGTTGACTCTCTCCGTTGTCATTCATCAACACTGTTTTTTCGCTGATGGAAACCAAATTCGAGTTCAACATCACGTTAATTGTTTTGTCGGCAATCGCTTCATTTATCTTCTCTTTGTTCTTTGGTTTTATCCTCGCAAATTTCTCGCTTCTGTAAGAAAGAATAACCTCGTTATCATCTTTCAAAAGCAAGGCGGATTCCACTGCCGAATCTCCACCGCCAACAACGATGATTTTCTTTGAAGCGATTCTTTCGGGTTCAAGCAATCGGTAAGCAACCTTTAGAGAATTCTCATCGGGAATATTCAGTTTGCGTGGGCTGCCTCTGCGTCCAATCGCCAGAACCACATTGTTCGTCACGTATTCCTTACCGCTGTTTGTTTCAATTTTAAATGTATGGTCAGGTAACGGAATGATGTTTTCTACTTTGGTATTTTCAATGATTTGAAGTTTGTTTTTCGCAATTACGTCTTTCCAAAGTTGCAACAACTCATCTTTTGAAGTGTCATGCAATTTTACTTTTCCATGAAGCGGCAAATCCATCAGAGAAGTCATCACGATTTTTGCTCTCGGAAATGTATAAACTGTTCCACCCAAAGAATCTTGCTCTAAGGTAACACAGGACAAGCCATTTTTTTTTGCTTCAAGCGCTGCTGAAATACCGGCAGGTGCTGCGCCAATTACTACGACATCAAGCACATTTTCTTTGGAAGCCTTTTTGCTTTTCACAATGCTATTAACAGCCTGTTGTCCCTGCTCCACGCTGTTTTTGATTAATCCCACCCAGTTCACCGGCAATATAGATACCGCTCACGTTGCTCTCAAAATTTTCACTCACGTACGGCAAGTCAACTCCCCGTGTTTCCGTGCCGATGCGCAGCGAAATAGCTTCCACCGGACACGCATGAAAACACGCGCCATGACCAACACAGTTCGATGCATTAATTACAGTTGCTTTTCCGTCAACGATACCCAAGATGTCTTTTTCTGGACAAGCCGTTATGCAGGCAGCGCTTCCTATGCAAGTATTCAGGTTAATATACGGGTGCAGTGAAATCGGTTCAAACAATCCCTCTTCTTTTGCAATTGCCACTTTTTGCATCGTAATCTGCGACTTCTTTTTCTGGTTTCTCAAATAAGCATAAATGGTTACGATACAAACCAGCAGCACAATCCCGTAAACAACTATTTGCTCTAAGAGTACTTCCATCAGAATATCCATCTATAGCCGAAAGCCAGCGTCACTCCAACGTGAATGATGACGATGATAAGCATGATTCGCGCGAAAGGCAAATGCGCCACATGCCAGTATTTAAATAGATTTTGCATTGTTTGCAATCTGCTGATTTTGTTGGAAAGCGAAATTTCATCTTGCACTATTCTTATAATTGCTACCCTTTTATTCCCGCTGATATTTCTTTGTTTCAATGAGGCTTTCACCGTGCCGATTGATTTTCTATCCTGAAAAAGCTTAGCAATAAAAGAAGTACTTGATGCCGGAGTTGCCTGTTCTGTAATGCCAAGCACTAATCGCATCAACTCATCATCCATGCCAACACTGCTTTTTAAAGCGTTTGTCAGTTCCGCTTTCATGCCCTTCACTTCGTTCAAACTTAGTTCGCGCCCTTCAATCGTCCGTGGTATCTGGATATAAATAAATCTGCCAATCACGCCACTCGCCACCACCGCTACCATGCTCCAAAAAGCAACGGAAACGATGCCGCCAAACTTAAAAGCAGTGTGAAATAATATTAAGATTGGACCCAGTGTGCAAAGGAAAATATGAAACTCCAACAGGTATTTCAGCTTGAGGTATTTTGTCATGAAATTGTAGCGCTTCCTTGCGATGTAGATAACAACTCCGAATAAAATCATCAATGTTCCTAAGATACCAAGTCCGTGTCCAAATGCACCACTGGGTTTAAACCATTCATGCTGCGGATGATAAAATCTTTCTTCAAGGGGAAGATGGTAATAAGCATAACCAGTGTAAGCGAGATATGCCGTCACTGCAATTGTAACAGCTACCATGGCTCCGATAAAAAATGAATGAACTGTTTTTGTCATTATTATTTTTCGATTGAGAAGTACATTTTTTCCGGGAATGAATTTCTATACCATTCCCACAACTGTGACTGCTATTCAAACTTTGTGTTTTAATCCCTAAAAAAGAGATGATTATTGTCATAGTGAACGCTTTGGAATAGCAATACATTCATAAAATGAAACGAGCAAAGCCGAGGAAACTAAAAAAGCAACTGCAGATTGAAGTTGACACTTCATTTCTTTATCGCTTTTTGTCGGAGAAAAATGAGGATAAGAACCTCGCTGATATTTTTAGCAAGATGTCTGCGATAGAAACAACTCATGCTCAGAAAATTTTGAACAAGATGCAAAGCGAAGGGATAAAGGCAACATTACCTCCTCCCTCGTTTCGTGCAAGAACGATGGCGAAACTTGCAAAGGTTTTCGGATTCGATTTCATCTTGTCAACGCTGATGGCAACGGAGCAAAAAATCGCGCGGGCATCTGTTGAGGAGAAGGTAAAAAAGAACGCGCCTGTTACGGGAAAGGAAATCACCCACGTCAGGATTTTAAACGGGCTGGCGCAGGCTTCGGGAATGTTGAGCGGAAGTAATCTGGCAAAGTTTGAGGGAAAGCATAAATCACTAGGAGGGAATGCGCTGAGAGCTGCCGTGCTGGGAGCCAATGACGGACTGGTTTCCAACCTGAGCTTAATAATGGGTGTGGCAGGCGCAACAAGCGGCAACAGCGCAATTGTTGTTGCAGGCTTCGCGGGGCTTTTGGCTGGAGCCATCTCTATGGCGCTGGGCGAATGGCTGTCGGTTCAAAGTTCACGCGAGTTGCACCAGCGGCAAATTGATATTGAAACCGAAGAGTTGGAAACTTCTCCCGAAGAGGAAATGAAAGAACTTACTTTAATTTACCGTGCAAAAGGCATAGGCGAACAAGAAGCGGAAAGCCTTGCGAAACAAGTGCTCGGCAATAAAGAGACAGCAGTTGAATCATTGGTGCGCGAGGAGTTGGGGATGGACACAGAAGACCTTGGCGGTTCTGCATGGACTGCCGCCATCACCTCATTTCTTCTTTTTGCAGTGGGAGCAATCATTCCGCTTGTGCCGTTTTTATTTTCCGCAGGTTTTAAAGCTACCCTTTTGAGTTTGGCTGTCAGTACGCTTGGACTATTTTTCATCGGAGCCATGATTACTTTTTTCACAGGAAAAAGTGTTTGGTATTCCGGCATGAGGCAGGTGCTATTCGGGCTTGCCGCAGCCGCCATTACTTTTGGCATCGGGAAATTGGTGGGAGTATCAATAGCATGAGGTGAAGAATCTATAGTTGTAGGTAAAGAGCGGGATATTTCAGCAGAACAATAAGCACAAAAGGATTAACTCTTAGACAGGGTTCTCTCACATCCCCAGCACCGCCTTCACCGGATCGCTACCCGTAAGCATGAATCCCGGATTTTCGAGCAGTTGTTTCACTTTAACTAAGAAGCTGACGGACTCTTTGCCGTCAATGATGCGGTGGTCATAAGAGACTGCCACGTACATCATCGGGCGAATCACTACTTGTCCGTTTAATGCAATCGGGCGCTCTTCAATTTTGTGCATACCGAGAATGGCGGATTGCGGTGCGTTTAAAATTGGGGTAGAAAGCATGGAGCCGAACACACCCCCGTTACTGATGGTAAATGTGCCGCCCTGCATCTCATCAAGCGTGAGTTTGTTATCGCGTCCGCGTGTTCCCAAATCAAGCACAGCTTTTTCGATTTCAGCCATTGACAAGGATTCCGCATTCCGCATCACCGGAACAACTAATCCCCTCGGAGTTGAAACCGCAATGCCGATGTCGCAGTAATCATGGAACACAATATTTTCATCTTCGATGATGCCGTTCACCGCAGGAAATTCCTGCAAGGCGATGCAACAGGCTTTCGTGAAAAACGACATGAAGCCTAAACCTACTCCGTGAATTTCTTTGAACTTGTCTTTGTATTGATTGCGGATGCTCATGATGGCGCTCATGTCCACCTCGTTGAACGTGGTGAGCATCGCAGTATCATTTTTCGCAGCCACCAATCTTTTCGCAATCGTCTTGCGCAGCGTTGACATTTTATCCTTGCGCGTTTCGCGACTAAATGCGGCAGGCTTTGCCTGTCCGTTTCCTTTTTGCGCAATCGTTTTCAACACATCTTCTTTCATAATTCTGCCTTCCTTCCCAGTGCCGAGAACCGTTCCGCCTTTCAGGTCATTCTCTGACATGAGTTTTGCCGCAGCAGGTGAAGGAATTCCTTTTGCGTAAGAAACTTCCTTTGAGCCGACAGGCTCTGCGACCTTTTCAACTTTCTGCTCCACTTTTTCTTTTACCGCTACCGCCACAGGTTCTTTCTTCGCAGGCGCAGCAACGGAAGTATCAATCTTTGCAATGATTGTCCCGATGGCAACCGTATCTCCCGCTTTCGCTACGATGGAAACTTTACCTGCTTTCTCCGCAGCGACTTCAAAGGTTGCTTTGTCGGAATCAATCTCGCAGAGCGGCTGGTCAATGTCCACCACATCACCATCTTTTACAAGCCAGTTGGCAATCGTTACTTCATTGATTGATTCGCCTACAACGGGGACTTTTACTTCGAGCATAATTCTTAGTTTGATGTTTAAAGTTAAACTGCAACTCAAAAATATTTTACGAATTTAACCATTCATCAAACAGCAATATGAACATCGAATTTGACAGTGGGTACTAACTCCCAGAAGGAGAACTAATCAAAAAATCATCCGCAAAATTTCTTGATTGATGATGATACCCAAGCCCGGTAGTTACTTTCCCGATGTGTTGCACTAAGGAATAATTCGTGGCAAAGAGTTTTATTCCATGCATGCGGCAAAATGTACGAAGGGCGTGGTCATAAGGCTCTGCTCCAAAGTAATCGAGGATGTGTTTTCCAAACGCCCTTGCCAAAGAAACAGGAAAAAGCATCGCTTGTGTATTGCGGAAATGGGAGGCTGCCAATTTGATTAATTCGAACTTGCCGCTGTTGCTCCAGGGTTTCATGGAGTAGAGCGTCACAATACTTTTCTCATCAGGAATCAGTTTTTCCACTTCGAGTAAATGCTGCATGAAGTTTTTAGAAACCTGCACATCATCTTCAAAAATCAATCCGTCTTTCGTGTGTAGCAATGTTTCAGCATAATTGTATTGCCCGTTGAGTTGCACGTCATCGTACATTTTTTCCGTAAGGTACACGCGGGGAATTGCACAAGCGTATTGCTGTTGCAGCGCGGGTATTTCGCCTGAAACATCTTTCGCCTGAAAAAAAATCTCTACTTCAATATCAGGCTCTTTGAAACTACCCAGTGT
This sequence comes from Chitinophagales bacterium, assembly GCA_034440455.1. Classification (GTDB taxonomy): domain Bacteria; phylum Bacteroidota; class Bacteroidia; order Chitinophagales; family CAIOSU01; genus JAWXCB01. Next base: position 27,323 of record JAWXCB010000077.1, read on the forward strand.
TTCAGCAAGGTAAGAAGGCTCGCGGGGACACGAAAGAATGCTAACTGTTTTCATGAAATCCATTCGTCAATACTTCACGCACTGATTTGATGTATTGTTCTTTCAAATTTGCTGTGTCGTATTGTGCCGCCCATATTCTGCGTTGCTGCGCATCAATGTAAATTTCATTTCGGTGTTCAAAAATTTCGCGCATTTGTTGAGCGGCAACTTCCGCATCAGGCACAAAGAAACTGCCATGCGCTTTTCTAAACGCTTCATAATAACCGGGTATTTCAGCAATAGTCGGAACAGCGTGTGCCAATCCACTTTCGCAAATTGTGCGATGAGCGGTGTTGTCAGAAACAATTACGGGAAGTCCCAGCGCCATTGCCTCGCGTGGCGTTATGGAAAATCCTTCGCCCATAGAGAGGAGTATGTACGCATCGAGCGAGCACATAAACTTCAAATAGGTTTTGTCGGAAACAGGTTTGATGGCGAGTTCAATTCTGCTGTCGTTGTCAATGGCGGTGCGTAATTTTTCCACTTCGGCAGGAAAGCCATAGCGACTATGAATACGCAATTGCACTTTTTCATTTTCATCCGGAAATGCGCGCTTGAATGCTTCAATCACCCCAAGCACATTTTTGCGCATCCAGATTCCTGAACTTACGCCAAACGTAAATACGTCATTCGCTTTTTGCTTCAGCGGCTGTTCAAGAAAATTTTTCAAATCACAAGCAAGCGGCAAAACATTTACCGGCTTTTTCACTCCGCTTTTTTTGTAAACATTCACGAGCCATTTGTCGGGTACCCAAACGCCATCAAAGTTTTTATTAATGATGCTCGCCCACTCAGCCGGAATCGCGGAGCTTTCAAACATGGAGTAGCAAATTTTTATTTCTGCTTCTTTCGGCACACGCTTATAAGGCGTGAACCTGTTGTTGTGTTGCAGCACATCTGTGAATAGGGCGAGTTTTCCGGGCGCACCGCTGCGCGTTATTTTTTTATAAAGGGCAGTGTCAATATCCTCGGGATTCGGTTCGCGTGTCGTAATGCCATTGATAGAAAAATTTTCATGCAGCATTTCTGCGAAAAGAATCCCATGCCTCCCGATGCTGTCGCGCTTCTTTACATGACTGACAAGCGTCACATCAACAGGTTGTTTTGTTCTTTTGCTTTTTGAAAAATCTTCCGGCAACTCAGGAATTCTGAACAGCAATTCATTTTCAATGAATACTTCAGCCACCTTCTCCAACGAGTCTGAAAAATCTGCTTTCCGTAATTTATTTTCAATCAACTTTTCAAACAGTCGTATTTCGGATGCTTCCGAAAACTCCACGAGCAACTCCTTTTCATTTATTTTCAGGATGAATGAATCGGGAAATTTTTCTACAACAACTTCAGGATTGAAAATGAATCTGCAATCAGTGGTTTCGGGCAAGGTGTTTTGCAAGAGTTTCAACACATGCTTCAACACGCGCTGAGGCGTGACAGAATTGAGGCATATCCTGTGGGCGCAATTGATAGCTACATCATAATTGCATGGAATGTTGCACACGCCCTGCTTACCCCAAATCACTTCTTTATGTTCTGCAAAACTCATCCACGTTCCCGGTCCGGTGGGTCCGTGAATCGTCACCGTAGGCGTATTAAATACTCCGGCAAGATGCGTCATGCCTGAATCATTCCCGACATGAAACAGCGCGCCAGCAAGCACATCGCCAATTGCTTCGAGATTGCCTTTCGGGATAGAAACACCTTCGGGAATTTTTTCAAACAACTCTTCCGGCTTCGGGTCAGTAGGACCAAGAATTAATTTGCAGTGAAGGTCGCCAAACAAATCGAGCAAGGTTGAAATCAACTTTCCATACTTATATGCGGGCCAATACTTTGCCTCGAAACCCGCGCCCGGATGCACCGTGAAATATTTTTCGTTCGGTGTTACAGCAGAAGTGAAATAAGGAAACCGCTCAAACGAATTATCTATATCAGGATGCAGCGTGGCGACTCCATCTAAATAATGCCTGAATGCCTGTTGCTTGATTCTGCGATAGGAAGGGAATGGCATTTTATAAGTACCCGCATCACCGCGATAGGAAGGATAATTGCTCAGGTCAATGATTTTATCGTAATCCGTGTGGTTGGCTTTGTTGATATAATCCTCCGGATAAATTTCATACTGCGGCAATTGTTTTTTGAATAAGCCATACAATGCAAACGGAGTGCACACAGAAATATTTTCAGAGACGCTTGCAATCTTGTTGATAGCCGGAATCACAAACAGAAAATCGCCCAAGCCTCCAAAGCTTTTAAACACAAGCACATTTTTCCAGCGTAATTTTTTTTCTTGTTTTACTGAGAGCGCGGGAGTCATGCTGAGTTTATCGAAGCATGGCGTTTGCCCGCTCCATCCTTCGACAGGCTCAGGATGACAGCACGCCTCTTTCACTTTCTCCCAAAAAAGGAGAGGCGCATCTGTTGTGGATAGGATGAGCTGTCGTTGAATCGCTTCGCCATAAATTTCCTGATGCAGTTCATACTGCTTCGAAGAAACAAAAACCGAAAGTTTTGCATGAGTGAATAACTTGCGGTGCGCGGTGAAGCGCTCGCTGTCGCAGCAATTTTTCACCTTATGATCAACAAAGCACATTGCGTTGCGCTTGGCACAGAAATTATAATCGTGTTCCCATTTTGCATAAGACTTGCCACATTCCACCAAAAAATCAATCAGCAGAAATTCATACGCGCAGCGAACGGTGCTGTTGATGATAACGAAATCGCTTTCGCGGATGAGTTGTTTTGTTTTCCTGAAATCTTGCAGATTGTCATAAACCGCGCGCACGTCATGCTGTTCGCTTACATCCAAAATCGCTTTGTTGGATAACTCCGCACCGCCAGAGAAATCGCTGTCGGTGTCGTGAAGGAAAGCGGCTTTAAGCATGAATTGATTGCGCTAAGCGCACGAAGGAGGAACGGGTTGCTTTAGAAATCAATATCCGTCATCATAATATCCATCATCGTAGTAGCCATCGTCATAATAGCCGTCATCATAGTAACCATCATCGTAATACCCATCGTCATAATATCCATCATCGTAGTAACCGTCATTGTAATAGCCATCATCAAATTTGTCATCATCATCATCGTCCTTTGCACAAGAAGAAATCAACCCTGTTACGGAAATGGCAGAAGTTACCAGCAAGGTTTTGCCTGCTATCTTGATGAACTCTCTACGGTCTTTGTTTTCCATTGAGCTAAACTAACATAAAGTTCGATGAGAACAAACCACCTTAAGTCCTCTATTTGGTCTTTTATTTTGTTCACCCAATATTGCAATTCAAGGCTTTTGAAATCTTTATCTTTCACCTTTTCAGCCTCCTCCAGCAAGGCTTTCAATGAAATGTCATTCCATGATTGTAAAATGACAACCGGCAAGTCTCTATAAAGAATATCAAGCGTTGAACTCCTTACAACCGGAATGCAGCCCAGCGCTAATGCCTCGTAAGTGCGGTGGCAATCCAGCCCTGTGCCATGCGGTGAAATGATGAACATATATTCAGTCATTTTTTGCCAGGTTGCCAAACGGCTTAATGGCTCGTGCAACACATCATTGTAATCAGCATCTTTCAGCGCGTCATTTGCCAGATACCTATCTCCCAGATGTCGGCTGCGATACCTCTTGAAGCTATCCATTTTGAATCCATAAAAAGAAAAAGTTCTGCTCAGCCTCTTTTCAAATGGCTTTGCTGCTGCCGCTACTTTTAATAGTTGTGTATTCTGCTCTTGAGGCGATGCTTTCGGTCCCCATGAAGTTTCACGCTCAGACAAGGTAAGGTAATCCAAGCCTAACGGGATAGGATGAACAAAATCATTTTCAGAATGCAAATCATAGTTCTGGGCAAACCATCCGGAAACTGCTGGTGACAGGGAAAAGATAGCGAGGTAATCAAGCCGGTCTATTGCAGATATTTCGCTGGGCGCGCCCGTATCGGCAGCACCGGTAATCAGGGTGATTGTGATGTTCTCCTTTTCCAACCGAGGTAATACGTGCGTGATAAAAGGGAGCAATGTTCTGGTGCCAACATAAACCCTTTCCCCGTTTCTGATAGTTGAGTAATCAGCTTCATCCAAAACATGCGTGTCGGAAATAATTTTTGCCGGACGCACCTCGCATGATTCGGCTGTTCCACGGGAAGAAACCAACATAGCAGGCTATTTATTTGAGAGGAGTTTTTATCAAAATTCTAAGCGCAGCGAGATGTGCAAATAGCACCAGCGGCACAATCACTCCCGGCAGCCACACGAATGGAAAATAAAACACGCCAACATTCGGCTGGTCAAAAGCGAATTGTTGAAATGGAAAAGGAGCGGACAATACTGCTGTGCCAACAATGTTAAAGAGTAATAGCAGGCAGATAATGTTCCATACTAAAATCACTTTTTTACTTAGGCTTTTTTTGATGAATCCGAAATAGAGAATGAGCGGTGCGGTGATGCCGGAAAGAATATCGAAGTTTCTTCCTTCAAAAGTCATGAGTTCGGGAACTTGTCCGTTTTGAAACAGCCAGAGCAAAACAAGTTCAACTGGAATCCTGACAACATGCAACCCTGTGAGCATTTTCAAATCAAGACTGTCAATGAAATTTCTTCCGCTTGTTGTTGTAAAGAGTATGATAATCAAAAGCAGCAGAGGAATTATAAGCAATGCAAATCGCGGAGGAATCGTGTTGGTGATTAAATAAAAACCTGTAAAGCCAATAATTCCCTGAATGAGCGTCCAGGCGATGATGATTCCAATAGCGGGTTTGGAATAATTTGCTGCGCGAAGGAAAATGAGAATTGTGGCGAGGGTGGTGAGAATGAAAACTATGGAGATACAGAAAGGAAGATTGTTAATCATTTTCTTTCTATTTCTTCTAAAAATAATTTCACCTTCTCATTGACAGCAATCACTTTTGCCGTTTTTCCCATCTTGTTTTTGATATCAGTTCTTGCACCTAAGGTAATTAGATACTGAATTGTTTCTACGAGCTTATCCGAATCATCTGATGAAGGGCATCGGCAATATTTCATCAGCAAAGTATTTCCATCCGCAGGATCAATCCAGTTGAAGTCATAGTTTAGTTTTTTACACTTATCCAAATACTTTTTATAATACCAAATGTCACAGTCTAATGTGGATAGCTTACCTCCGTTCTTAAAAAGCAAAAAAGCCAAAGTACTGTCAGAAGTTGCGTTATCATTTAGATAATAAAGGAACATCTTATCTAAAGCGTCTTGAGGAATATCATAGGTCAGATAGTACTCGACTAATTTATACTATAGGGAATGCTTCACAAACTCATCAAGACTCCTACAAACAGGATGATAGCTTCTTCCTCCGGCTCTCCAAACAGCACAGGTAAAAAGTGCATCCCCTCCATTTTCTAAATACTCTTTAATAACAGTGAGATTCTCCTTCTCAACTTCCATAAATAAATTTTTATCAGCATCGTTGCAGGGCTTGCAACAAGATGATAATAGCGCGTCAAAAATAAGCAGGCTACTTAGCAGGCGGATTCTTGAGGTCATTGACAGTCTTTCTGAACTCAAAAAATATAAAAGGTAATATGGTGGAAATATGCCTGAATAATCTGCTTTCACATATCACCTAAGCAAACGCTTCTTCCACAATCCTCTTCTGCTCTTCAAAATGCACCTTCTGATAACCCGTTGCAGGCGATGCGCTGTTCTTGCGTGAAATCACATCAAGCACAACTTTGCGATAGCAACTCAACATATACACCCATGCGCCCATGTTGGAAGGTTCTTCCTGCACCCACACAAATTTTGCTTTCTTGTATTTATCAGTGATTGCGTCAAGCGTTTTGTAATTGAGCGGGTAAAGTTGCTCTACGCGCACAATCGCAACGTCTTTCCGTTTGTTTTTTTCCTGATACTCCAGCAGGTCGTAGTAAATTTTACCAGAACACAACAACACCTTCTTCACTTTCGCGGTGTCCACATAAGTATCATCAATGATTTCCTTGAAACCGCCTTTCACGAAATCTTCTTTTGGCGAAACGCATTTCGGATGGCGCAGCAATGATTTCGGAGTCATCACTACGAGCGGCTTGCGGAACTGCCATGCAAGTTGTCTTCTCAGGATATGAAAGAAATTAGCAGGCGTTGTGCAGTTGGCAACGACAATGTTAAACTCCGCGCTCATTTGCAGAAACCGTTCAAGCTTGGCGCTCGAATGTTCCGGTCCCTGACCTTCATAGCCATGTGGCAGCAGCAACACCAAGCCGCTCATACGCTGCCACTTCGTTTCTGATGGCGTGATAAATTGGTCAATAATCGTTTGTGCGCCATTGGCAAAATCACCGAACTGTGCTTCCCAAATATTCAGCGCATTGGGCGTAGCCATTGAATAGCCGAACTCAAAACCAAGCACGGCAAATTCAGAAAGAAACGAATTGAACACCCTGAACTTACCTTGCTTTTCATCTAAGTGCATCAGGCGATTGTAAGGGACATTGGTATCCTCATCGCGCAACACCGAGTGACGATGCGAAAATGTTCCGCGCCTCACATCCTGCCCGCTCATACGAATGTCTTTGCCTTCGATTAAAATCGAAGCATACGCGAGCAATTCACCAAGCGCCCAATCCAATCTTCCTTCCTCAATCATTTTATTCTGCTGCTCCAGAATCTTTTTCACTTTCTCCAGCAGTTTGAGATCTTTCGGACTTGCCATAATGCCTTTCAGCGCTTTGTCCATCACTGCTTTGCTGATTGATGTGTCAGGCGATTTATCAAAATCTTCGGGCTTTGCTTTCCGCAATGATTTCCATGCTAATTCCGGTTCCTGATATTTGTAAGGCAGCGGCTTTTGCTTCACTTCATTGAGGCGGTCTTGCAGTTGCTGCCAGAATTCCTTGTCCATGTTCTTCGCCATGTCCGATTCAATATTGCCTGCTTCAACTAATTGATTCACATAAATTTCACGCGGGCTGAGATGCTTGCCTATTATATTATAAAGCATCGGCTGCGTGAAGCGCGGTTCATCGCCTTCATTATGTCCGTATTTGCGATAGCACACCATATCCACAAATACATCGGAATTGAAATGCTGCCGAAATTCTGTTGCGAGTTCAACGGCATAAATCACCGCTTCCACATCATCGCCATTCACGTGAAACACGGGTGCCTCCACCATCGCGGCAACACTCGTGCAATAATTAGAAGAACGCGCTTCATCAAAATCAGTTGTAAACCCGATTTGATTGTTAATTACGAAATGAATCGAGCCGCCTGTTGTGTAGCCCTGCAATTGCGACATCTGCAAGGTTTCATACACAACGCCTTGCCCCGGCAACGAAGCGTCACCATGAATGAGAATCGGGAGAATTTTGTCGAAATCGGAATTGTAAACGATGTCAGCTTTTGCGCGCGCAAAACCTTCCACCACAGGATTCACCGCTTCCAGATGCGATGGGTTCGGAGCGAGTTTTAAATCAACCACTTTACCCGAAGTAGTTTTTATCTGCGAAGAATAGCCGAGGTGATACTTCACATCGCCATCGCCCATCGTCATATCGGGAATGGCATTGCCTTCAAACTCGCTGAAAATCTGCTCGTAGGTTTTACCCATGATATTGGTGAGCACATTCAGTCTGCCGCGATGCGCCATGCCAATCACCACTTCACGCACATCAAGGTCAGCGCCTTTTTGAATAATCGCATCCAATGCGGGAATCGTTGATTCACCGCCTTCGAGCGAAAATCTTTTCTGCCCGATATATTTTGTGTGCAGGAATTTTTCCAGCACTGCTGACTGGTTCAGCTTTTCAAGAATGCGTTTTTTCTTTTCGATGGAAAGCTGAAATTCGCCACCGTCTTTTTCGATGCGTTCTTTCAGCCAGTTGTATTTATCCGTGTTGTTGATGTAGCCATATTCAAAGCCGATGGAGCGGCAATAAATCTTTTGCAGGTGTGCGACAATATTTTCAAGCGTGGGATTTTTTAACCCTAACTCTTTGCCGGAGATGAATGTCTTTTTAAGGTGCGATTCATTCAGTCCGAAATTTTTCAAATCAATGTTCGCCTTGCGATCAATGCGCTCGCGGATGGGATTGGTTTTTGAAACAAGGTGCGCGCGTGAACGATATGCATCTATCAGCATCCACACTTTCAACTCATCGGGTGAAACGGATGCGCCATTGGTGGTATGCAGCGAAACGGCAAGGTCAAAGCCTTCAAAAAAACGCTTCCAATCTTCGTCAATGGATTTTGGATTCTGTTTGAAATCATTATACAGCGACTCGATATAAGCGGGATGGGCATTGGAGATGTAGGTTGCTTCCATGCAGGGATTTTAAGAAAGCAAATATCGGACTTAGATAATTACGAATGACGCATTAAAAATGACGAATGGCAGCGCATTGTCTGCTTTTGTAATCGCCTGACCAACTGATTTCTTAGACAAGAAATATTCACTATGCGTTTCTCGATTTATTGCGAGGACTACGAAAATTTTTTGTAGATGTCTTTCCTGTCGGTAACAAGAATGAATCTCAGAGTTGAATCATCTTCCAACTCAACGCCAACCCGATACTCTCCAACTCTGATTTTGTAGAAATTTTTGAACCCTTCCATTTTCTTTATACCGGAAAGGTCACGAATTGAGCCGGCTTGTTCAGCCTCAAGAATAATTTATTCAATTCGTTTTTTGAGCCATTTTATTTTCAGCTTTCTCAGGCTCCTGGAAAATGAAGTATCAAAAACAACCTTCATTTCGAGCGAAGCTGACGCATGATGGTTTCTCTGCTTACATTTTTTCCGGTCTTTGCTTTCTTCATCATATTGCCAAACCCAAAATCCTCCATTTGTTCTTCAGTCAATGACGTGACGCTGTCTCCAAGTTTCTTCGCAAGTTCCACAAACAACTTCAAATTATCGCTGGATTTACTTCTTATTACGATTGCTTCCATGAGTAGAATTATAACACTAAATTAATTGATTTTCAATTTCAGCCCCGCCACATTCTCAATGTGATACGTTTGTGGGAACATATCCACCGGCTGCACGTTTTTTATTTCATACTTATCAGCAAGCAATGCTAAATCACGCGCCTGGGTGACGGGATTACAACTTACATACACAATCTTTTCAGGCTCGATTTCCAACAGCGTTTGAATCAACTTCGGATGCACACCTGCGCGTGGCGGGTCAATAAATAGCACTTCCGGCTTGCCATGTGTGTTCACTAATTCGTTGTTCAAAATATGTATCACATCGCCTGCGAAGAACTCGCAATTCTTGATGTTGTTCAGCGCGGCATTCTTCTTTGCATCTTCAACGGCTTCGTTGAGCTGCTCCACCCCGATTACTTTCTTGCAATGCTTCGCAAGATAAAGCGAGATGCTGCCGATGCCGCAATACAAATCATACACCGTTTCATTGCCTTTCAATTCCGCAAACTCCACTGCTTTATCAAACAACCGTTCAGCCTGTTGCACATTCACCTGGAAAAATGATTTCGCCCCGATATGAAAATACAAGTCGCCCAATTTTTCTTTGATGAACTCCTGCCCGTTGTAGCACACCACCTCTTGGTCAAAAATGGAATCGTTCTGCTTTGCATTGATGACATAATTCAGCGAAGTAATTTCAGGAAAAGTAGTTTTCAAAAAATCCATCACCTGCTCCACTTGTTCATTTTTGAAAAAACAAACAATCACCAGCGTTTCACCCAGCGAAGAAGTGCGGATAATCAAATTGCGCAGCACACCTACCTGCTTGCGCAAATCAAAAAACGGGATGTTTTCCTTCAAGGCAAAGTCCCGCAGCGCATTCTTTATTTTGTCAGAAGGCTCGCGTTGCAGCCAGCATTTCTCTACATTAATCACTTTATCAAACAATCCCGGCTTATGAAAACCCAATGCGGGCGTGAATTCCACCCCGCTGTGCATTTCATCCGCAGTAAGCCACCGCTTATTTGAAAACGTGAACTCCAGCTTGTTGCGATAATACGTTTCGTTTGGGCAACCCAGCACCTGTGGTATCTCTGTCACATCCAACTTGCCGATTCTACGGAAAGCATCATCCACAAACTGCCGCTTGAACACCAGTTGCTTTTGGTATGTCACATTCTGCCAGGTACATCCCCCGCACGTTCCGAAGTGATTGCAAAAAGGTAATTGCCTGTTTTCCGAAGGTTTGTGAATAGCAGTAGTTCTTGCAAACGCAACGCCTTTCTTCTTTTGAAAAATAACCGCGTCAACGACTTCACCCGGCAGCGCATTTTCCACGAACACCACCTTCCCGTTTTGGCGGGCAACGCCCTTGCCGTGAATCTCTACGTTTTGTATTTCTAAGTTTTCAAGTAACATCCTAATAGTGCTTACAAATTAAATTCGTCATTGCGAACGGGGAACAAGCAAAGCTATCCGCAACTTAAAGGAGCTATCATCGGGGGATTGCTTCGCAGAGCCTCGCAATGACGGGTAAAAGTCAAGGATTGCTTCGGTCGCAAAGCCTCCCTCGCAATGACGTGCGCAATTTTGTTTTTAAATAACGCATAGTTTTGTTTGCAAAGGTAGAGAACACACTCTGCCATCAGCGAACAAACTTTGATTTTTCACGTAAAAATTTTCGGATAATCGTGCAGATACTTATTGAATCTGACAGCGATATTTTGCATATCCACATCAGCGGAGAATTAGATGCCAACTCGTCCATTCAACTGGATGAGGTCATCAAAGATGCCGTGCAGCAGCGCAAAACCCGCATTCTGGTTGATTGCCGCGAGCTGCGCTACATCTCCTCAGCCGGTGTGGGCGTGTTTCTGTCGCATCTTGATGATGTGCGCAGCCTTGGTGGCAGGTTTGTATTTTACAATATGTCATCGGGCGTGTTCAGCATCTTTGAGATACTGGGACTGCACAACATGATTGATATTGTGAAAGAAAAGACCGAGGCTGAGAAAATATTCGATGAAAGTTAACTTAACAACCGTTTGCTCCACCCGCGCACAGGAAGAAATCCGCGCCTTCCTCAACCGCTATTTCAACGACACCGGGCTTTCAGAATCAGATAAAAACCAACTCATCCTCGTCATTGACGAATCCATCGCCAACGCAATAATCCACGGCAACAATTCAGACGAAAGCAAAACCATCTCGATGGATATTGATTTTTCCGAAAAGCGCATTGTCATTGAGATTGGCGACATCGGCCTGTTTGACGATGTCCTGCGCAAAGAAAAAGTGGAAAAAGACATCAAAGACATCATTAAGGAAAAGCAAAAAGGCGGGTTGGGCTTAAAGCTCGTTTACTCCATCATGGACATCGTCACCTTCTACACCAAAGACGGCAAGAGCTATTGCTACATGGTGAAGATGCTGAAGTAAAACTGATTCGGTGATTTGCTTATTCGGTAATTCGATAATTATTTATTATAGAGCATCACTGAATTATCGAATTATTTTGGCGTGTGCTTTTTTTCATCTGCCTTTGCTATTTTACATCAATTCAAAACGGCATCATTTACTTCTTCCACACAACTTTTTTCAGGATAATGCTTGAACTGTTCATCTTTTGTGATGACTGTCAGGTTTTCCCTGATAGCCTGCGCGATGATAATTCTGTCAAACGGGTCGCGGTGATGAAAATCCAGCTTGGTATTTTCAAGGATATGTTCAAGAGATATAGGCTTGATAAAATGGCGTTGACTCCGCACCTGAATTTTTATTTGAAACCGGAATTAGAAGTAACGCGCAAAAAAGTAGCGTAAGTAAAAATCTGCTGAAAGCTATGCCGAGAAAGAATCCCCGCAGCCGCAGGTCTTAGTAGCATTGGGATTATTAAAGACGAAGCCGCGCGCATCCAAGCCGTCTTTATAGTCAATCTCAATTCCCGCGAGATACATCTGATGGGATTTGTTCATAAAGATTTTCAAGCCACTTAAATCAAATTCTTCATCAAGGGCTTCTTTCTTATCAAAACCGAGAATATAAGAGAAGCCGGAACATCCGCCTCCTTTCACACCCACGCGCAAGCCGTGATCGGCCGGAACATTTTTTTCAGTAATCAATCGTTTGAATTCGTTCAATGCTATCGGAGTGAGTGAAACGGGAATTTGGTTTGTGGTAATAGTGTTGCTCATAAAAACTCTTTTTTTTCAAATCACACAACAAAATTAGCAGAATCAGAGTTTCATTTTACATTTGCCGCACAATGGCAATTCTAAATCCCTATTCCCATGCTTGAGCCTATCCTTGAAATTCTGAAGTACGTGTTGCCCTCTGTTGTAGTGTTTCTCACTGCATTTTTTGTAACGAAATCATTCTATAATAATGAGTTGAAAAAATTAGAGCAGCAACTGCGCGCGGAGTCGCGCAAGGATACATTGCCATTGCGCCTGCAAGCGTATGAGCGGCTCGCTGTTTTTTTAGAGCGCATCAGCCCGAACAATCTTATTCCGCGTATGGCGCAGCCGGGCATGACTGCATTGCTGTTCAGGCAAACATTGATTCAAGGAATCAGAATGGAGTATGAGCACAATATTTCCCAGCAGATTTATGTGTCAACAAACCTCTGGAGAACAATCAGTTTTGTAAAAGATGAACTAATCAGAGACGTTAACCTGTTATGTGCATCAGTGCCTCCTGATTCACCTGCGATTGAATTAAGCAAAAGGATTTTAGAGCATTATCTTGAATCGGAACACGCGCTCCCGATGCAACAGGCATTGGATATGGTGAAGCAGGAAGTGAAAAAATTGTTCTAAGTTTTTCTCTTGAAATTTTTCATGCGCTATTTTTTCTTTTTTCTGCTGCCGTTTTTTTTTTCCTGTAGCTCTGAATTTTATCCGCAACAGGCTGAGACTTCCTATTATAATATTAAAGGCGCAGCCGAAGTTGACACTGCCATTCTGAATTATATTCAGCCTTATCATGATAGTCTTGAAAAAGAGATGAGTGCGGTGATTGCCATTTCATCTGTCGCGATAGAAAAAGGGAAACCTGAATCATTGATGGGAAATCTTGTGGCTGACTTATTGCTTGAAAGGGGTAGGGCAGAAAATAATGGCATAGGAGATTTCTGTATCGTGAATTATGGAGGCTTGCGTGTTCCACTGCTTCCTGCCGGCAACATCACGAAAGGAATGATTTTCGAACTCATGCCGTTTGATAATTTTCTTACAGTGATGGAATTAAAAGGGAATGTTGTGCAACAACTTTTTGATCACATCGCAGCGCAGGGAGGATGGCCCGTAGCGGGGGTTCGTTTTGAAATTTTTGACGGAAAAGCAAGTGAAATTCAGATTAGTAACAAGCCATTGGAAGAAGAACGTATCTATCAAATAATTATCTCAGATTACCTTGCAGATGGTGGAGATAATTTGTTATTCTTGCGTCTTGAAAAGAGGACGAACACGGGAATATTTATTCGGGATGCAATTTTAGAATATCTACAAAAACAAACACACGAAGGAAAGCCAATCGCAACGCATCTCGACAACAGGGTAACAATTCATGAATAGAAGGAACTTCATCAATAAATCACTTGCTACATCAGCGCTGCTCGGTGTGGGAGGTTTTCCGTTTCAGGCATTAGCCGGTGAAACAATGAAGCTCACCATTCTGCACACCAACGACACACATAGCAGAATCGAACCTTTTCCCGCTGATTCAAAATTTTCAAATAGAGGCGGAGTGGCAGCGCGCGCTGCGCTCGTGAAAAAAATTCGCAGCGAAGAAAAAAATGTGTTGCTCTTTGACTGTGGCGATATTTTTCAGGGCACACCTTACTTTAATTATTATGGCGGCATGCTTGAATTGGAATTGATGAGCAAAATCGGCTATGATGCGGCAACCATCGGCAATCATGATTTTGATGCGGGCATCGAAGGATTGAATAAGCAATTTCCGTATGCAAATTTTCCGTTTCTCTCCTTGAATTATGATTTCACCGACACCGCGCTGGAGGGGAAAACACAACCATATGTAATTTTTGAAAAAGAAAAAATAAAGACCGGGGTTTTCGGTTTGGGCATCGAGTTGGAAGGACTCGTGCCGCTCAAACTTTTTGGAAAGACGAAATATCTCGAACCGCTAAAAGCAGCGAATGTTCTCGCTAAAAAACTGAAGCGCGAACACGATTGTGATTTTGTTATATGCTTGTCGCACTTAGGCTACAAGTATGACACGGCAAAAATTTCAGACGTTGTTCTTGCTGAAAACAGCGAATACATTGACCTCATTCTCGGAGGGCACACACACACTTTTTTTGACGCGCCCGTGGTGAAGCGCAACAAAAAAAATGTGCCTGTTGCAATCAATCAGGTAGGATGGGGCGGAGTGACACTGGGAAGAATTGATGTGTTTTTTGACCAAACGAAAAAAAATAAAAACTTTTTTTCGGAGATGGTAAAAATTTTTTAAAAAAACAATACGATTCTTGCTTTTTAATTCGATTTGTTTTCACCATTTTCGTCTTTCCTCTCTGGCGCTATTGTTTAACTGTTAATTGAGATCTATTCAGATGGCTAAGATTCAAGAAGAAGTATTGAAAAAAAATCATGAAGATATTTGGCAGAACTGCCTGAAGATTATTAAGGATATTGTTCCGCCTCAAAGTTTCAAAACGTGGTTTGAGCCAATCAAACCCGTGAAGTTGGATAACAACGTGCTTACAATTCAGGTACCCAGCCAGTTTTTTTATGAATGGCTTGAAGAACATTATATCACGCTGCTGCGCAAAACAATCAAGCGCGAATTAGGCAACGACTCACGTCTTGAATATCGCGTGGTGGTTGACAACAGCTCAGGAAACAATCCTTACACTGTTGATTATCCCAACTACAACACCGGTGAAAATAAAAATCCGGAAGTGCTTGCTCCGCTTTCCAGCGGCATCAAAAATCCATTTATCATTCCCGGTTTGAAAAAAGTGAATGTGGAGTCACAACTCAAGCCCGCTTATAATTTTGATTCTTTCGTAGAAGGCGATTGCAACCGTCTTGCGCGTTCCGCAGGTTTTGCTGTTGCAACGAAGCCTCCGGGTTCAACTGCATTTAATCCGCTTGTGTTGTATGGCGGTGTTGGTTTGGGGAAAACACATTTGGTGCATGCAGTGGGAAATCAGTTCAAGCAGAATTTTCCGAACAAAACAGTGTTGTATGTTTCTTCTGATAAATTCACCAACCAGTTTATTGACGCGCTAAAGAATAATGCAATCAACGACTTCATCCACTTCTATCAGGTGATTGATGTGTTGATTATGGATGACATTCAGTTTTTTGCCAACAAAGACAAAACGCAGGATATTTTCTTTCACATCTTTAATCACCTGCACCAAAACAGCAAGCAGTTGATTCTCACTTCCGACCGCGCTCCAAAAGATTTGGAAGGAATGGAAGAAAGACTCCTGTCGCGTTTTAAATGGGGTCTTGCAACGGATTTGCAAACACCTGACTTTGAAACACGCATTGCTATTCTTGAAAAGAAAATGTATGCTGATGGTATTGAACTTCCCCGTGAGGTGGTGGAGTTTGTTGCTTATAATATCAATACAAACATCCGCGAACTCGAAGGAGCATTGACTTCTTTGCTTGCTCAATCGTCACTCAATAAAAAGGAAATTGACCTTGACCTTGCCAAGAAGATTGTAAAGAATTTCGTGAAGAGCGTTTCCCGTGAAGTTTCGATTGACTACATCCAGAAAACGGTGTGCGAGCATTTTGGAGTGCCCGTAGAAAAGTTGAAAGAGAAAACACGCAAACGTCAGGTAGTGCAGGCGCGTCAATTATCTATGTTCCTTGCAAAAAATTACACCAAGAATTCATTGAAAGTAATCGGCAAGCACTTTGGCGGCAGAGACCACAGCACAGTGATTCATTCCTGTCAGGCAATTCAAAACCTGCTCGACACTGACTCCAAATTCAAAGAGAGCGTGGCAGATGTGCAGAAGAAAATTCAGATGAGCATTGGTTGAGCGGAGAAAAGCCGTTGAAAATTTTTCTTAAATTTGTGCGCGTTTAGGAGAGGTGCCGGAGTGGTTAACGGAGCAGTTTGCTAAACTGTCAACGCAGAAATGTGTTGCGGGGGTTCGAATCCCCCTCTCTCCGCAGTTTTGGTGTGCGTTTTTTTACTCTGATAAATTCAGCACATCTTGCATCTAATATCATACTCAATTCGGGGTGTAGCGCAGTCCGGTTAGCGTATCTGCTTTGGGAGCAGAGGGCCGCAGGTTCGAATCCTGCCACCCCGACTTTGATGAGTAAAGGGTTTCAGTCTAATCAGCTGGAACCCTTTTTTATTTGGTTTACCCTCTCTTTTTTTGATACTATCGGGAATAATAGCAAATACAGAGGCAACTCAGTGGCATTCTGAATTACTTAGGGGCAGTTCTAAAAATTGATTTTTATCGCCTCACCCTATCCCTCTCCCCTGTCTGCCGGCAGACAAGAGATGGAGAGGGTATATGTGGTAGAATTTTCAGACCTGTCCTTAGGTATTATAAATATGCGCTGAAGAAGATTTCGTTTTTCACTGTTATAAAAATCTGTGCAGATGCGTATGCTATCTTTGTCAGCAATGGAGTTGACCGATTATACGCTGATAAATGCCGAACCTACCTCGCTTGGCAAATACTGGAAAGGTCTTTGGAAGTACAGAAGAATGATAAGCGTTTTTGCCCTACAGGAAATTAAGGTCTCCTACGCGCAAACATTTTTTGGTCTTTTCTGGCTGTTATTTAAGCCGTTAATTGTACTGGGAGTGTTTACGTTCCTTTTTGGTAATGTAATAGAGATATCCGGAATGAAACATCCTTATGCGCTGTTTGCATTTTCCGGCTTGATTGCATGGAATTACTTCAACTTTTTAGTTGGCTCGGGCAGCGGGGCGCTGATTAATAATCAACACCTGATTCGTAAAATGTATTTTCCCAGAATGGTACTGCCGCTTGCAAAAGTATTGGTAGGCTTGGTGGAGGCGGGAGTCTCTTTTTTGATATTGTTCACTTTGATGATAATTCTTGGTTATCCTTTTTCGGTGAAACTGTTGGCGTTGTTTGTTTTTCTTTTTTTTAATATTATATCCGGATTGGGAATCGCACTTTGGCTGAATGCCCTCAACCTTCGCTATCGTGATTTAAACCATTTCATTCCGGTGCTCATCGGATTTCTGATTTGGCTTACCCCTGTATTCTACCCATCCACGTTGATTCCACAGGAGTTTTCTTTTCTGCTATACCTGAACCCGATGGCAGGAATTATTGAGTGCTATCGCTGGGCAATTCTGGGCGACCCGTTTCCATCAATAAAATATCTTATTGCGATTGCTGAAGTGGCGGTTGTTTTTATTTCAGGAGTGTGGTTTTTCATCAGAATGGAAGATGTGATGGCTGATTATCTTTAGTGATTCCATCCCGGCTAAGGTTGAAGTATTTGATTTTTCACCTTCTCAGCAAGAGTTTTTGAGCAAGTGTTTCGCTATCGGATTCCAGCGGTAAATATTTCAGTAGGGTGACTTCCGTCCGTATGGGAAAGGATGTCGCTGTTTACCTTTAAACACTGTTCCTTGTTGCTTTCTGAAACAATCCTTAACTTTAGACAAACATAAATGCCATGAGACGTGTAATGCGCGATGATGCGCTCGAAGCTAAGTTCCAGCGAGAAGGATATGTGGTGATTCCTTTTATGACAAAGGAAGAAGTGGATGGGCTGAAGCAAAAATATTTTGAAACCCTTCCGCATAGTGGCGGGCAAATAACTGCTTCAGAAACCGGGGTGGCAGATTCAAGAAACATAACCTACGATTTCACTTTCATTGACAAAAATGTTGCTTACAAGCGTGAAGTCTTTAAAATCATCACTGAATATTTCGCCCTTCACGTGGAGAAATGGCTTGCCGATTACAAGCCAATCATAGCCAACTATATCCATAAGAAAGGAGGAGGAGGCGAAGTGCCGCTGCATCAGAACTACGCATTTGTTGACGAGCGCAAATGTACCTCGGTCTCCATTTGGCTGCCGTTGGTTGACAGCACTGAAGAAAACGGAACACTGCAAATTGTCCCCGGCAGCCATAAGCGCTTTTGTGAAATCAGGGGTCCGATGGTTCCTTGGGATTTAGATGATATCAAAAACGAAATCATCAATAATTTTTTAGTTCCGCTCAACACAAAAGCGGGCAACGCAGTGATTTTAGATGACAGCATTGTTCATTACTCTGCAATCAACAAAACGAACGGGTTGCGTCTCACGATTCAGCTTATTTTAATTCCTGAAGAATTTCCTTCCATTCAATATCGGATGAATCCAGAAGTTAGCAGGGATGATGTAAATATTTTGGAAGTGAATCATGATTTTTATATGGAATCCACTCCATGGAAAGAGCCGGAAGGTGCAAAAAAAATCGGCACCCTGAAATACCAGCACAACCCGATGTCAGTGGATGAGTTCAGAAAGAAACTTTTTGCAAGGCGATTTGATGAGAAGGAATTGCAAAGAGTATAGCCTGCAACTCGCGGGGATGGAAAACTAAATACTAACCATACATGGTAACCAGAATTTTCAAAGAGTCAGGTCTTCAAGAGCAATTCGACCGTGATGGGTTTGTGGTGCTTCCTTTGTTGAATACAGAAGAAGTAACCAAGCTTACCGTTTTTTTTCACAGCCTGCATCAACAAGCGCCTTCAGGATTTTACTCTTCCGTTTTCAGCGACAACCTTGAATTCAAAAATTCAATTAAAACCTTCGCTGAAAAAATTTACGCATCAAAAGTTGATTCCACTTTTCAAGGGATTAGAAAGCTTGGCGCCAGTTTTCTTTGTAAATCACCGGGTGCTGAGGGCAGAATGCCCGTTCATCAGGATTGGACGGTGGTGGATGAATCGAAATTTTGTTCCATCACCATTTGGGTTCCGCTGGTTGATACGGATGAATCAAACGGTGCCATCAGAGTTTTGCGGGGCAGTCACAAACTCACGAATACGCTTCGCGCGCCAAACGTGGTGAGTGAATATGAAAATGTGAAGGACGAAATCTGGAATGAGTTGGAAACGCTGCCGATGAAAGCGGGTGAAGCCTTTGTTTTTAATCATGCGCTGATTCATGCTTCCTCCCCTAACATTACTTCAAAAGAAAGAATTGCTGTCGCGTATGGTTTAATACCGCTTGAGGCAGAATTGTTTCTTTATCACAAAAATGAAAACAACAAACTTGAGCAATACAAGATGCCGGATGATATGTTTTTGCGTTATCACAACATCGGTGAGCGCGCTACATTCGGTGAGAAAGTCGGGGAGTTTGATTATGAGGAAAAACAAGTGAATTCATTGAAGTTGCACCACCTGTTAACGAAGATGAGAAGGGAGAGAAACATGCAACCGCTTTTTAAAGATTCGGCAGTGCTGGAATTTTTTGAGCGGGAGGGATATGCAAAAATTAAAGTGCTGGATGAAAAAGAAATAAAGGAACTTCTGGACTTCTACAATTCATTAGATATGAAGGGCGAAGGGGAGGGATACGGTATCACCATAAGCTTAGAGAGCAAGGATAAAATTTTTGCCGAGCGCATTCTCAGTAAAATTTATGAAATAGCGCTGGCGAAAGTTGCATCTCATTTCCAAAATGCGAAAGCGCATCTTGCCAGTTTTATAATAAAGGATGCAAATTCCAAGACTATTGTGCCTGTTCATCAGGACTGGAGTTTCATTGACGAAGAAGACAAATATTGCTCCGTGACCTGCTGGATACCGTTAGTGGATGTTACATTTGAAAATGGCGCGCTTGGAGTTATTCGCGGCAGCCATAAATTTTTTACCACCTACCGCCCTTCCCCGTCTCCTCAATCCCCCGTGCCGCTGGCAGAACACATCTTCACGATCTTCCCCTATTTAAAAGTTGTCGAAATGAAGGCGGGCGAGGCGTTGGTGTTTGATAACAGGACATTTCATGGCTCGCCACCCAATTCATCCAACCATCCTCGGATTGCTATCGGGATTGGACTGACACAGAAAGACGCAAAACTTTGTCATTTCTACCATAAACCGGGTTGCACTTATAAAGATAAATTACTAAAATACAGGATTGACCCGAGTTTTTTTAGAACATACGAGAATGCAACTCTCTCAAAAATGTATGACAAAGGAGAAACAATTGAAGGTTATCCGTTGGAAGGAGAAGTGCCCTATGCATTTCCAAAGTTTACGGCAGATGAATTGATTGAATTGGTTAAAGAACATGGAAACGAATTCAATATGCACTTAGGCGAGTCGCTGGCTAAACTTTTTAATTACGATATAAACGGCACAAGAAAAGAAGATGTGCCATCACAGCCCGTACCTGTAGAGTTTGAAAAAGTGGAAGAAAT
This sequence comes from Chitinophagales bacterium, assembly GCA_034440455.1. Classification (GTDB taxonomy): domain Bacteria; phylum Bacteroidota; class Bacteroidia; order Chitinophagales; family CAIOSU01; genus JAWXCB01. The sequence continues at coordinate 47,671 of JAWXCB010000077.1, forward strand.
TCAGGCGCAACAAGCAGCGGCAGAATATGTATGGATAGATGACCGAAGTTTTTTCAGGAAATACACACTTGGCAACATTCTGCGCGAAATGAAGAAAAAAATTTTGGCAGAATAAATTGAAAGTATGTTTTCTTTCCCAAAAATGCTCAAGGTTTTTCGTAATGATATCCATCAACTACAGTTTGAGCGGGACGGGTTTCTCGTGCTGCCATTTTACAATCAAGATGAGATTCGGGAATTGAATGAACTCTATCATCGCCTCCATCCTAAAGATGAAAAAGGTTTTTTTCCCAGTACGTTTTCAAAAGATAAAAATTACCGCAAAATCGCGGATGAAGAAATCCGAAGAATCGGACAGCGGTCTATGAGTAATTACATCCAGGATGTTAAAGTGATGTGCGGCAGCTTTATCGTAAAATCATCAGGACCGGAAAGTGCGATGTGTGTCCATCAGGATATGACTTTGGTTGATGAGGCTAAATACACGGGCATCAATATCTGGATACCGCTGATTGACTTGAACGATGAAAACGGAACTCTTGAAGTCCTGCCCGGCAGTCACAGAATATTCCCGACTTATCGCAGTTCGACAGTTCCCGGTATTTATGATGAGAGTAGTGCGGAAATCAAAAAGTATCTGGTGAGGCTTTACCCAAAAGCCGGTGAAGCAATTTTCTTTGACCAAAGCATTATTCATTATTCTGATGCCAATCTTTCAAACCAAACTAGAATCGTCACCAACACCTATTTTACACACAAGGACGCCACGTTTCAAATCTGCTATTGGCAAAAGGATTTCGGGAACAAAGTGGAACTATTCCGTGAAGATGAACATTTCATGACCGATTTTGAGCAGTTCGGGGAAAACATTCATGACCGCCCTAAAATTGGAAAAAGCTTGGGGCTTTATGATTATGATTTTCCGAAAATCACCCCGGAGCAACTGAATGAGCTTTATGGGAAAAATGGCAAATCAAAAAAATCATTATTCAAACGCGTACTCCATTCATTATTCAGTTAAAGATGACAAAGCGAATTTTCAAAGACGATGCAATGCAAGAGAAGTTCCAAAAACAGGGATTTATCACGGTGCCGTTTTTGGATGAAAATGAATTGGATTACCTCAACCATTTTTTTGATGAGCTGCATCCAAACCCTCAGGGTGGATTTGTGTCTGGAAGTTACTCAAGCGACTTTGCATATAAAAAGAAAACAAGCGATGAGATCGTTCGCGTATTCAGCAGGCATTATGAAAGACTATTCGTAAACTACCAACCTTTTGGAGCTACGTTTCTATATAAACTTCCTTTCCAGGAAAGCGGAGTCGCTGTTCATCAGGATTGGACAATTGTTGACGAAACGAAAGCTGTCGCCCTGAATTGCTGGGTTCCTCTTTGCGATGTTACGATGGATAACGGGCCCATAATGATTTTACCTGGTAGTCATTTTGATAACCTTAATGTAGTTCGCTCGCCAACTTTGCCGTTCTTTTTTTCAGGAAGCGATGAAATCATCGTCCAAGAATTGGAACCCATGGTGGTAAAGGCAGGAACTGCAGTCATCTTGAATCAAAGCGTAATACACTACTCGCCTGCCAATCAAAGCGGGCAAATCAGAAAAGCTATCACTGCGGGCGTTAAATCTGCTGGCGCACAAATGTATTTCCATTACAAAAATCCTAATATCGGCATGGATGAGTTGGAAGTATTTGAAGAAGATGATGATTTCTTGCTAAGATTTGAAAACTTTGCAGAAGATATTGCGAACCGTCCAAAACTCGGCAGGAGTAAGGGATTCATTCCTTACAAGCTGCCACAGTATAGCGGGAATGAACTTTATGAACTGGTTAAAAAGATGAAATCATCTGCTGGGTACTCACTTAAATCAAAATTTAGTAAGCAGGAAGAACAGCCTTCTGTTGGTCATAAACGCCAGTCATTCATGCAACGCCTTTCTTCCATATTTCAAAACTGAAATGCCTGAAAAGATTTTACAGGATGACCAATTGGATAAGCAACTCTTGGAGACAGGATTTGCAGTAGTTTCCTTTTTAAATCAGAAAGAAACCAGCGCTTTAGTTGACTTTTTCTATCAGCATCATCCCAATGGAGTTTCTGGTTTCTATGCTACCGCTCATTCCCACGATATTGCATTCAGAAATCGGATGAACGATGAAATAAAAAAAAACTTTCAAAGAGCCATTGGCAATTACTTTCATAAATGTACTGCGCTTGGCGGGTCGTTCGTGGTGAAATCAAATACGCAAAAAGAACGACTACACCCTCACCAAGACTGGAATATTGTGGACGAAGAACAGCATCGCTCATTTAATATTTGGGTTCCGCTGGTTGATTTGACTGAAAAAAACGGAACCATCCGGGTGATGCCCGGCAGTCATCGCTGGGTGAAAAATTATCGCGGACCAAATATCCCTGACCTTTCTGAAAGCGCACAAGAACAAATCTGGCAGCGTATGACTCCGCTTTATATGAAAGCAGGCGAGGCGTTAATTTATGACCATCGGTTGTTTCACGCATCTGACTCGAACACTACGGATGAGTTGCGTATTGCCACCGTATTTGGAATCATTCCTGAGAGAGCGCAAATGCTCTACTATTATGGAAACGGGAAACAAGTGGAAATTTATAAGAGCAGCGCGAATTTTTTTCTGAATGAAAATATGCAGAAGGGAAACCTGATACTCCAGAAAGTAAACACCGTTCAATTACCAGTTGTATCCTTTTCACAATTCCTACAGTTGGAAGAAACAAGTGTTAATAGGGTAAAGAAAACCGGACTTTTTAATTTTATTAGAAGATTGTTCTAATTTACTGTTATGGAATTAAGCGTTAGCGCATTACTCAACCGGATATTAGACAGGCCTACAGTAGTCAACCCGCAGCAGGAAATCAGGAGGGAAGGCTTTTTTTTAGATGAAAAAAATCATGAACACTATTTAAAGCATGGATGGTGTACGATTAAAAATATGACCACAGCTGAGGAAATAGAATCCTTCATGCACACTTTTCACGAGATTTCTAAGCTTAATGGTTTTGAACTGGATAAAAATCTGCTTAACAGCGGAAGACTTTTTAATCCGGAAATAAGGAAAAAAGTGCAGGAAGTAATTAATCTGAATGCTAAAACCATTTTGCCCCGTATGTTCAAGATGGAAAAGGTGGACCCGCACACTGGTGGAGCATTTCAGGTGAAACCTCCGCATATAAACAGCGACTTATTGATTCATCAGGATAGCACAGTGATAGATGAAGACAAAGACTACTGCCTCTTTGTATGGATTCCTTTCTGTGCTATTACGATGGAGAACGGACCTATCTCTTTTCTTCCGGGCAGCCACCTTTGGGGAAACAACCAACGCAGTTTAGGCGTACCCTGGCAGTTTCGCAAGCACACGAAGACGCTCTATCAATATGTGAAAACGGTGACAGTAAATGCAGGCGATGCAATTGTATTTGACCCTGCAACCATTCATGCGAGCGCTCCGAATCTTTCAAAAGAAATTCGACATGCCATAACAATCACCGTGTTGAGAAGAAATTATCAGTTGGTTTATTACTTCAGAAACAAAGAGATAGATGATAGCCTGATTGAAAAATATTATGTGGATGAAACCTTCTATTACGGATATGATTTCATTTCAAAACCCGATGAAACCAAATGGAGAAAAGAGATTGTGAAATTTGAACCTTTTAACCTGACTGAAAAGCAATTAGTCAGGCTGATAAAAAAACATTTACCAAAAGAGTAGGTCGCAAATATGCAAGAGAGCGCAGCGACTGCATGATAAGATTCGTTTAACCGATGTATCCCGTTTTCCAAAATCAATCCTTCCAAAAACAATTCGAGCGGAAAGGGTATGTATTGCTCTCCTCGCTGTTAAGCGATGCGGAAGTGAAAGAACTTTATGATTTGTTTGAGCGGTTTCCAAGCCAGTATTCCGCACCTTTTCACACCACGCATTTCAGCGCGGATATTTCTTATAAAAAACAAGTTCACGATACGATTGCTTCCGTTGTGTTTCCGAAATTGAAACCTTATCTTAATCGCTTCGTTCCATTGTTTGGAAACTTCATGATAAAAAACGCAGGCGCGCAAACAAGCATGGATCTTCATGCAGATTGGACTTATGTGGATGAGCAGCGTCATAGTTCTGCCGCAGTATGGATTCCATTAATTGATGTAAATGAAGAGAACGGATGCTTGGGAGTAATTGAAGGTTCGCATAAAGTCACCAACAGCATTCGCGGTCCGATGATACGGCAAAGCAGTCGGCAAAAAGAGGAAGACTGGGCAAAGGGGTATGGTAAATTAATTCCCATGAGCGCGGGAGGCGCTATCGTTTATGACCACCGTCTGCTGCATTATTCCCCATCAAATAAAACAACGAAAGTCAGACCCGCTCTGAATCTTTCGATGGCGCCCGAGTCTGCCACCTGGCTTCATTATTGTTTTCCTGAAGGAGCTGAAGCAATAGAATTATATTCTGTGCCTGACAGCGATTTTTTTATGCGCTATAATAATTTTCAAAGACCCGAAACAGGCTCGCTCATTAAAACCTTACCAACAGATTCCGTAGAGTATATAGATGCGCGGATGAAAAATTTTTGGAAAACGAGTATGCTAAATAAAATAAGGCAATTGTTTTAAATCCAGTTTACTGCGCTTTTTGTATCTCCCAATCCAATGGAGGTCGCACCGAACCTTTACTGATGTCTCCGATAATATCTACATATCCCGGTTCCGGGTGGATAGTAAAATGCAATTTGTCGGATAGCCGGAAAGCCTCTGTGGAAGCAGGACTCCACTCATTTTCCTCCACGCCAAAACGCACAAACAGATAATATCTTCCGGGAGCTAAAAAGTGGGGCGGGATGGTGCATTTAATTTCAATCATGCCGGTTTCGTCTTTCAGTTGCCGGTCAAAATCTTGTTGTGTAGAATTATTTAACAAATGACCTACCATCACCGATTGATAAAATACATCTTGTAAAAAAAAGAAAACACCAATCAGGATGCCTGATTTTTTTTTGTGAATTAAAAATTTTATCAGAATTGGATCTGCATGGAAAATCTTATCTGTTTCAGCAAGAGAATTTACTGATAAACGATGAATAGTCAAGTTATCGTTTCCTGGAGCAGTTTGGTTATTCCATTCCAACTGAACGGTGTTCTTAATTTCCTCCTGAGGAGAAGGATGGTTATTTTCTTTATCATTTTCCTCTTTCTGCAATTCATATTTTTCACGATGCATTTCAAAATAATCGCCTAAGATGTCAGAAGGGAGTCCTATTTCTTTTATGCGACCCTTCTCTAACCAAATACATTTATTGCTCAATTCCAAAATCTCCATCCTGTCATGTGAAACAAATAAGATTGTTTTACCGCTGCCGGCAAACATTTTAAGTAACTCCTGACATTTTAAACGAAATCCTTCGTCACCTACTGAAAGCACTTCATCTAAAATCAGAATATCAGATGACAGATGGAAAGCCATGGAAAAAGCTAAACGCAAAAACATTCCGCTTGAGTAGAATTTAACAGGCTGGTCAAAGAAGTCGCCAATTTCACTAAATCGCTTTATTTTATCGTAATAGACTTCGAATTCATTCCGCTTTATTTTTTCAATTCTTAACTGGATAGTGATATTTTCTCTGCCTGTTAAATCGGGATGAAAATTATTTCCGATTTCAAGGATGGAAGTAACGGAACCATAGAAGCGGGCTTCTCCTGAAGTAGGTTTGACAATTTGACTTAGAATTTTCAGCAGTGTGGTTTTTCCGGAGCCATTGCTTCCAATAATTCCGACAACATCTCCCTTGTGCAGCGTAAAAGAAATATCCTTTAAAGCTAAAAATGAATTTTCAGCAGCAGTTGAATCCTCGCTGCCATTAACTATTTTATACTTCTTTGAAATTTGCTTAACCTCAATAGCAACGTCTTTCTTTTCATTCATGCTTCAATTATAGAAGAATTTAAAATTATTTTCAGTTCTTCCTTTGGCAATTTAGTTAAGTAGTTCTTGAATGTTCCTTTATATTCTCCTGTAAGATGCTTGCTGTTTCCATCCCAATCATCAGCCATGTAATAATTATGAGATTCTTCCGATACGTCAATGGAGCCTTCTTCCATTTTTTCGCTGAAGAAACTATAGTATTGAGACGCAAAATGAGTCAAGCGGAAAGTAAAGCAAAGTCTGTCTATGCTTGTATTGTTCGCTGTTGAATTATGGAGCAGATTGTTGTCAAACACAACTGCTTGTCCCGCCTTTAGCGTCATTGGAACCTCATACTGTCTTAGCCATTCTGTATGGTGATTATGATATCCTCCAAAAGAAGACCCGAAAACAGCTCTATTTACCTTGTGACTTAATGGGATAATTGTAAGCGCGCCATTGTTGCTATCCACAGCTATCAATGGCACCCAAATTGCATAATGCGGTTCCAGTTGATGATTAAGCAAAAGTGTGCTGTCTGCATGAAGATCAATATCGCCAGAGGTAAAAGCTTTTTTAGTATAAAACTGAGAAACAGGTATAATAAATTCTTTAAAATATTTTCTTAAAGGCGCGTCAACATTTGCAACTATAAAATTATGCATCTGCTTTTTCAAAACTGCATCGGTGTCCTGAAGCGTTGTGAATCTGCCGGGTGTTCTGTCCAGATTTCCAAAGTGGAGATTATACTCTTTTTTGAAAAGATCTATTGTTGCCAAATCTAACAAGTCAATTACTGCATAGCCCTCTTGATTTAACTTCTGCTCTAAATCACTGCCAACCGTTACATGCAACTGTTTTAATTGTGCGGCATTCACTTTTCCAACTTTATTCCGGTAGTGGACTATTAAATCCGCTGAACCGACTTCTTCGTTCTTTGTTGGACAAATTGCTTTTGTGTCGAAGAGAGTTAAACTTTCATCAATGATTCCTTTTTCAAGCGCTTGCAAGTGGGTGATTAATTTCTCTCCGGTAATCGCATAAAGTTCAGTGCGTTCCTGTTCAGCGTTTTTGTGGAAATAATAAGTAGGCGCGCTGTTTTCTACATAATTTGCAATCACTGCAATCCGGTCGCTATCAGTTGTGTTTGGATGAGAAGCGTGAAATAATCCGTTGTGATAAATCAGCGCATTTCCCGGAGGCACAATGATGTCCGTAATCAACTGCTTCAATTTTTCCTCGCTGCGAATCACCGGAATACCATAGCTTCCTGAGCGGTAGTTGCCCAAAAACCGGTGACTGCCGGGCATAACGAATATGCCGCCATTTGTAGGGCAAGCAAGTTGTAAAGGAATCCAAACCTGATAACTTCTGTGCTTTGATTCATCCACAATATTCCAATCCTGATGCAGCGAGAATTCTTTATTTACATGCGCTCCTTTTACCACAAAATGACCGATGAAGAAGGTGAACCCGGGTAGGATGCGCTGAATGCTTTCGTTTACAATGTTTTTTATTTCACTGTTTATTTTCAGACTTTGCTCTATCGGGTTTGAATTGTGAGAGGAATAGAGTTGTTCAATTATTTTCGAGCCGAAATTTTCCTGATAAAGAGAACGCAATTTTTCTATTTGCTCGTCATCAAAAACCTTTAACGTGCAAAACCCTAAGCTATCAAGCGCTTCTAAACAGGGATGATAAATAGTTTCTGAATGATTTGTATCCATGTTCAACAGGTGATTTATTGTTGTCATTAAGTTGATTTGCCCACTCTAAGAAATCAGCAGCCTCAACGGGCGAGAAATCATATTCAAATGTTTCTATGAGCGCGGCATTTGCAGGACGCTCTCCGCCTTTTAAATTGACGAAATCCGTTAAGGTCATTGCGTATTTTTCTACCTTATTTTTCGGATTGCCTTCCGGCAAAAAATAATGAAGTATCTCCGCATCTTCCGGCACCATCGCTAAAATAGCGGCTACTCTAACTTGCTCTGATAAGTTGGGATAGGAGGCGTGTATGCACGCATGATTAAGCACAACGCATTCCCCGATTTCGGTAGTAACATCTGTAAAATAGGTTGGAATCAGTGAGGCAACGCTTTCATATTTCCATGGATAAGAAGGCAGCGGACGTATCGTGTCGCGCAGGCGATGGCTGCCTTTCAGAAACCGCAGGCATCCGTTGGCTTTGCTTGTGGGCGTAGTCGCAACCCAAATATTGAAGGAGTAGTATTTGCGCTCATCTACAAAGCGCAAGTCCTGATGTGGTCCCAGCGCGGAAGCCTCACAGGATTGTTTGAGCAGGTAATTAGCCGCTATCGTTTTGTAGCGATGGAAATGTTTGTCAATTTCTTCAAACATCACTTGCTTAATAAACGCATCAGCGCTGGCTATCAGCGCGGCATTATCCGTGTCGTTGGTGGCATGAAATTTTTTTTTGTCAATCACCGTTTCATGCGCGCCCTGAGTATTGAAATAAAAATCATGCAGCCGCTTTACCTGTTCTTCTGAGAACAAGCGAAATTTCACAAAACCATTCTCATCAAATTCGTTTTGCAGTTTTTCATCGCGGAATACGCTAGGCTTTTTCATGTGACGCTTCGCTCAGAGTGCTTGAATAGATTTAAAACGGAGTTGATGATTGATGAGCGACTCCCCATGTTTTTCTTTAAGAGCGCATTGAATTCATCGGGCTTTAATTGCTTAAAGTCATGGTTTATTTCATTCTGAAAAATGCCTTTCAAAGGCGGGCATCCTTTTTTAAAATGCAGAAACGCTTCTTTTGTCATTCCGAATTTTTGTACAACATTCTTGCGGATATCCGGAAGATAAAAGTGGAGCAGCTCCGCCTCATTCTGATATGCCGCAATTACTGCGGCTACTCTGGGCGTATTTGTTTCATTTGAAAATGAACCGTGAACCACCGCATGATTAAAAATAATTGCTTCCCCGGCTTTCATCGGATAAGATTCCGAGTGTTGCTTGATTTCATCAATTACATTTTCATAACACCACTTATAGTCGTGCGTGGGTCTTAACGTATCTGTAAACGCATGACTTCCTTTTAGCAGATACATGCAGCCATTCTCTTTATTTGTGTCCTGTAGGGCTACCCAAATATTTACAGACACATACTTTGTTTCATCTACAAAAGTGATATCCTGATGCGGTGAAGTTTCAGATTCCGGAACGGGCATTTTTACCAAATAGTTGCCGAAAAGCAAATTGTAATTCACTAAGTACTTATCAATTGCAGGCGATATCACTTTCTGTAGCATATTGTCCACTTGCATTATCAGGGCAGCATCATTTGAGTGACTGGTTGTAATATATGGGATATTAATTTTTTCATGCGAATCAGAAACGGTTTTGTAAGCAGTCATCAATTCATTTACTTCTGCCAGAGTCAGTAAGGTGACTTTTACAAAGCCATTTTTTTCAAATCCGCTTTGAAGCTCTGCCGATTTAAATAATGGTTTCATACAGATGCTTCAGTTCTGAACACGTTTTTGATCTTTTGAAAGTAATTGGCAAGCCGTCCCCTGTCTGCGCCAACTTTTTTGATGAAATCTTCCTTAGTGATTTCAGGAAAAGTAAACGAAATATATTGCTTAAATGATTTGCTGTCGGGTTTGCCGTCTTTCGGCATGGAAATAAAAATATCCAGATCTAAGTGATATTGTTCTATTTTGTCTTTTACGGCATTTCTCTCCTTATAGTACAACAGCCATTCTGCATTTTTAGAACAAATAAGCAGGGTGGCAGCTAATCTTAATTGACCGGATAAATTTTCAGTAGCACCGTGTATCGTGGCATTATTAAAAATTACCGCCTCGCCTTTTTTTAAGGGTACATGCACTGCCATTTCTGCAAGGGAATCATTGAAACTTGCGTAATAGTTTGGAGTTTCTGGTACAATTCTCAGCGATTTAACTGCATGGTTTGACCCTCTGATAAAATAGAGATTCCCATTTTTTTTATCGGTATCCTGAAGCGCTACCCAAACATTTGCGCTACAGTATTTTGTTTCATCAACAAAAGTAGGATCCTGATGTGCGCCTGTGGCAGAACCAGCGCTCGGTTCTTTTATATGAAAGCACCCGACTAAGGATTCAAAGTCATTCAGAATTTTTTCCAGTTCGGGGACATAAACTGACTTAATAGTTGAATCAACCTGATAAATCAAATCAGCATTTGCGGTTTCAGTTGTGGTGTGATGAAGAGACGCTACAGTTGCATGTTGTTGCAGTGTATTCTGAAATAGCTCCACTAATTTGTCAACCTGACTATCCTTGAGCAGGGGAATTTTTACAAATCCATTTCTCTCAAATAAGGATTGCAAGTGTTTGTTTTTAAAAAGAGGCTGAACCATTTTTGCTTACTCTTTTGAGTACCTAAACACTTATTGCGCCAAGGCTTGGGAAGATTAAAATTAGTTAAGTTTGGCTTAGAAACTGTTGACTTAGGTCACTAATTATCGCCAAACAAAAGTTCAAATGATTGAAACGCCACGCATATTTGGTTCGGATGTTTTCTTCAAGTTTATTGAAGTTCCCTTCGCAAATATTGAACAAGCCGGTTCATTGGTACATCAGATAAAAAGCAAAGAGATTGCAGGTTTTATAATGAAAAGTGTTTTCAAGCCTGATCAGATTAGCCAAATCAAAGACTTTCTGGGAAAATTATCGGAGAGCGAATTTATGCCTACCCCTTCAGGGAAAATTTTTCCAGCGCCATTTGCCATCATTACTGACACGGAGCAAATGCTGGATACTTATTATTCCAAACTTTCAATCCTTGATGATTACAAAAGGAGCAATCCTGCACTTAAAACTTTAACAGATACGCTGGATTTATTTTTCAAAAGCGTTGCAAACAACTATCAGGTCAGCATTCCCATTAACAAAATAAAAAATACAGAAGTCGCACCGGGAACATTCAGGCTATTCTATCCTAATAGAGGAGGGTTGCATGTTCATTGCGGTAATTTGTTTCAAGCACAATCTATGTTTTATTACTCACTAATAAAAAATGACATAGATATGGATGACCAACTAAGTTATTTTGTAGTGTTGCAGCAATCCGAGACAGGAGGAGAATTAACATTATATGATATGTTGTGGGAGAGAGCAAAGCGTAAAGAAAGTCCTGAAAACAACGAGTTTATTATAGATGACTCGGGGAGTCCTATTTATATAAAGGATATGAAGAGTTTTGCGGTAAAACCTGTACCTGGTGATATTCTTGTATTTTCAGGTGGTCCAATATGGCATCGGGTAGAAGATATAACAGGAACGATTCCAAGAATTACATTTGGAGGTTTCCTAAATTTCTCTAAGGATAACAAAGAGCTTTTCTACTGGTCATAATTTCTTTATAATTGACCTATTTACCAATTCTGCTTCTGTAATGATATGGTGCGTATAGTTTATTCTTCTTTCTTCGGGTAAATCAGGATTACCACGAATGGCTACGGTTTTCAAAGTTCTTAATAAAGTAGCATCATCTAAGCAGAATACTTTTACTTCATCGGTTGCCTCTCCTTGTTGGAAATAAAGAAAAGGAGCAGATTTAGGCAGTAGGGTAGCTGTAACAATCACGCGATGTTTGGAGGAAAGATTGGGAGAAGAACCATGAAAAATTGCCGGATGAAATACGAGTACCTGACCTTTCTTTAAAGTAACTGAGATAATTTGCTCAGATGAAAAAATTTTGCTGCTTATTCTCGCAGTTGGAAGCGAAGCCGACCGCAGATTATCAAACCATAAATGACTTCCCGGTAAAAAAAACATTGCGCCATTTTCTTCTGTGATGTCTGTTAAAGGAATCCAGATATTATACGCGCTGTGCTTTTTCTCATCGGTATAGCACCAGTCTTGGTGTAGCAATAGTTCATCTGGAGTATTAGCGGGTTTTACAAGAAACGATTCTGTCACTGTTCTGTAGTCTGTGAAGTTTGCTTCATAGAAGGAATGCAGAATTTTTTTGAAATGCTGACAGATGCTTTTGTTTTGTTCAAAATCGTTTTCAAGCAGGCTGTAATAAAAATGGGGATGTGAAATTTTGAAATGAGCGCGAATGAAGGAATGCAGTTGTTCTGTCTCCTCAATCAGATTTGCATCTATCACGGCAAAGCCGGCTTTAGAAATTTCCTGAAATAGTTCCGCGCTTTTAAACATAAACTACGCATGCAAAGTAAACCATTTCAGTTATTTTGTTCTTTGAAGCATTCAATGCCCTGTGTAAAAAGAATTTAGAATGAGTTGAGACTCAAAAGTTGATGCTAAATAAACAGAACGAACGCTTAGTTTTAAGGTTTGCATGTTTTCAAAAAGAAAAATTCTGTTTGTTCTATTCTTTGTCGCACTTGCGGCTGTAATCATTTTGCCTTTTTCCAATTGCAACAGACATTCATCTGACGTTTATCATGGCTTTTTAGAAAGCGGTGAATTCAAAAAAATGGACAGAACGGAACAAACGCTGAAGTGCGCTTCTTGTCATCCGCAGGAGTATGCAAATGAAATGAAGGGTCCGCATTCCTATGCTTACAAAAGTTTAGTGGAGCACAAAGCCTTTGTGAACAGCAGCAGTTACCAGTGTGTTTTTTATACTGCGCACGTAAACCGGTCATATGAAAACTGCATGGGATGTCATGCTCCGCAAAATCTGTATGAAACGCTGCTCAAGGATAGCTTGAATCAGCCCTTGCGGTTAGCTGAAAATCTTTTACAGGAAGCGCATCCGCGACCGCTCACGCGCGAGGGCGATGCGCAACGAGTCACCGGTGTTGACTGCATGAATTGTCATGTGAATGGCGGGCAGATAGTTTCACAAAAACACAATTTTAAGGCAGAGGATAGCATAGCCGCACTACAAACGATACCTGTGTTGACGATCAACAATATAAACTGCTACCTCTGTCATTTTGATGCGGTGCGTAACTTCAATTCCGATATAGCAATAAAACAAACCGGTTCCGCACTCTGCATGAATTGCCATCAGGAGCATGACGCGCAAGGCGAAGGTACCCATTATTTTTATTGGCAGCATGATGCCGCAGACAAACAGAATCCCAAGCCTGCTTTGCTGGTGGATGATTTTCATTTTGAAGCGTATGAGAAAAATAAAACCGGAGTAATTACATGGATTAACACCATCATGCCTCATAAAATAAGTCCCGGACCTGAAATAGTCTTATTCTGCGATGTGCTTGACAAGGACTCTGCCGTACTGGGAAGCAAAACCATCCGTATTAATAAGAAAAAGGAATTTGACAAAGAGATGTACCCAAACCTTGAAAATAATTATTTGGCAGGCATTGAGGGAGATGATGTTCCACTTCATGGTGAAGCCATCGAATATCAATTCCCGCTGCAAAGAGCCGAAGATGCAGCATTTTTTAGAATCTCCTTTATGCACAAATCACAATACTGGTTTCCGGATTCGCTTGGAAAAGTCAGTTTAGTTAAAACTTACGCTTATGAAAAAGAGAAGCAGGTTTTACCTGTTCAATAAATAAGTTTTCCATTCATACGAAGTATTGCCGGTTACATTTACTTCCCTCAGCGATAAGTCAAGCCCATGTATTTCGCGCAAGTAATTTTTTATTACCCTCATACGTTCTTCTTCCGAGACAATCAACACATCGCTATTTGCAGTATTCAGATAATTCCAAAACGATGGGTACGAATAGATGTCGCATTTACACTCATTTTCTAAGTATCGTTTGTAATAGGGGAAAAATGGAATGATGTAGCCATCGGTAATATAGAATTTCTTGAAGGCTGAAAAATCAACCGGATGAAAGGGTTTGCAACTTAGAAAAAAATAATCTAATACGGAAGAATTAATGGCGAGAAAACGTCCGGAAGCAAGTTTCTTAATTTCTTCAAATTGCTGTTGCTTCATCTCTAAATCTTCCTTCAGCCGGACGCTTTCTTTTTTCAGATGGTAGATATGAACAAGAAACAAAATTCCACAAGCGACTAATAGGGGATGAACCCTGCCCGAAAAATCAGGGCGCATATTTTTTACAAGCAATAATAGATGACAGAGGATAAACAATCCAATGTAAGGAACCCAGGAGCGCTCGTTTACTTTATCTACATACGTTTGAACAAGAGTAAGCGCCCAATAAGAAACCACAAAAGCTGCGCAGAATAACCAGGTGGTTTTCTGTTTGCGAAAACTGTATTGACTCAGTAGCGCTGCGCTCAGCAGAATCACAACAAGCGCGAGATGCCAATATTGAAGCAATATGGCTTTTTGCTCGCGGGCTACGCGATTCCACTGACGGGCATCAGTAAAGATGAAATTTTCGGGCAGAATAAGCGAGCGAAGAAAAACCGGTGTCATCACGCGCGGATCAGAAAGCAGCATTTGCGCTCCCATTTGATGCATTACGGTATCGCGATATGTTTTCATCCGCGCGAGCGGCACCATATTTCCCCGCGCGATAAACTGTTCTTCAATATCAGGTTCTACCTGCTTGTAAAATTCTGTGTTCGTTGCAGTTTTTATATCAATAGCTAAAAAGAGAGATTGACCGCCTACTACCAGCAGCGGGAAGAGGAAGAGCATTGCAGTATGTTTAATACGCTCGGTAAAAAGCAGCGAAAAAGGAATCATAAGTAGAAAACAAGCAAGAGCGGCTTCATTTCTGATAAATGTGCCAATAGCGAAAAACAAATTGAAGAGCAGAAACCACCCCCATCTTTTTTTTATGACGCCCCTGTCGTTAAAAAAAATCGTTAAGCCAACCAGCGAAGCGCCACAAACCAGATATGCAACGCGGGTGTAAATAAGATGAATATGGTGGTCAGCAAACACCAGCACAAACATGCTTACCATTATTGCAATTCTTCTTGCAGTAGAAATTTTTTGGGGCAGCAATACGCTTATAGCCTGCATGGACAGCACACTCGCCAGGAGCATCCATAAATTTTCCAGCCACGACATCCATTCTATTCCCGGAAAGTTTTCGTAGAGCAGGGAATAGAACTGCGAAATCACAAGGTTGCCTGAAAAATAAACGGAACGAAATGGCATGCCGGGAGTGAGACTTCCGCTGATAAAGCCAATATTCAGCCCTTCATATTCTACATAGTAGAAACCAAAGAAAAAGTAAGTGAAAATAAAACAGAGCAGCGTGATAAGTAAGGGTAAACGAAAATCAAATTGGCGTTCGGGCACATTCATTAACGACATGCTTTCAGGAGAATTTGCTTTCCAAGATACGGTTTACTTTGGAGCGACTATTTAAACAAATCCAAAATGGGATATGGTGAAAGCATCGCGGCAGACAATTCAGCATCTGGTATGCCGAACCAGCCTTTCAGCACAGACGCATAGACCGAGCGAAAGTCATGTTGCAAAGGCAAATTATCGCTCACTTCTGCCTTTGCGGGTAGAATCGGATTTGAGCCGATAATTCCCCCTTTCAACCCGGAGCCGAATAAGAACATCGGACCTGTGGAGCCGTGGTCGGTGCCATAGCTGGCATTTGATTTAATCCTTCTGCCAAATTCTGAAATCGTCATGCCTAATACTTTATCCTGCGTGCCCATTAATTGCAGGTCATCTTCAAAAGCTGCAATCGCCTCGGAAAGCTTTGACAATAATTGAGCGTGAACTCCCTGTGTTGCGTCTGAAGAATACACCTGCCCGTTATGCAAATCAAAACCATTTAGATTAACCATGTAAATTTTTGTTTTCAATCCTCCTCCAATTAACTGCGCAACTATTTTCAATTGGTCAGCAAGAAGATTCCTGCCGGTTTCGGGATAGCGTTTTGATAAATTTTGCTGCGCCTGGGCTGCCGCTTTGATTACCGAAATGTACTGATGGGTTTCATTCGCAGTTGACCTTACAAAAAATAATTCCCTGCCTGCCGGTGTGGCGGGCGCAATGCCATAGTTTCCAAGCACTAAATCATAAAAAAAAGATGTGGAGGTAATCGCCATGCCTAAACCTACAGTATGTCCCTGCAATGCGGTTGATAATACAGAGCCGACTTGTATTGCCGGTGGGTCAGGCAAATCATTATTCGGATAGCCGACAGGATAGTTTGGATATTTCTGGTCGAGGAATCTGCCTGCCCAGCCCGAACTAAGCACGGTAGATGCTCCTGAGCCGGTCAGCCAAATATCCGTAGCCCGAAAGTGCGAAAAATCAGGATTGGGATAACCAACTCCTTGAATTACGGAGAGTGAATTGCTGTTATACATTTTTTGCAATTCGACTAAGGAAGGATGAAAGCCGGTGACATCTGAATTATTTAAACAAAGCACCCGATTTTCCGGTATCAGGATATTTTTCCGCGCATTGGCAAGATGTGCATATTGGTCTAAAGGGATAACTGTATTCAGCCCGTCATTTCCCCCTTCTAATTGCACTAAAACAAGAATCCTGTCATCTGCCGATGAATTTTTTGATGATGCGGGCGCATTTTTTCTTTTACAACCCCATAAGGATAAATTATTTAGCATCAGCGGCAATAGAATTGCCGGAACTGCGCTCTTTAAAAATGTTTTACGTTTCATTCTGCAATTTTTTCAAATCAACTGATACTCGGGTCGTTGGGCGATGTAAGCATAAAATTGACGGAGTCGCGTAAACACTACGCTTTTACTGATTTCATCAGTGGGATTCGTTGCATAACTATTCCATGCATCAGTCCAATAGTAATCCGCTTTTTGCCCCGACAGAAGAATTGTTTTCAAAAATTCAATCTGTGATGCATCAAATGCATTCGCGCATAATAACATCGTGCTGTCTGTAATCAATTGGTTCGGGTCTTCCGGATGCGGCAGTTGGTTAGTGAATGCAAGCAAATCAAACTTCAATTTTGCCGAGTAAATTGGCAATCCTCCTTCTGACGCCAGCATATCGGTAAAAGAATTGCGTAGGGGTAATGTGTTGGAATTTATCCAAAGCCGGTGATAACCGGGCTGCTGGTGATAAGCAGGCCAGCCTGCTACGTTAAGGGGGTCTCCCGGCTCCATTCCGAGAAGGCGCAATTGATACGCAAGTGACCATGCGTCATATTGCAGCGCCAGTTCCGAAGAAGATGGAAAGGGAACTTGAAATTGCCTGCATGCCCCAATCAGGAAATCAACCGGATTTTTTATTAAGCAGCCCCTATTCATCGGGTCAAAAAAATGCTCACTGCCAAGCAATGCCTTTAACACGGGTTTCACTTCAAAATTGTTTTTAAAAAATAGATCCGCCAAAGGACTAATTACTTCAGCTTCCACTTTTGAGTCAATTTCGGAGTAAACAAACCAGCGATAAATTTTTCGACAAACATGTTTGGCTGCTTCCTGCTGCTGAAAAATCATATCAATCAAATCATCTGTTTCTTTTGCGCCTGCTGCGCCAGTTCTTCCCTTTATTACCGTGTTATTATAAAACGTTGAAAATTGCTTGTCACCGGAATCGTGATTGAGTGGATTGAACGGTGGATTGGGATTGAAAAGCGAGACTAAACTGCTTAAATCATCCTGGTGGTCTTCCCATCCGGTGAGCACCCTTGCCGCAGCCATCACATCACTCTCCATATAGCGCGAATCAGGACCTTTGCCGACAGTAAATAGTTCTTGCAACTCGCGCGCATAATTTTCATTTGGTGTCACCGCGCTGTTTGAGTTTCCGTTCAGATAAAGAAGCATTCCGGGCGTAGTAGTTATTGCCCTTGTGAGTTTTTTGAAATTACCCAACGCGTGCAATCTGAGCAAAGCGAGATAGTCATAGTCAAACCTTGCATCTTTCATCAAAAACATTTGCGCTACAAGATGACTGGGCCAGAAAAGCGTCATCTTTTCTGTTAAGGTATTCTTGGGATTGAGCATTAACCCAATCCACCAAGCTTTTAATGTTCTCACTCTTCTCTATCAGCATTTCCGTCAATATTGCCAAATGTGCCATGCACCCATGTTTGCCCAAACGGCACATCAGGGTCAGTATATTCAGCATCATTGTATGAATTAACCGGAGGCGAGGGAGTAGGTGTTTGAGTAAGTAGAATATCCAGACTTTGGGAAAGGTTCAATCCCGAAAAACGATGATAATCGGCATGTGTCACGCCAAACAGGGTTCTTCTGAGCAGGTGCAGCAACTGAGGTTGCCCCCAATGTCCTGAATAATGCATGATGCCATGAGTTCTTGCTTTGTTCAATATCGGGTTTGATTCTTTTACAGACTGTGAATCATCTTCAGCGAATGCTGTTTTCGCGGCTGCTGCGCTTATCAAACTCATTAGAAAGCCGGAACGGGAAAACTCCTTCATTTTGCTCCTGTTTTATGACATTCAATAAAAGATACCTCTGGTTAAATTACTCCTCCGTTCTCAATAAATCAGATGCAGGACGCATAGCGTATCTGCTATTTGAAAGTATAAACAGTAGCGCTATTACCTTCAACGCTGAATGAATCAATCGGCACGATATTGTAATTTTTCTTCCTTACCACGCTGCAATAATATTTCATCACCTCGACTCTTTCCGGGTCGGAAATAATGATGACGCTCTCTTTTTTTGATTCTAAAAAATCCATGAAGTCAGTATAACTTTTTGTATTACAGTTACATTCTTTCCTGAGATAGGCGTTATAGTTATCCTGAATATAAATGACATCGGCATCAAATAGATAGAGACGCGAAAAGACGGAAAAATCATGCATTTGAAATGGACGGAGGCTGAACAGAATCATTTGATTTTGCTCATTTCCGGGCACCAGAATTTTTCCCGGATACCTTCTTTTTAATTCATCGGTGAATTTTTTACGGGATTGCAATTTACCAGAGAGATCCGCCACGTATAGCTGCTGTTGTTTAAAATGGATAACCGTTCCGGTCAGGATTATCATACCCGCAACGATGCTGGTTATATAGATCCAACGGACTGCTGCAAAATCAATCTTGCTTAACAGGATGAAACACATCATCACGAGCATAGCATCCAAAGTATAATACTGAAGCATGATAAAATATGTTGTGGCGACCACGATCAACCAAAATGAAAGATTGAATAGTACTATTTTTATCGCCTCTTTTTTATCCGTAATGAATGATTGCCGCATGACAATTAACAGCAGTCCGATGTAGATAATAAGTAATCCGAGCGAATGGCGGAGTTTATCCGATAGTATATCAACAGCGCGTAGTATCAATTCCTTATTCACACCGACAAAAGCATTTTCTGCAACCAAACTTCGCAGGAAAGCAATGGTGGTGTATTCCTGGTCGGTTATCAGATTTACAACTGCGGTGTATTTGGCGGAGTCAACGGCATTGGTCATGCTGCTGAGTGGAACAATATTCCCCCTGTCTAATAATTGATAGCCTAATTCAGGCTCGAATTGCTTTAGAAAGTCATCGGTGGTCAGTCGGTCATACGCAATAAACCCAAATACCAAAGCAAATACAGCGGTATTGAAGATGATTGCTGTTTTAGAATAAGAGCGGCTCGAAACTAATAAGACTCCTAACCATTGCATTAAAAAGACGAATGTGCCTACCTCATGCCTCGATAAAAGACACAGGACAAACAGCGCGCAGGACCACCAGCCCAATAGTTTATTGTTTTTTCCGCCAGCTAACAGCGCAAGCGTGGATGCGATGCCCAATGCAAATGCCACGCGTGTATATTGAAACACAAGAATAAACTCCGTGGCGAGTACCAATGTAAGAACAAGAGGAATTATTTTCAGGATGAAACCTGCATGCTGATTATTCTTCAGAAAGAGGAGCAGGATGGTAAACAGGGAAATTGCTACATAAGCAAATAGAAATATTTCATACCAGGGAATTCCGGAGGTGACGCTATAGAACAGCATATAGACTTCTGCCAGCAGAAAATGCGAAACAAAATACCAGATGTTTACAGGAACTCCTTCAGTTACAGAACCTGAGAAAAAGGTGGGATATAAGGCTTCATACGACTCATACACGGAAAAGACGCCTAAGCCATATACAAATATCAGGATGAAAATAAAAATTGCCCCGTATTTCACTGCTGTATTTTTCATATAATTCAAACAAACTTTTCTATGTGGCGGCAAGCGTTGCTTCCCAAAGCGGCAATGTTGTTTTCATGACCGGATTGTTGCCTATTTAATTATAAATTTGACAGATGCTAAACACGTAAACATTCTAAGTAAAATGAGGAACACACATAAATGCGCAATACCCTGCCCTAAATTTAAAAGAATATACCCGGTTTCGGGTGATGTTGTCGCATTCTTTTTTTTAGCCGCGTTCAGTTTGCTAAACTTTAGCTGCAATTTAAAAAATCAAGATGGATTTAATAAGGGCGTGAAGACAAATGATACGTTGTCTGTTGCAGCACCGCTTGATGTATTGCTCTACCTGCCTCCGGTAATTGCGGCAAATCCAAATGAGGACTCTGCAACATCTATCATTTTAACCACAGCGGACGTTGCGCGATTTGATGACCTATCGGAAGAGAAGCCTTATGTCAATTCAGTTCAAATTGTTGATGCGAATGAGCCATGGCCTCCGAGATGGTACATCGCAACCCCTGTCTATACAGATAAAATGTATGAAAAGGTTGCAAAACAAAACCAATATCGGTTTGATTTTGTGATAGATGCCAAAATCGAGTCGGGCTATTTTTCTTTCTATAAAATACTTTCACAACAAGCGATAGGCACAGGGCAGTTGTCTGCTCCTGAGTTTGCAGGCTATATTTTGCTGGATAAAAAAATGGAGCCGGTTGATACTATTAAAAGCAATATGAAAAGGTCTAACATATTTTTTCGCGACCTGAATATCAACGAGAAAGGAGAGCGGTTGGTGGACTTAAAGAAAGACACTTACCTTGATTTAAGAGACTATACTGATAATCCGAAAGACAGTTCTGTGCATTGCTATCTTGACATCATCCACATCTTGGATTCAAATGACAATGTGCTTTTTACCTGGAATCCTTTATATCATATCAACCCTGATTTATTTCAATACAAAGAAACGATGAATAGCAAAGCATTTGCGACAAGACACGCTGATATACTAGAGTGGACGCGGCTTACGTCAGCCCTATGGGATTATGACGGCAATATTCTGTATGCAATGAAGCAAATTGGTATCGGCAAAGTGTCGCGCGAAACCGGGCAAATAATGTGGCAGATAAATTACTCGGATATTCCCATTGTATCCGGTAAGGATACTTTAGAATGGTATAGTCCGCATGATTTTAATTTTTTGTCTGAGAATGATACTGCGGTGCTCTATTCTCTTTATTCGGGAGGCGCGGTAGGAGTTCAGCCCGCGTGTGGCGTTTTGTTTGAACAGAATAAAAAAACAAAGAAATTCAAACTCGTGCAATACATTTTTCCGCAAACAAACTATCTGGCTGTCGGGCAGGGCAATCTTGAATATCATCCTAACGGGGATTATGCTATCGGCTATGGTTTTTTTAGCGAGCCGGATACCTCTGCAAATGCGGGAGATAATTATCGAAACGTGTTAGAGTATAAATTACATGACGGAACAGCATCTGTTTATCAATTGCCGCGCTGGATTTATAACTATAAAGCGCGTTTAGTGCGCGACTGGCCTCGTCCTCCGCGTCCGGTAATTATGCAAAAGGGAGATAATTTGGAAGCAACAGGCGATTTTAAAGAGTACACTTGGTATAAATTATCAGGCGCGAATCTAACAACGGCAAGCAAGGTTGGTGCAGGAAATACAATAAAGCCGGAAAAGGGTAGCATCTATTGTGTTGAGAGTAAATACGGTATCGGATTTTCAGTTTCACTGCCTTTCACTGTCAACTGATAGATAGTTGCTTTTCATCCTTGAATATCTGCAATTGAGGAAAATTCCCATAAAGAATTTCATTCACAGCCGTTTCTGGCGCTTCAAACCAGTTCTTTAACACCGAGGCATATACCGACCGGTAATCATATTGTAATACCAAGTTATCATTTACAGTAATTTTTTCGGGTATAACCGGATTGGTTCCTAAGATGCCGCCTTTTATTTGCGAGCCGAAGAAAAGGAGAGGTTGCGATGAGCCATGATCGGTTCCATAGCTGGCATTTGACATAATGCGTCTGCCAAATTCCGAGAAAGTCATTCCCGCAACTTCATTTTCCCGCCCCATGCCCTTAATGTCATCCCAAAAACAGGTAATCGCTTGTGATAGTTTGCCAAGTAAATCAGCATGTAATCCCTTCGTTGCGTCAGAAGGATCCACCTGCGAGTTATGGGTGTCAAAGCCCTTTAAATCTACAAGATAAACGGAAGTTTGTAATCCACCATTAATAAGTTGAGCAACCTTTTTCAGTTGGTCAGCTAAAGGGTTTTTGCCGGGATCAGGATACGACTTAGAATGATTGAAGGAAACGGAGAGCGCATTTTTGACAATCTTTGAATAGCGCTCTGCTTGCAGCAACATCTCGCGGATACTCTTTGTTTCTTTTCCTGCCATTCCCGCTAATTCACCGGATGATGATTCCACAGGATGCGTTTCAAAACCTTCAGTTGGGTCAATCACAATGCTCATATCCATTTCACTGCCCTGAAAAAGATAGGTGCCGGTATCGCCAATTTTGATAGCCGGAGGCTCCGGGTGTTCGCCATTCGGAAAACCGGCAGGATAATTCATATAGCGGGTTTGTAAAAAACGCGCTGCCCAACCGGTATATAATACAGTAGCAGAATCTGAGCCAGTAAGCCAAACATCAGATGAGCGAAAATGCGAATAGCTGGGATTGGAATAGCCCACGCCCTGCACAAATGAAATTAGATTGTCCTCATACAAATCGCGTATGCCCTCAAGAGCCGGATGAAGCGCGGTGTTGGAACTTCCTTTGATGCGTAAAACTTTATTTTCCGGTATCAGCAGATTGGAACGCGCAGCCGCAAGCAAACCATAATTGTCAAGAGGAATGAGCGTATTCAATCCGTCATTACCGCCATCAAGCTGGAT
This sequence comes from Chitinophagales bacterium, assembly GCA_034440455.1. Taxonomy (GTDB): domain Bacteria; phylum Bacteroidota; class Bacteroidia; order Chitinophagales; family CAIOSU01; genus JAWXCB01. The sequence goes on from JAWXCB010000077.1 coordinate 70,576, forward strand.
GATAACAAAGATGCGATTGCTCTTCTTTGTTTTATTTGGCGAGCATGCTTGCAGCGCGTTTAAAACAAAAGGCAGCAGAGCGGCAATGCCCGAATTGCGTATGAATTTTCTCCTGTTCATCCTCTACATCATTTGATATTCCGGCAAACTGATTATTTTTTTAAAAAAAGCATCAAGGATGCACTCTATTTCTTTGATCTGATTTATATCGTTGGGATGCGCATTCAGTTTACTCCAGTCTTCATTCCACTGCCTTGCACTGGTTTCACTGCCATTCAAAATTACCTTTAGCTTGTCTTTTATTGCTTGGTTTATTTCTACTGCGCACAACAAATTCAGGGAATCTTCAACTAAAGCGCTGGCATTAGCAGGGTCTTTAAACTTGCTGGCAAAATTCACAAGGTCAATTTTTACTCTCGGTCCGTTGCAATTCATGCCTTCAGTGGTGGTGAGGTTATCAATAATTTTCATTCTGAAACTGAGGGTGTAGGTATTTATCCACCATTGGTGATATTTAGGCGCCTGATAAAAAGCGGGCCAACCGGCAACGCTTGGCGGGTCGCCTACCATCATGCCTAAACCACCGAGCGTGAAGTTGTAATGTATCCAGCATAAATGCGTGTCGGAAGGCAGGGGCGGCAGAGCCAGTTCGAATTGTTTGCTGGCGCCAATGAAAAAGTCAACAGGACTTTTGACAATGCACCCGCGAAAAGCCGGATCAAAAAAGTGTTCACTGCCCAGCAATACGCGCAGCACCGGTTTAATCTCAAAATTATTTTCGATGAACACGCGCCCTAACGGGGCAATAATTTCTGTTTCTATTTTTTCATCTAACTGCGGGGAGACAAACCAGCGGTACAAATTCCTGCAAACGAATTGCGCGGTTTGTTCTTTGCCGAATATCAGCTCAATTAATTCATCGGTTTCCTGCGCTCCCGCCATGCCTTCTTTTCCTTTGATAATTGCATTACCGAAAAAAGATGAAAAATTTTTGTCGCTCGTATCATGCAATTCAGGGTGGAAGTTTACCGCTATTTTTTCCTTGTCGTCCTTCCAGCCGGTGAGCACGCGAGCCGCTTCTTTCACGTCATCCTCATTATAGTTTTGTTTGTTTTCTTTTCCGATGGTGAACAACTCAAGCAGTTCGCGCCCGTAGTTTTCATTGGGGGCTACTTTGCTGTTGGTATTCCCATTCAGATAGACTAACATGGCGGGGTTAGTGGTGCCGGTGCGAATCAGTTTTTTGAAATTACCCAGCGCAAACTCCCGAAGCATAACAGCGTACCGATAGCTGTAACGGGCATCGCGCACCATTTCGGTTTCAGTTACAAAATGGTTGTGCCAGAAGATCACCATTTTTTCAGTAAGCGAATAATCGCGGTTAATGATTTGACCTGTCCACCATCCCTTTAAGTAGATTCTTCTTTTCCTGTCAATATCGTTGTTTTCCCAAGGCGCGTCAACCCACTGCTGACCATTGGGCACAAACGGATCGGTGAGGTCGGGGTCTTCCTGCGCCAACATAGGCGGCACAGGCGATTGAATAAGCAAAATATCAAGACAATTACTAAGCGGTTTGTTATTAAAGAAGGAAAATTCCTGATGCCCGATACCAAACAGGCAACGTCTTAGCAAGTGCAACAGATCATTTTCTTGAAATGTGCGGTTAAGTGGAGCAAGACTATAGGAAGTGATATCGGGCATCCTTATGAATGGTTAATTAACCAAGAAATCCTACAAAAACATTTTCTCGCAGAACGCGCAGAGCATCAGTCAAAGATATGTAAAATACGAGTGAACAAACGAGGGAGCGAGAACCGAAAAAGAAACCTCGTCAACGCAGGAACATTAATCTTGTGCGTTCAATGCCGATTTAACTTCAACTTGAAGCGCGTCTGCCCAAAGCTGGTAACCCCTTGAGTTGTTATGACCGTCTTTTTGCCAATAAAGTGAATGATATTCAAAACCAGCTTGCTTTTTTGCCTGCTTAAATTTTTCAAAAAGATTGATTGTTTTTATAGCGCTGTTTGATTCAAGGATATTTGCCAATGGTTTCAACGGGAAATAGTCCTGCTCTAATTCAAGCAACATAGGATGCAGCGCTACAATCAGTTTAAAGTGATTTTCTTGTGAAAGCTGAACGTAATCCTTTGTTATGCATCGCTCAATTTTTTTGAGCGCCTGTTGTTCTGCTTCCCTATATTCCTGAGGAGTTAGTAAGAGCCAGTTCATCGGGTGTACAACCTGAATGATAGCTCGTGCAATAAATGAAAATTGATAAAAATACGCCCACCAGGGCGCTGATTTATATTTATCATCGCGCTCCCAGTTCCCAATTTTTACTATATCGCTTATATCGGTTGTATTAATTGCCAGAATAACTATTTTAGGTTTAAATGGCAGCAGGAGTTCTTTTAAAATAGCGTATTGAGAAAACGGTTCTGAGCCGCATAGAAAAAATCTCCTGACATCTCTCCTCGAGAAAGATTTAGCTTAAACACATATTTTAACACGAATTCGCCTATAAATAAACTCAGGATCAAACTGGTCAATAGGAGCGTGTACTGATTTTTAGTTTCACGCTTTTTGATAAGCCGTTTTAGAATAAGAGTACCCGTGAACAATATAAAAGAGTAAACTATCACGGTTAAAAAAATGGTGGATACCCCAAAAAATCCTAAAATAAAGTTGAGGATTACAAAAACGGATAAGAAGAAAATTCCCGTGTATTTGAGCGTTTTTTTTAACATACGGATTTCAGAAAATAGCGCATTTGCAATAAGTAGGTACAAGGCTAAAAAAAAGTAACTTACTTTATAGCATTTAACCGTTGGTGCAGTGTTCGTACCAGCACAGGAAACAACACTTCTGCTTTATTTTTCTCGCCATCTGCATTGAGATGGCAGTCATCTATCCACCAAGAAGCATTTTTTATTGAATCGAAACTGAACGGCATCCAAACGCCTCCAACTTCTGCTGCAAGCATTTTCGACAAGTTTGCATTTAGCTCCGCCATGTCGCGATATTTCTGATTTTGTCTTACAAATTCAGAGTTCATGTTCAGGATATTTGGCAAAGCGATCAGCAATGCACTATCAGTTGCCACATGAAGATAGAGTCTTCGGGTATTGTTATAGAAAGGATATTTTTCATATTGTTTAAGATGGAGAATGCTGTCCAAATTCAGATTTGACCACTGAGGAAAAGTAACATCGCGCTGATGACTAAACTCATCGCGCCTGCCGGAGAAATCACTGTAAAACAAGCGGATGGCGATATAACTGAAAAAATAAGAGCGGAGCATCCAGCGGGCAGGCGGAGGAAGCGGTTCAAGATGAAAATTGATTCTCCGGTAGTGCGTGTAATCTAATTGAAAATTGGAAGGGATAGAGGCAGTAAGCAGTGCGTCATTCACCCCGCTGTTCACGATCACTACATCGGGCTGGTAATAGCTGTACTTAAAAAGATATTGCTGTAACTCCTCTGCAGAAGTACCCGCTTCCAACCCTGCATTGATTACTTCTGCTCCTGAGTAATGGGCGCTCAAGATGCTATCATGGGGAATGAAATCATTCAGCAACCTTTCTATCAGTGCAGGAAAAGTTTGCGAAGGCGAATCTACTCCAAGTCCATAGGTCGTAGAACCTCCCAAACACAATACGCGCAGCTTATTTGATTTTTGCAGCGGAATGCGCCTGCCGCGGTAGCCATCCTCGTTATGTTGCACCTCGCCATGGTTCCTATATCCGGGGTAAGGAATATATCCCAGGTAGGGTAGTGAAAGATAACGGGGTAAATGCTCCGGATCTTTATTTCCGATAAGCATGTCACGAATGCGAAAATAATTTTTGTTCGAAAGAAAATCGGACGAACGACTGCTAAGCCACATTCCTGCATAGCCGGCAAATTCAATTGTCATAAGCACAAACAGCAAGAGCACAGACCGAAACAAAAATAATCTCAATCGCATAATGAACCAGATTTCAGATGAACCATCTGATTACCTTAAATCTCCTTTGACAAGATAAAGAAATAGTTCTTTCACCGTTGTTGCAATCACTTTCACATTCCCGCCCGCGCCAAATCCAAATTCACGCTTGATGTGCGCCACTTCTATTTCTTTTATACGGAAACCGGCTGCGGATGCACGAATAAAAAACTCGGCATGAACAAATGCACTGACGGACCTGAGCTCAATAGTGTCAAAAATTTTTGTGCGATAAAAAACAATACTGTTCACATCGCGCACCTTACAACCGGAGATTAGCGAAATCACCCGGTTATAAACCAGCGAATAAAGTTTTCGGTAAGTCCTGTCTTTTCTTTCCTTGCGAAATCCCAAAATAAAATCATATTCATCTTTTATTTCCAAAAATCGAATCAGGTTTGAAACAGGAAATTGGTTATCACCGGGCAAAAAAAGCGCCCATTCTGTTTTAGGAACCATGAATACTTGTTTCAATGTTTCTCCGAAACCCAAATTTATTTCGTGGTTAATAATTTGCACGTTATTGAATTTACAAGCTAACTGTTCTGCCACCAGCAAAGTATTATCTGAACTGCCGTCATTTATAATCAAAATTTGAAATGAAATTGCCAGCCGCTTGCACAACTGCTGCGCTTCTTCCACCAGCTTCATTAACGACCTACTGTCGTTATAGGCAGGAATGCTGATGGTAAGATATTGAACAGGCTCATCCATTTGTATAGATAATCGTGTTCAGACTGCGCGATAACTTTTCATTCACGCTATGTTGTAAATATTTTTCTTATTCCTTTTTTTATCGCCCCTGCGGTGACAAAACTTTCAAAAAAGCCTTTTTTATCTGTTGTTTCTTTCTTCGTTTTTTCAATCAGCTCAACAATTCGCTCCTTGCTTTCCGCAGGCACAGGATAGTCAAATTCTTTTACCATGTCGCCAAACAACGGGCGCTCGCCACAGTTGTAATACCGTTGAAAAAAATCATCAGGCATCTCAAATTTTTCTATTTTATCAGTTTTGTCGTTCGCGTTTTTATGATAAAACATCAATTTGGCATCTTTTGGAGCTATTGCATAAGCCACAACTAACCTTTCTTTGTTTGTTAGGTTAGGTGAGGATCCATGTATGACAGCATGATTCAGAATAAATGCTTGTCCGGCTTTCATGGGTGCGGTGAGCATATTCTCCCAGAGGAGCGCCTCATTACCCCTGTATGCCACCGGGATATTATTGCTTCGATAATAATCGAAAAAAAGATGGCTGCCCGGCAACACTCTTAAAGCTCCGTTTTCTTCCGAAGTATCCAGCATGGGCACCCATATCGTAGCGGAATAAAATTTTGATTCATCAACGGTTGTCCAATCTTGGTGTACATTTACCTTTCCCTCCACCCCGGGAGATTTACAGAGAAACGTGCTGCCTAATTTTTTGTAGTGCTCAAATTTTTCATCTAAAGCCTTTTGAAGCACCTTTTCCGTGTGTTCAAATATTTCCCGCTTAAACTCTTCATCGGGATTAAATGCAGCTGAATAAAATCCTTTGGGTAAATTCGGATGCAGCTCATAGAATTTTTCTGCGATTATTTGCGCATCTTTCGAGCTAATAAAATCAATGATCACGTAACCATCCCGATCAAAACGCGACTGGGTTTCTAAATCCTTAAATATCCTTGGTTTCATTTTTACAAACAATGTGAAAACATACAGATTGTTGGGATGTTTAAAAGTACGCCTTAACCGAACGCAAAGGATAACCTCGCTTAAGTTGTAAAGATATGAATGGACTTTTTAAGTAAGAGAGAAGAAATTGCTGTTTAGTTGAAAATCTTATTCAATTACGTAACTTCAAATCCAACAAAATCAAAAAACAGTTCGTTATATTCGTAACTGATTTTGAGGGTGTCTGTTTTCTCAACAAATAACTCCTTGAAGAGCATGAAGCGTTTTTTAATTTCAGATTTTAGATGAATATTCTAACTACTAAGCCTATAATTCCCCAGTAGCAATGGAGAAAAAAACTATCCTCCTTTTAAATCCTCCCGGAAAAAGCACCTATTTCAGGGATAACTATTGTTCTCCGGAATCTAAAGCCGGATATTATTGGCAACCTACCGATTTGCTGGTTCAAAGCGGCTATTTGAAAGAGGAATTTGACGTTGATATCCTGGATGCAATTGTAGAAAATAAAACGGATGAACACGTGCTTGATTTGGTGTTAAAACGAAACTATTATTCTATTCTTTCTCTTACAGGAACAGCCTCCTGGGAAGAAGACTTTCATCTTCTTAAAAAAATAAAAGCCCTTAAGCCTGAAATTATTCTGGCTTTGTCCGGAAACCTGGCGCTTTTTGAGCATAAAGAACTTTTTAGAACTTGCGATTGGTTAGATATCGCTCTTCTCGATTACACTACGGATGATTACGGCAAATTCCTGCAAGGAGAGAGAGAGGCGCTATTCAAAATAGTTTACCGCAAAGAAAATAATGTGGTGACAGTAATTGACCGTAAAGCGCCTAAAGAGTTTAGCTACCCTGTTCCGTTACATGAAAAATTTAAGAATCATCTCTATCACCTTCCCTTTGCTACCAAACACCCCGCTACCATAGTAATGGGAAGTGCCGGCTGCCCGCATAAGTGTGAGTTTTGTGTCGCCAGCGAAATAAAATATCGTTTCAGGAATACGGATAATCTTATTGCTGAATTGAAGGTACTGTATGAAATGGGAATTAAGGAAGTAGGGTTCAACGATTATATGTTTGAAGTTAACCATGAAAGGGCGATGGAAATTTGCAGCAGAATGATTACAGAAGAAATAAAATTATCCTGGGGTTGTTCTTGTAGAGTTGACACATTAGATGAGCCTTTGCTAAGGCGAATGAAAGAAGCCGGTTGTCATACGATTCAAATGGGAATCGAAAGTTCCGTTCAGGGGGTATTAGAGGCGCAACGAAAAAATTCAACAGTAGAAAAGGCGAAAGAAACCATTGGACTATGCAATAAGGTAGGTATTCGTGCTTTTGGAAACTTTATTATAGGGCTGCCGGGCGAGAATGAAGAAAGTTTAAGTAACTTGGGGAAATATGCCCGGCAAATCGGGTGTACAAATGCAGTTTTTTCTACCTTGGTGCCTGATATGGGAACAACTCTCAGGAAAAAAGTTATTCAAGAAGGAAAGATTGAAAACCGGATGACGAAATTCAGCAGCACCGACAAATTCTTTCCACAATCGTTAAGCGGCATAAAGACTGATAAATTATCTTCCATCAGAAGAAAGGTGATGCTGGAATTTTATTTTCATCCTTCTTTTATTTACAACAATTTTATCCGGGCGAAAAGTTTTTATGAATTTAAGCGAAAGGTCGGTTACGGATTACAGGTCTTACGAAGGATATAGCTTTATCAATTATTCCAATTCAGCACAGTGTTTTGCTGATTTTTACTCATAGCTTTAATATTAAATGAAAATACTTTTCCTGAATCTTCCTTCAGATGTTCTTATAGTAAGACGATATATGTGCTCGTCTTTTGCAGAAGCATTCCTTTTCCCTCCGCACGATTTAATTTCGCTGGCAGGTGTTGCCCGAAGCATACCAGGTATGGAGGTTTCTTTCTTAGATGCTGTGGGGGAATGTAGTAATACGGATGATACAATTGCCTACATAAGAGAAAATTCACCCGATGTTTTAGTATCTATTATAAGCTTCGAGTTATATGACAAGGATGTACTGATCGTAAGGCGACTGAAGGAAGAATTTCCCGAAATTTCTATCTTTCTCTTCGGACATTATCCTACACATTTTCCAAAAGAAACACTCGACTATTCAAATGCAGACCTGATTATGTTAGGGGAGCCTGACCTTATTTTTTCGCGCGTAATACAACAAATGAGCGCTAAAGAACCACTCAATGAAATTGGAGGAATAGCTTACCGAACGGCTGACGGGCAAATCGCGGTTGGTAAGCAGGAACGCAGAGTGACCGCCTTCGATTCATTACCAATGCCCGCTTATGATTTATTAAACAACAGCTTTTATCGTGAACCCTTCATGCCTCAGCCGTTTGGGTTGATACAATCCGCCCGCGGTTGCCCCTACCAATGCAACTATTGCGTTCATTCTTTCGGCACCAAACTAACGATGCTAAGCCCTGAAACTGTTTTTGAGCATATCCTGCAATTAAAATCCCAGCACAATATCCGTTCATTAAGATTTATTGACGATACGTTTACAGTCATCCCTGCGCGTGTCATAGAAATTTGCAAAAAAATGATAGCCCACAAGTTAGACCTGAAGTGGACCTGCCTGGCGCGGGCTGATACATTGAACGAGGAAATGCTCGTTTGGATGAAACGCGCAGGTTGTGTGCGGTTAAACATTGGCATGGAATCGGGCAGTCAGAAAATACTTGATATTTTAAATAAAGGAACAACAGTTGAGAGTTCGCTCAGGCAATTACAATCTGTTAAAAAAACAGGTTTGGAAATGATGGGGTTTTTCTTAACCGGTATCCCTGGCGAAACGGAAGATGATATTAATGAAAGCATTCGTTTCGCACAGGATGCAGGATTCAATTATGTAGCCATTGATACGCTTAAAATTTATCCGGGTACTCCACTTTTTGAAAAATTCCGAGAACATATTGATTTTTCACTCGTACCGTACCGGAATCAATTCCGCGATGAAGATTTTAATCGGCAAACTGCGGCAAACAGAAAAAAATTCTTCCGAAATTTTTATTTTTCAATGAGTTACCTGTTCAATGCCCCGGCTAAGAATTTGATAAAATTTGAGCATGCTGGTATTATGTTAAATTATGTATGGCGCATGGCCAAGGCTGCTTCCTAAAGAAAAAGTAATTAGGAAAACTTATTTACAACCTTTTTTTATAATTGTAGGTATCGCCCCTCCAAGGCATAAATGTTTCAATTAAAAAGGGTTTTGTTGCAAGAAAGAAACAGGTGAACAGCATTTTTGATGAGATAAAGCCTGACTTGAATGTTGCAAATTTATAAGCAACTCCAATGGTATCAGTTACATTTTCTACCTGATGCCACACTAAAGAAGGAAAATAGAGAACATCACCTGGATGGAGGAATACCTCATGGGGTTTGGCATGCTTGAGTAAAGGAAACTTGGGATCGTTAAGATTATAAGGATCGGCTTGGCTGAAAAAATAATTAAATCTGCGGGGTCGGGCGCCCAGAAATAAACGATGATTGGTCGGGTAAAAAATCCACCTTTTTGTTCCTTCTACCTGAACAAAAATGGTCATTGCATACCCGTCATGGATAGGTGTCATTGTGTTTTTACCACCCATGAAAAAATAGTTCAACTCATTTTTTGCGCCTTTCGCCCTGAATTTTCTTAACCAATTATAATCAATATCTTCTCTCAAACCCGATTGTTCATCTACCATGCGTGAGAATTTTAAATATCTTTTTGAACCCTTTTTCATATTCTCTATATAATCGCGCAGTTTTACGACATCATAAGCCTGATCAGTATCTTTTATCAATCCTGGATTGTTGACAAGAGTAACATCTTCATCACCATATTTCTGAGCAAAATATTCTAAAGTCCATTTTTTTTGGCAGGGCCATTCAGATGCCGCACCCCGAAATACGATAGGAAAATGATCGTGCTTCACCGGATCGGTATATTCTCCCTTCTTGTATTCGATTATTTGAAACTCATCGGGCATCGGGTTGTTGGTTGCATATTCGTCTATCGCTTTGTAGAGTTTTTTTTCGGTATTGCCAAAAATTTCAGGATACCATTTTTCCCCAAAAATATGCTCTGCAAAGAATAGCGCGTTGTATGCCCACCAGTGGCTAATTTTAACATTGTTTGGTTTCATGGTTAATTTTTCATTAGTTTGTTCTAAGTAGGATTCGGTGCAAACGCAACAATAATACCATTAATCAACTAATTTTTTTGTTGTCTGTTAAAGAAAATGTGGCTTTTGAGCTAAATGTTTTCTATCTTCATAGAATGTTATAGAAATTAATATTATGAAAGTCTGTTTAATAAACCCGCCCCGTTTAATGAAACCCATGAGCGCCACCATGAAGCCCTCTCCACCGCTTGGGTTGGCGTTTATTGCAGGCGCTTTAAAGAGAGAAGGTCATTCCATTCAAGTGATTGACTCTCTCGCTGAAGCCCCTAATCAATATATTGAATTCAAAAATGACATTGTATTAAATGGTATCACCGAGGTTCAAATAGCAAAGCTGATTCATCGCGACACGAAAGTGATTGGACTAAGTTTAATGTTTAGCGGCAATTGGCTTCATAATCGGATACTAATTGATTATTTAGGCAACTGTTTTCCCGATGCTATTATTATAGGTGGTGGCGAGCACCTTACTGCTGCCCCTGAAATGTGTATTGAACAAACACGGCATTTGAAAGTTTGTATTTGTGGAGAAGGCGAAGAAACTGTAACAGATGTAGTTAAAGCGATAGAAAGCGGCAGCAATTTTTTGGAAATACCTGGAATCGTTTATCGCAATGAGGACAATGTAGCGGTGCGCACAAAGGCGAAAAACCGAATAAAAACAGTGGAGGAATTGGCATGGCCAGCTTGGGAGTTATTCCCGTTGGAGAAATACAAAAAAAATAGTATCATCTATGGCGTGGATAGGGATGTTTATTCTGTACCATTAATGGCAACCCGGGGTTGTCCTTATGAATGCACTTTTTGCAGTAGTCCGCAAATGTGGGGTACACGTTATTTTATGCGCAGCCCTCAGGACGTGGTAAATGAAATGGATTATTTCCATGAAAAATTTAATGTCCGCAATTTTGATTTTTATGACCTCACCGCCATTATTAAGAAAGCGTGGATCATTGAATTCGCACAAGAAGTAATTAAACGGAAACTTGACATTACATGGCAAATACCTGCCGGCACAAGGTCGGAAGTGATTGATCGCGAAGTGGCACATTCTCTTTATGCCTCCGGATGTCGCAATATTACGTATGCACCCGAAAGCGGCTCGGTAGAAATTTTGAAATTAATCAAGAAAAAAGTTTCACTCTCCAAGATGCTCCAATCCATTACCTACTCGAGCCAAGAGAAAATGAATATCAAGATAAATGTGATTATTGGTTTTCCGGGCGAGAAACATAAAAATATATGGCAGACGATGTGGTTTTTAATAAAGGCAAGCTGGCATGGCGTGAATGACATGGCTCCATCGGTATTTTCACCCTATCCAGGCAGCGCGCTTTTTGAAATGCTCCAAAAACAAGGTAGAATCAATATGAATAACGATGACTATTTTTACCAGATAATTTATGTTGATACCTTTTTTAATAATTTTTTCTACAATGACGACATTAACAAGCATGTTTTGCGGTTTTATCTGCTGAGCTACTTAGCAATTTTTTACATTTCCAACTTTATCTTTCATCCTGCCAGATTGGTTAAAACAGTTCAAAATTTATGGACAAGCAAATATGACTCAAGGGCGGAAATGGCATTGGGGGAATTAATTAAACGATCAAAAATTAAAGTAAAACAACGCTCTGAAATTCCGGTTGAGTCATTTGCCAAAACCAAGTTATTTGTTGAACAAGTGCCTGAAAAATTACCTATTTTTTAATCCTTTCTAAATCAAGTATTACGTGCAAGCAGAAGTGCCCCAATATTTCCTTAGAGAAGAAACCTATACCGGTAAACATGATTTTTTCTATAATTCGGAAAAATTTCCGGGATTAAAAAAAATAGAATCTAACTGGCATATCATTCGGGATGAAATTATGGGATTGATAACAGGAAAAGAAAAGATTGATGTGCAAAACCTGAATCCCCCTTATCTTTCTTCTCCCGATGCCTGGAAAAATATTTATTTCTACAACTTCGGTTGGAAAAAACATAAAAATTGTGACCGCTATCCCAAGACGCATGCCTTGCTCAAGTCAATTCCTAATATGATTTTTGGAGGAATTACGGTATTGGAACCAAGATCAAAAGTTTTACCCCACAACGGAGAAACCAATACAACAATAAGGTGTCATTTAGGTTTGAAAATTCCAAAGTCTTATCCGCATTGCGCGGTGCGTGTAGGAACTGAGGAGCGCGGATGGGAGGAAGGCAAAGTTCTGATGTTTAGTGACGCACATTATCATTCTACGTGGAATGATAGCGATGAGCGGAGATTTGTTTTGGTCTTTGACATCGTGCGGGATGAATATGCACTTCAAAAGCACTTGGTATGCGCAAAGGTTCTTGGGGCTCTTTCCTTGAAATTATTTTATAGCAAAAAACCGGAACTAAAAAAAATACCCCTTTTGCTTCTTCGACCAGTTCACTTTTTTTTTACTTGTTTTTGGTACGTTTATCTGCCCTTACAAAACCGATTCAGACTGCCCTGAAATATTTTATGAATATTGCTCAAGTGACTACGATTCGGAATCTAAACTGATACTGTGCGAAAATTTAAAAAAGGCTTCACCTTTATCTGAATATATTTTATCAAAACTTATTACAAATAAAATGTTTTGTTCTGTTTCATAATTAGAATGATGCTAAATTTTTTTAAAAACCGTTGCGGAGAATTAACAATCACAGCAGTATCTTCATTTTTAACCCTCTTATTTTTTACACCCGTTACGGATGATTATGGTTCACTCGGATGCAATTTGGCTGCCGGGCAGTTCAGCGACTACCCTTATCTGTATGAGTTTTATTTAATGCTTGTAGGAATGGGAGGCATGTATCGGTGGCTCTATCATATCCTGCCAGATTACAACTGGATGGGAATTTCCTTTCTTGCTTTTAACTTATTATCCCTTTATCTCAGTCTGAGACTGATAAAAAACCTCATCCTAAAAGATAGCAAGAATGCTTATTTGCTCCGTATCATCCAGGTGTTATTTTCATTATTCTTCATTGAAAACATCGCGTCTATCACGCACACGCGGGCTTCCATACTCTTCTGCGGCATCGGGTTGTTCAACATAGCTTTCACCGATGGGATTAGCCGAAAAGGGATATTGATAAATGCGGCAATCTTTGCGCTTGGAATGCTTATTCGTCCGGAGAGCAGCCTCGGCATGTTGCTGCTTGTTTCAACCGGTTACCTGATTTATCGCTTTGATATAAAGCACGTGGCGAAGCGGTTTTTACTTCCCTTTGTGGCAAGCGCAGCCTTGTTCTCCTATTTCACTATGGACTGGCTGCATACGGATATTTATGCAAAGAAAGTTGAACCTGAAATCGAATACAAAATAATGGATAGGCGAATCGTTGATCTTTCATCTATGAAAACAGCAGAAGATTCGGTAAAATATCAGGCGGTAATGGCGGGAATGTGGTTTGACTTAAAAACTATCACCCCGGACTTTATCCGGAGCCTGCTACTACCAGGTATTAATCTCAGCGCGGCACATGCCGCGAGCGTATTTTTTCATAGTCTATCTTATTATAAACATTATGTGTTTATTGCATGCCTTGTTATCGCCTTGATTTTTTTGTCTTTTTTTCAAACCAATTCTTTAAGAGGAATTTTTAGAATCGTGCTTTTTCAAATAAGCACGTTCCTTATTATCTATTTAGTGGATTTTAACGGACGTTTAATCACCGAAAGACACTTTCTTAATATTCAGTTTATTTCGCTTTTAATCACCTCCTTTTACTTTTTCAATCCAACAGTTCCATTTGATTTTTGGAAAGGACATAAAATTTTATTGTTAAGCTGTTTCTTATTTGTGCTGTTTGGAACAGGTGCAACGATTGTCAACTATAAGCAGCATAATGACTCGGTGGCACACAGCGTGAATTGCTATGAGTCGGCTATGCAGGAAATAGAAGACTCCTATGCCGGACGGATTATAGTGGTCACCCTTAGCAACGCATACCTTTTAGATCATAACTTTTCTATCAAAAATAAAAACTACACCAAAAACACTTATTTACTTTTTGACGCTTTTACCTTCTCGCTACTTCCAAATTATATGAATTATTTAAGCAGCCAATGCCAGTGCAATCCTGCCGACCCGGTTGCTTTTTTAAACTGGAGTGTCGGGAAAAATGCTCTCTATCTGGCAGAAGCCGCGCGCTATAATTTAATAGAAAAGTACATGCGCTTGATTCACCATCAGAAAATTAAATTCATCTCCATCGGCAGTTTAGAGAAACCTGACTGCATCCAATCCACCGAAATGAAGGATTATGAATTAAGAAATATTGTTGTTGGGGATTAACTATAAGCGGATAAATTTTTTGTAAATTCATGGCCAAAACCTAATTTTTTCGCTATCTTTCTAACCAGAAATCGTTCTGAAAGCGAAAAAAAATAAAGAATCAACCAAGTAAAAGAAGCATGAAAGTTACATTTGTGGCATTAGGATCGGAACAATTGGGCATCAGCCAACTGTCAGCTATTGCAAAACGTGATGGACATCAGGTAAGTCTCGCTTTTAGCGCATCGCTGTTTCATGACCGGTTCAATCTTGAGATTCCTTCTCTGGGAAATTTTTTTGACGACCGTAGCGAGGTAATAAATGCCATTAAACAGGAAAAACCCGATGTGCTCGCGTTCTCCTGCCTCACTTCAACTTACCAGTGGATGCTTGGTGTTGCAAAAGAAGCGAAGGAAATATTTCCAAATGTTAAAACTGTTTTTGGCGGGGTTCACGTTTCCGCAGTACCCGACAGGACAATATTAAAGCCGGAAGTGGATTATGCGGTGGTAGGCGAAGGCGATATTGCATTCCCATTAATTCTTCAAGCTATTGCAAATGGAGGACCGGGAACAGAACCTATTCCCAATACGAGATATAAAACCAAAAGCGGCATCGTTATCAAAGGCGTACAACAAGGTTTCGTTCAGGATCTTGATTCATTGCCTTTTTATGACAAGGTAATTTGGGAAGACCATATCCGGATACAGGACATGTATCTCACCGTTGCTACCCGCGGGTGTCCATTTACATGTTCTTTTTGCTTTAATAATTTCTTTGCGCGCCTACCCGAAGAAAAGCGCGGCAAATACGTAAGACAGCGCAGCGTTGACAACGTAATCCATGAACTTAAATGGGCAAAAAAGCGATATGACATACAGTGGGTGGATTTTCAGGATGATGTTTTTACGGTAAACAAAGGTTGGATAAAAGAATTTACAGACCGGTATAAGAAAGAAGTAAATGTGCCGTTTCAATGCCTAATCCATCCCCAGTATTTTGATGATGAGATGGCAAGCTGGATGCGCGAAGCTGGGTGTGAATGGATACAAATAGGCATACAAACCATGGACGAAACTTTCAAACATGAAAACCTGCGCAGATATGAAGATTCCAACCATATTGTTCAGGCGCTGGAAGCGATGCACCGCTATGGCATTAAACCTAAAGCTGACCACATGCTGGGATTGCCGGGAGAACCAATCGGATCACAGGCAACCGCGTTGAAATTGTATGCCGAACAAACGCCCAAGCGGATTCAGACATTTTGGACATGTTTTCTTCCCGGCACCGATATGATGAAGCAAGCAGTACAACAAGGAATATTGAACGAAGAGCAAGCGGAAAGATTGAACGAGGGAATTGATTTTTACTTTTTTCGCAACAAGGAGAATATTAAAAATCCCGAACTTGTAAAGATCTATCAAAGCTATGAATTTCTGTATAAAGTGATGCCTGCTGTGCCTGCTTTTTTAAAACAAAGGTTAAAACCTGAGCATGTTAGCTGGATGCCTAATATGGCAACAAGGGTTTTGGCTTCTGTCTTTGATGTTTATACAGGGTTTAGGCATGGCAACCCGGAATTTGCTGCTTATGCCAAACATTATTTATTTCACCTCTATTCTTTTTTCAGAAGAAAAATGGGGTTCAGCAGACCAAAGGCTACTGTTCCAAATCTGAGCGTAGAAAACATACCCGCCATTTTAACGCCAAATCCGGAAGTGGCGATGTCGGCAGCATAGCGGGAAAGATGTCCTTTATCAGGACAACGTTTGAAATCACGCTTGAAACACTCTGACGATGCGGTAGAGCGACCATGTTTCTTTCATTGCCTTTGCAATAGTTACCCACGACCCTCCTTTTGACATTCCTGATTTCCTCGGGTGATAGACGGAAAGTGTTTCAATCGGTTTCACTCCTGATTTTATCAACTTTGCGCAGATTTCACTTTCAATAATTGAACTGTTTAATTGAGGATTCACTTTTCTTAACTGGTCATTCCGGTAAACTTTTATCCAATTTACATCCCTTAATTTAATGCCCAGCAGAAACCGGTTAAACAGTTTATTTAATAAACTTAAATTTTTTCGATACCTGCTGTATTCATGATTTTCTCTGTAGAATGAGAAAAAATATCCTGAATTGAATTCCTTTACAGCCTGCAATTCATCCGGGTTAAACTGCCCGTCACTGGGAACCGCGCACACATATTCATAGCGCGCTTGCACGTAGCCTGTTTTTAAAGCTGCGCCTATCCCTAAATTTATCTTGTGCTCAATAATCCGGATTTGGGGTATTTCCTGCTTTAGCTTTTCGCAAATCTCAGAAGTACTGTCGGTACTCCCGTCATTCACAATAATGATTTCATACTGCGCGGCATTTTTACTCAAAAAATCGAAGCATTTATAAGCAGTCTCCGCCAGTGTGCCTGCTTCGTTGTAGCAAAATAGAATGATAGACCAGTTCAAGCTAAATCAGATTAATGCCAATTATTTTACACCGGCAGGGGTTGTTTGAAATAATGCGTTTTTAAGCAAGTTCACATCGGGATGATTCGGGGCAATCGTTTCCGCGCGTTGAAGATAAAACATTGCGCTATCAATCCTGCCGAGGTCAGCATAGATTCGACTTAGGAAAATGAACGGCTCCGGCTGTTGCGGATAAAAAGCTGCCGCTTTTTTCATCGGAATCAGCGCTCGTGGAAAGTCCTGAAGCCGGGCATAACAGAAACTCAGATTCATCAAAGCATCCAGATTTGCCGGGTTTACTTTTAAGTATTTATGATAATAAGGCAACGCTTCCCTGTAATCTCCCCTCCCGGCTTTAATCAAACCCACTTGATAGAAAGGCTCACTAAAAGTACTGTCAATCTTAATTACTTGTAGGAAATGTTTTTCCGCTTTATCCGGTTTTCCCAGCATCATTCTTACTCTGCCAAGGTCATATTGCGCGTTAAAGAATTCTGAGTAGATGTTCACAGCCTTTTCATAATGCAGTTCTGCTTCTTCAAGGAGCGTCTTCCGCGTTAACGCATTCGTTTGTAATAATGCCGACTGCACAAGATGGGTTGCCAGTAAGTTCTGCGCTTGCGCAGATTCTTCAAGGTGCCTGATGTCCTGCCGCATGAGCTTTAGATAATCATGCCACTGAGAATTTCGGGCGATTGTAACACCGGAATAAAAGACCAGGATTGCAAAGGCAGGATATTTGAAATACCGGGGCAAAGAGAAAAAAGAAACGATACTATCTTTCTCAACAGAATATTTGGCAAGCCTGCACAGCGCCACCGCCAGCAGAATACAAAACCCGATTGAAGGAATGAAAAGATAACGGTCAGCCATCATTCCTGAAACAGGCGCAATAATATTGGCAAGTGGCAGAAGTGTTATGAAATAGATCAACAAACCTGCGCTTAAAAGGCGATTTTTATTTACACTCCACAATGCGAGCATGATTAGAGCTAAAACAATAGAAAGTATGAATAAAGCAACCGGCTTGCTAATCTCTGTCTTATCAATGCATTTATAGCCATAATAAAATGACATTGGGTATGGAATCAATGTGAGCCTAAGATAATTGCCTGTAACCATCATCCCTGTTCCCAACTTTTCACTCATTGACGATTCTGAGCCGACAACTGATTCAACATATTCAACAGGGCGGTAAGCGTCTTCTTCTCCAACTCCCTGAATAGGGTTGACATATTTATAGGTAACAACTTCATGAGTCGTTTCAGTTAATGTTCCTTTAAATTGATGTAATTCTTCTTTATATTGATGTAATTCTTCCTTAAATTGATATGATAATCTGATATTAAGGTGGAACAATTCTTCCTTGACAAATTTGGCATGATTAGACGCATACTCGTGATACATTAATGTTGATGAAAAAATAAACACTGTAGCTAAAAGAGTAATTGTCTTTGTTCGCTGCGGGAAATATAATATCAGGAATATTATCAGAAAATAAATCCCCATAAAATAGACATTCATGAAATTTTCCGTATGGAATAGTAATTCAGAAAATGTCGTCATAGCCGAGAATAAGAAAGGTATTGAAGCAAACAATATTTTGCGGCTTGGCATAAGAATCATTCCTGCTATGCCTCCAAGCAGGATTAAATTCCAAATAACTTTTGAAAACTCTAACCCTTGCATCCCTCCCGTCTCTTTATCAAAATACGCCATAGTGAGCGCGATAAGAATACAACTTAATGCTTCAAGAGGCTTTATTTCATTTTTTCGTAAAAAAGTAAATATGTACAGAAGGAAAAAAGCATTAAACACATCACTTTGGCTAAATAACGATGCTATGTAAATAGCAATCGCTGCGCTTGCCCATGGAAAAAAATAGCTCCATCCTTTAAGTGGAGAAAAAAGAAATAAAGGGATTAGCATGGATAAGGGGAGCAGATAAAAAGAAGAACCAAGCGCAAGCGTCAAAGCGGTTAAAACCACTAATCCTATCACCGAAGCGATAAAGACTATTGGCGCAGATAACAAGCTGACTTTAAGCTGCCTTACACGAGGAGGCGTTTTAGCTTTAGTGGGAATCCCCTTCCAAAACAGGAAAAAATTCTTTGAAAACTTGATTTTTTTAAAAAAAGTCTGATAACGAATCTCATAGAATACCGCGCTAAATGACATTACTCCAGCAATAATGCCGATGCGGTCAACAAGGAATGTTCGCTGAATAAGTGGAAAAATCACAGCGCATAAGAGAATTGATATCGTTATTGCTTTTGCAATTGACACTTCCCTGAACAGGAAAAGCAACAACGGGATAATGATTGCAAAGCTGATTATCGTCTGCTTTGAAAGCATCCCGGCAAGAAAGCATAATGCTCCGCCAAGTAAAAACAGCAAATTCCTTCTGTCAACGTAATGAATAAAAAAAAACAAGGATGCCAGCCCTCCTGTCAGCGCCAGAATTTCATCTCTGTTTTTCAGGCTTGCGACAACTTCTGTATGCAACGGAAAGGCTGCAAAAAACAGGGTGATTAAGAATGGAAGCAACCTACTATAATCCTTCAACAGAAGATTGAGCACCAAAAGCAATAACGCGCAAAGGAGGGAATAAAGCAGCACATTAATAAAGTGCCCGACATGCGGGTTATCTCCAAACAAAGAATGCTCTATCGCAAAAGTGGTGAGTACTACAGGACGGTATTCATAGGAATATCCCTGCGTATCTTCATAATAATTCGACTTGAAAATTTCCGGTATTGCAGCTATCCCTTTCGATGTAAGCCGGTGCAGTTTAGATGCGCTCACAGAGGTCACCATTTCATCATCGAGATTATACTTATTGAAAATCGTGTTTCCATACAGAAGGAAACTAAAGACAGAAACGATGAGATATGGATTCCACCCGTTAAGAAATCCTCCTTCCTTAAAACCAATCTTTTTCATTTATCGGGTGTTGAACTTGCGGTTTAGCCTAATGATCCAAAATTATGATTTTCAATTTCGGAAAATCTCAGGTAAGTCAATCCGGATGCATTGTAAACTTATTTCAGGACGAGACAGCTCTTCCCCCTTCGAGGGGGACACAGGGGGTGAAAATCTCGCTTAACTTAATGACATTGCGCTCGCTCCTGAGAGAGGGTATTTTCTTTGCCTCCGGCATTTGGTTGTTAAATTCAAGCGGCTAACTTCAACCTCGTTAGTGCGTTTCAAATCAATTTAGCAACAGGATGATGATGATAACGAACAAATTTTTCTAATTTCATCTGCCATTATTTAAGGAAAGCCTACAACAGCAAATGATAAAATATAATGAACAAAATATTTCAGTTGGACTTTGTTATGTTATCCTGTCTTTAATAATTGGAGAATGCCATCCGTTCAGCCTGGTAGATATGTATAATAGATTTCCCGAGAAGGCTTGTACCTTTTACCTCACAGACACTAAAGGAAAACTGTTGCCGATAGAAAATTATTATCACTATAAAACGGGCGACTTAACGCACAATTACAATGCTATCTGTAAAAGCAAAAATATTACTGGCGATAATCACACATTGACGTCCGAACAATTGCACAATATAGGTGAGATAATGATGAGCCAATTGGGGCAACGATGTTTTTCTAAACCTCTTGCAAACACCATTCAACTTCATCAAATTTATTTCTTTTTAAAAAACGATTCCATTCAAAGTAACGATATTATAATGTATGAAGCCTGCAACGAGTAAACCTGAAAATGCAACAGATATAGAGTGGTTTTATCTGAAACTGTCATTCGTGTTTGTTAGTCTTCCCTTAACGGGTATCATGGTTTTTGGCGGTTCGGGATGCCCCTTTCCAACAGGTATATGTAAGTTATACAGTTTTGCGCCTTTATTTACTCCAATTGGCAAGCCCATACTTGTCTCGGTTTTTGTATTGTTGTGCGTATTCTATCTTTTTGAAATAAGGATGTTGCTCGCCACCTTTTTTTTGTTTCTTCTCTCGTGCATTATTATTTCGCACCACGAATCGAACGGCATTTTTTATAGAGCGACTATTCTTACTACCTTATGGGGCGTCCAATTTTTAGCCTACTTGCGATTACGATTAAATCCTGATTTCGATGTACGGCACTTTCGGGTTCATTATGGGATACAAATTATAGCCGCCACCTATGCGCTGGCAGGCATTGCCAAACTCAGGGCATCTGGTATAGATTGGATAAATGCAGGAGACTTTTTCTCTATCCAAGTGATAAAGAACTATGCCTATCTTTATTTTGATACAGGATCAGAAACAACTTGGCAGGAAGGAAAAACGATCGCCTATTTTCTGTTAAATCATCATGAAATCATCCGATTTTTTCTCGCTGTTGCATTAATGTTGGAAGTTTTTTGTTTGGCAGCAACATTAGGCGCTAATATGCGCTATGTGTTTGGAATTGGTTTGTTGTTCATGCATATAGGAATTGCGTTTATCATGGGTATAGGGATAAGTGTAATTGCCAAACCAATGATTGTTTTCTTCTTCAATCCGCTATACCAGTCAAGACGGTTTATTATCTTCGTGAATAATAAAATAAGATTCTTCCATTAGTAAAGGTTTTCAAAAAAATGGTGCAGATCCGGACCGAAGTGCCAGCCGAAGCTCACCAGTAGTCGTACTGTTTTCAATGGAAGCTATCTTAACATCAATAATCATCCGGGTGATGGCAAGAGCGAAAACACTATCGCAAAAAGTTTTTTTGCCTTGCATTCTCATTGCTTTGCTTATTTTCCAATGTCGCTTTAACGAGGAGGCAGGTAAATATTAACTGTGCGGTTGGCAAAACACTAATTCCTCTGATAAATATTGTCTCCAACCAATTATTATTATGTCTTTGGAAAGCTTAGTCACAATAAACCACATTTTCTTCCGCTATCCTTTGGTGAGGGATACCCAACAATGTCATTGACCAGTGCAAAAGTTTCAGTCTTCTTTTTCTGTCCTTTTCGGTTCCCGTATTCGGTGAAGTCCACGAACCATCCTGAGAAACTGTTACGTTCCATTTTTCCGGATTTATCCAAAGAGGAGTACCGAGAGCAAGTTGTGTTTCGGTAACATTGCTTACTTGGTATATCCATTTGCGATTCTTGAACAAAAAAGCAATGGTCTGAAGAAAATCACGAAATCTTTCTGTAGGAAAGCCGACCATGACGTTTACGGTTGATGGCATACCTGCTTTATAAGCATATTCTAAAATGTTGCTGGCACTCTTGATTTTATTATGATTCTTACTCATTCCATCAAGAACCATTTCAGACCCGCTTTCTAATCCAAAGGCAAGACCGGTGCAACCGGCCCGCTTTAATTTCTGAAAGAAGCTCCAGGTCATGCGCTTGTCAAGGGTGGCTTGCCCTGTCCATGAAAGTTTTATGCCTCGCTCTATTATTATGTCGCACATTTCTTCTAATGCCTTGAAATGCCCATTGACCAGCGAGTCTGCAAATAAAAAAACAAAAGCGGGCGGTGCGTTTCCGTTTTTAGCATTTTTGTTTGCTGGCAATCGCAGGGAATGCTCATTCATCCTGTGAACCATTTCGGCTACTACATTCTCAGCGCTGCGGGAGCGAAATTTTTTCCAAAATATATGTTCATAACAAAAAGCACAATGGTAAACACATCCCCTGGAAGCCATAATGGGAATATCGTAAGGAGAAGGATATTTATCCAAAGGGAAATCATTAAAATCGGGAAAAGGAAGCTTATCGAGATCAGCTATTTGAGGACGTGGGGGCGTCCAGGTGGGAACACCATTAATGAGAAGACCTATACCACGAATCGAACTGACATCCTCCTGATTTTCCAAGGCCTTCATCACCTCAAGCAATGTTTCCTCTCCCTCTTTAGCTACTACGATATCTGCTACGCCCGTCTTTAGTAATATATCACCCTCCCTGTCCTGGGCTACATTAGGACCTCCAAATATCATGGGAACGCCCGGCACAAGGACTTTCAACTCCTTAGCAAGCAAAATGCCCGGTGTCATATTCGTGAGGTTTGTTGAAAATCCAACGACATCCGGTTTAAAAGAAAGAATATCTTCTGCCCATTGCTTTAGGGGAAGTGGAGTAGTGTTAAAATGTGAACCGCGGTTAAAACGTACGTCTGTCTGACTGTAGTCAAGTGTCCACTGGTTGTAACAATCTGCCGCCCAAAATCCCCGTTTTATTAATTGAGGAGAAGAATTATAAAAATCTAAATTGAAATCAAAGCACTTTACAACGTATCCATGGGAAACCATGAAGGATTTAAGAGCCGCAATGCCAAGAGGAGGGATTGCTCCCCAAGCCGGACAATTGACTAAAGCTATTCTCCGCCTTTCTTGATTCATACTTGAAATTTATTCAGTTTGTGGTATTCCCTTCCCAACAACTATATTACTTACTCTACTTGGAACTATCTCAAAGATATTATTTTGTCAGGACTATTTTTGAAGAACTAATGAAAGAGACTGTGCAGTTGAACTTCATTGCGCACACGAATCGTTAGCTGCAATTTAACACAACAATCATGATTATTTGGAAAGGTTGGGGCTTTTTAGTGGTGGTTATAACATTTTTGATAGTACTGGCTGCTGAATTAATAAGTGAAGACTTGACTCATAATGAAAGCTATTACCAGGAGCATTCACTCCTGGCTCTTGCGTTATTAATAGCTGGAATAGTTAACGGTGCGCTGGGCAAATGGTTGAATAGCAGAAAAGCGAAAACTGTTATTAACAATTACTCAAGAAAGGAAATAGTTGTTCCGAATAATCATGCGCTACTTTTTATCCCAATGGAATATTGGGGAATAATTTTAATAGTTGCTGCAGTAATAGTGTTGGCTGTTAAATAAACTGCCCGTCTATTTGTAAAAAAAGCCCCACCCGGTTTAGAACAAAATACCTGTTATTTTCAGGAACGTGCACGTTTCCCCATTTCTTTAGCTTCATTCAAAAGAATATGTAAGGGTTTCGTTTCTAAGTCAATTAACATATTACTCAAAGCATCATCTTCCGCCAGGTTTATTGTTTTAAACAATGATGTATAGTCAAAATCATCCGGCAATTCTTTTTTTATCGTTGTTAATACCTCTGTTACCTTTTGAATTCTATTCGTTTTGACCTTGCCCTGCAAGCCATTGTTCAAAAGTAGTATGAGCTCTTCTATTGACTTCGCATGGATGGTAATCTGGCTTTGCTTCGCGCTTCGCTCCGATGCAAGCATGCGCCACTTTTTAACCTGATTCACGGCATCATTAAGGTGATTTTTATTTTTTCCTTCTATCGGGGTTTTCTCCGGAAGCATTGATAAATGGTTTTCGTAATGACAGATAATTTCATCCAGCTCATTAATCTCCAACGAATGAATTGATCTATCCAGCGGAAAAAAAATGGTGTGGAAATAAACAGGAATACTTCGCTCATTGCAAAACCTGATAAAATCAGGCATCTCTTTCCAGTTGTCCCGTAGCATACATGCCGAAATTCCAAAGAAAGTGTTTCTCTCTTTGCAGTACTTGTAGAAGAAATCAATATTCTCCATTACCCTGTCAAAATTTGCGTTTATCCGAATCTTTTCATACACCTCTTTTTGAAGGGAGTCGAGCGAAACACCAATATGAAAATTGGTTTTAGCAAGTATATTCTTCACGCGATTGTTCAGGATAGTTGCGTTCGTCTGCACGGAAATTCTCACCGATGGGTTCATCTTCATCAGCATCTCCCATATCTTGTAGTAGGTTTCAATTAAAAACGGTTCCCCACCATAAAACTTCACTTCCTCCAAATAAGGAATAAATTCTTTAAGTTGTTCTAAAAAGTTATCGTCATATGGGCTTTTCAAGGGTTCTCGCTTTTCTCTATTCGTTCTGATCAAAGAAGAATAATCACCGCTGCACATGACACATTCGAGGTTGCATGTATTGTCAAGTTCAAACTCTATTGTGGAAGGAAACAGGTTCTCGTTGAATTTGCTGTGGTCATATTGCTTGGCTTTAGTGGCATCGAAATTATAAGCTGCTATTTGGGTCAGGCAGCTGTTACATCCTTTTGATAAATCATTATTTTTAATCGCTTCTCTCAACTCATTTGCCTTCTCACCAAACCAAATGTCTCTGATTGAATTTTCCGGATAGCTGCCTAAAAAATAAGTACGGTTATAACAGCAGGCTATCGCTCTGCCATGATGCCCGAGGTAAATGCTTTTAAATGGAGCATGGCAAATATATTTTTGCGGACCTAAAGGGCGGTGCTGATTGTAATCCCTCAGAATTTTTTTTGTTATGCCCTTACTTGCTTTAGATAAGTTATAGTTTACCGGGTCGCTTTTGAAGATTTTTGTCAGGAAATTGCCCATATTAATTATCGTTTACAAATCAAGTTTATAGAACATGCTTATATGTTCTTTGATTTCATCCAGGTTCTTTGCTTCAAATCCCTCAACAAAAGTGTTAAGGCTGACACCCTCCTTGTTAAGGAGATGCATAAAATAAGGCAACAGGTCAAAATTTTGTGGGAGCGCCTGTTGTAATAATGTCAATTTCTCTTCAAATGCCGGAACCCGATTCTCCATTTCAGATGGCGGCAAATCAGTTCGGGACTTGGTTTTAGTTGCCACATGCTCAACAAAATCTGACATATTCTTGATATCAGAAGTATCTTTTTGTGAGCTTGCCGCATTTTTTTTCCAATCATGCAATTGGCTTAAAAAGTCTTTATAATGCTTTTTGTTTTTCTTTTCAATAGCATTTACCTGGGGGATATTCACTAACTCTGCTTCAAGCTGTGAGCAGATTTCAATTAATTTAAGCTCATCGAGCTGTTTTAACGAATATTTTGCAGGATTGGTTATTGGATGGAAATAAACGGGCACTTGCAATGAGTTGCATAGTCGAATGAAATCAGGAGCCTCCTGCCAATTAGTTGTCATCATGCAAGCTGAAATTCCAAAAAAGGTATCCTTGTCTTTACAGTAAGAATGGAAGTATTGAAGGTGCTCCATTACCCTGTCGAATTTTGCATTCACTCTTATCGCTTCATAATTTTCTTTTTGAATCGAATCAAGCGACAGGTTGATATGGAAGTTTGTTTTAGAAAGGATCTCTTTGACGCGGTTGTTGAGAATCGTCCCGTTCGTTTGCACTGAAATGCGGACGGAAGGATTCACTGCAATAATTTTCTTCCAGATATCATAGTATAACTCAATCAGGAATGGCTCGCCTCCATAGAATTTCACTTCAACTAAATGAGGG
Organism: Chitinophagales bacterium; assembly: GCA_034440455.1. Taxonomy (GTDB): domain Bacteria; phylum Bacteroidota; class Bacteroidia; order Chitinophagales; family CAIOSU01; genus JAWXCB01. The sequence continues at coordinate 96,470 of JAWXCB010000077.1, forward strand.
ATGAATTCATCTAACTGCCGTATAAAATCATCATCATAGGGCGTAAGCAATTCGTTTCGCTTTTCCCTGTTCTTGCGGATCAGGGAACTGAAATCACCGCTGCACATCACACATTCAAGGTTGCAGGCATTGTTCAGCTCGAATTCAAAAACACTAGGGTAAAGATTTTTGTTGAGCCGGTGCTGGTCGTACATGGTGGATTTCAATCCATCGTAATTACCAGCAACCAGCACCTGCTTGCAGTCTCCGCAGCCAAGCGAAAAATTATAGTGCTCAAGATAATTGCGAAGTTTTTCCGCTCTTTTGCCAAACCAGATTTCCCGGATTGAATGTTCAGGATAAGTGCCCAATACATAATGCCGGTTATAGCAGCATGAACTTATTCGGCCATGATGTCCAAAGTACAGATTCTTCATGGGGGCAAAACACGCTGTTGTCCTTGCCGCCTCCGGACGGTTCTGATTATAGTCCTTCCTGACTTTTTCTGTAATCTCAGGAGAGACCGAAATGCGCTCCTTTCTGAAAAGCATTGATTTTATTCGCTCGGTAATCATTGTCCGGTATGTCTTCGTAGTGAAATTACTTCATTCAGGATGATTTTTTAGTTTCTTCCTGCTCGCGTCCCGCCACAGCTGTACAGGAGACATCAGGAAGAATTCCAGAATGAGTTGGAGCGATGGGTGTAGGTGTTTAGATCGCTACCCTGTAACTTAATGATATGTTTTATCAGCTCTCTTCTAACTCCGAAAATCCGAAACAACGCTTCAAAGGAAACAAAGATGAATACAGCAATAAAAAACAGATATTTCCAATTTGCCCGTTTCAGTTGCATCGTGTCATTCTTTCAAAAGATAGAGGATATTTGACTTCGATACTCTCAGCAACCGATTTCGCAAAAACAGCATATCCTTTAGAATTATAGTGACCATCATTAGTCCAATAGTATTGCTCAATATTTTCCTTGTTAAAAAATTTACCAAGCTGTTCATATAGGACAATATTCATTATTGCCAATGAATCCAACGCTGAAGCTATGGGTCGAATATTATTTTTATTTGAAAAACTGCCTTTGAATTCTACGGGAGTTGGATGCAACACCGCGATGAAATTCGCTCCATGCATTTTGCAAAGTTTGTTGAAATCGTCAAGGCACTGCACAATAGCTTCCCGCGCTTCTTGGTCAATCTTTTCGGAATTTTCTTCTTTCATAAATGTTCTGTCATACTGCATCTGCTCATGAACAATCCATCTTACAAAATGACAAAAGCGGTAAGGCAACTCCCACCATGGTCCCTTGCGGAAGCGAACGGAACCATCGGGCTGAAAACGTTCCATGCCTCCTCTGAAAATGTAATCGGTAATATCCGAGGAATTGATAGCAAGTACCACTGGGTCGGGGCGAAAATCAACCAGTTTATCCTGATAGAGCCTAAAGCAATAAAACGGGTCGCTGCCGGAAATACCCGCATTGATAACATCAACATGCCGGTTGTGCGCCTGTTGAAGAAACTGTCCGAATAATGCAGGATATGTACTGTCATTAGGGGTGCCGATGCCTTCAGTAAAGGAGTCACCTAGAAATAAAATCCTACAAGCAGAATCTGGTTTTTCAAGCGAGAGTTCTTTTTCGCGCAACCCAAGCGAGTTGGTTTTATAGGAATAATTAAATTCCGAGCGATTGAGGTTTCTTAACTCATGAGGTCCATAAACATGGTATGGACTTTTAATTCGGGCGTTATAGTAGCTCACATATTTTCCTTCTGTTTTTTCAGAGTACGTATAAAAATTGCCGTTTACGCGGAGCAATATTTCCATCCAAACAATGAAAATCAACAACAGGAGCAAGAAGTATTTGAGGATTTTTTCAAACAACCTCATATCAGAAGATTGAAATTTCCATTGCTTTATCTTCTCATCGGTTTAAGAATAAGGCAACCAACCGCTTAATATAACCCGGCTTCTTTCCCATGCCATAATGATAAAGCAAATTTCCAAGTGTTGAGACTGGAGAAATATTATTCTTATCAATGCCCCGCATCCGCCACTCTTCATTCATCCAGTGAATCACATACCACTCTTCCGGCAGGCTGTGATTTTTGAAAATAAATTTTTCTGTTTCCTGCCAAATGTCGCGATTAGAAATATTCTTTCTGATAAACCCGCTTAATCCTAGTTGTTGGATGCTTTCAGCAAGCAGCTTATTGGGCAACAGCCAATCAATCGTATTTTCATTACACTGCGATTCTACTTTTTGCGCGGTTATTTTCATCAGTTCGCTGTTGCGCGGAACTTTCATCACATTTCCAATCACGCTTACTTTGTCATGTTCACGAAACAAATACGCATCAGCAAAATCAAGCGGCTTCAGGCAGGTGATGTCCATATCCGTCCACCAGCCTCCATGTTCATACAATAACTTATAGCGAAACCAATCAGCGAAAGGAGAACCTACGCTTCCTTTGCCCACTCCGCATGAAGGGTCATTAAATTTTCGCCTGAAAATTTTTTCTTTTGGAATAATTTCATTTGCATCTCTGACGATTACGCCATCAGGCAATTTATTTTCCAACTTCTCGTATACCCACAAGTGAAACTGATGTCCGTGTTTAAGAAAAGAGTGAATGGTAAGCAACTCAATTTTTGACAAGAGAGAGCCGACCCACAATCCATGCACAATTAAATTTTCCTGCGCTACCACAGCTTGAAAATTTTTGATTCAGGCACTCCAAACTTTTTCAGCATGTGGTCATAGGCGCTCCCCTTTTTATAGTTGCGCTGACCTGCTGAGTTTATCCAGTGAATGCCATACCAGTCAACAGGCGCCTGATAATTAGCTTCAAAATACGGCTTGATGGTGTGGAGCATATCCAAATTGAAATAGCCTATTTGCCTGTAGCGCATTAATCCGATTTTTTCAATCTGCTCATTCAGGATTCTGATAGGCAAATGCCAGTCGGTGTTATCTTCCGTTACTTCAACGGATGCCTGCTCATAGCACTTCTTCATCAATTCACTTCCTGACGGACATTTCAGAATATTTCCGACAACCTTTAACTGCCAATGGTTTCTGAAAAAATATGGCTCGGGAAAATCAAAAGGCTTTAAACAGGTAACATCCATATCCACCCACCAGCCGCCACGTTCATGTAAAAGTTTGTAGCGAAAAATATCAGAAAATCCGCCATAGGAGCCGCTCCCCCACACCATCTTCTTGCTTCTGTAACGAAACACCCGTTCTTCAGGAATTATCTCAGCCGCATCATGCAACACTGTACCCGGAGGAAGGTCATCCACTTCTTTATCATAACTCCACAAATGAAATTCATGACCAAAATGAATGAATGAGCGAATAGTAAGCTGCTCCATCTTTCTTAGCTTTCCTGTGACCCAAAACGCGTTTACTATTTTGTTTTCTTCAATCATGTTCGGCTGTTGATGAACGCATACACATCCCTCCATACATCCCATTCTGTATCGCCCCAATGATGATAAATATGGATGAATGAAGGAGTGACATTTTTTTTCTTCTCGTTAATATCGAAAGTTAAATTACCGAGATAATCCATTGTCGGGTGCTGATAATCTGCAATGAAATTAAATTCTAAAGGTAATAACGAATGGTTTTGCAGTCCTAACTTCCATGCTGAAATCGCCAAGGTACCCTGATCGCGCGTTTCCCATTGGTTGTCTTCAAAAATCTTCATAGTTATTTCGTGCCAGAAATTCATAAAATCTTGTGATTGGTCGTTGAAGAGAAACACTCCTCCATTCCAATGTTGCCAATTGGTATTTATTATTTCAACTCCAAACTTTTCCCTTGCCCGGTCATGAAAGTGTGAGCAGGAGATGGTTGCCATAGGATAATCCAACAGCAAATTTCCTTGCTCATCATACCACAATTGCTCTTCCGCATTGAAATGAAATCCATGCTTAGCAAACTCTTCTACAAAAGGAATATAGTTTGATTCAATCAATACATTGCCCTCATGGTCATACCATTTACGTTCTTTTTCCACCCATTTGAATTCCGGATAATTGCTGAAGAAAGTATGAAACTCATATTCCGTGCTATACACCCATTTCTTGTTTTTGTTGTACACCTTCTTCGTAGTGCTGTCAAAATAGTACCCGGGAAAAGTAAGCAGATAGTTAGCAATATCAGTATTCCGATGATAGATAAGATTTCCACTCCGGTCATACCAGCCGCCATCTGAAATATTTTTGCGAAAGTGTTTCAATATTTTCAGCGTATAGAAAGGAAACAGCAACGGACGCTTCTTCATTTCGCTGAAAATTGACGTAAGCTCAAAAAGCTTTTGTAGCGCTGCTCCTTTGATTTCATATTTCTGCCGCCACTGCTTCTTGATTTCAGCCATATCTGCATTTTCCTCCTCGTTGAGTCCTTCCGTGTTAAATTGATTCTTGCGATAGAGTTCCAATAAGCATATCAGCGCTTCCTTGCGTTTGCAAACATGCGGAGGCAAAACAGATAAATAAGCCTTCAGCATTTTTTCTAAGCGTTTTCCCTTTTCTACAATTTCCGGAGCGGGTTGCTTTGCTTCATATTCCT